>NZ_CALZFS010000038.1 GCF_945649885.1 uncultured Corynebacterium sp. | reverse complement strand
ATGTGTCCCGCCTGGGCCCAACGCTGCAAAAGGCTGCCAACAAGACCAGCAAGATGCGTAATAAGCGCTTCAGCCCGGCAGGCAACCGCGTCATCCAGCTGACCCTGAAAAATGCTGACTCCGGGCGTATCCAGCGCGGTGAGGACTACTACCGCAACGGTAATGTCACCGGGGTCCAGATTCTGGAGGGGCGCGTCACCTGCAAGGTGGCAGGTTCTCAAAACGAACCCTTCGAGGTCATGATGACCTTCCCCTACCGCAGTGCGGACAGGATGCGCACCGCCTACAGCGGCATCGCGGAAACCACCAACGGCATGAAGCTGGTCAGGGAAGGGCATCTGACCTCCTCCATGCTGGATCAGCTGCTTGGTGAACCGGATGAATCCATCTACTATGACTGCTCCTGCCCGGACCGGTCCCTGGTGTGCAAACATGCTGTGGCCAGTGCCTACGTGGTCGCGGAGAAGATGACCGCCAACCCCGCCATGGTGCTGGACATCCGTGGCCAGGGCATGGCCGGCCTGGAAGCACTCATCGCCACCTACCACGCCAAGGTGGAGGAGGAGCCCGAGGACAATGAATCCTTCTGGGAGGGGAAGGTGCTGCCTGATCTGCCGGATCCGAAGGTCGCCCCGGCGATTGATGATTCCGATATCAACTACCTGCACAAGGCCCTACGCCTGGTGTCTTACACCTCTTTGGAGCAGCTGCGCGCCGTGAGCGATATCGAGGATATGTACGAGGTCCTCGTGGCTTCACATCCCACCGCGCGGCTTGATGACGACAGCTAGACAGGTTGGGGCTGGAGCTGGGCTGGTTGCAGTGGGTTACCCCCAGTGGGAAAACCTGTTCTGAACTGGGATAATACTGTTGTATTGAATTCAATGGCTTCCCGCTGGGGTTGCTGCTGTGTCCACCCCTTGTGCTGAGATGGAAAACATGACTGACACCATTAAGTTCCTTCATTCATCTGACCTCCAGATCGGAATGACGAGGTGGTTCCTCTCATCCGAGGCGCAGGCTCGTTTTGATGATGACCGCATCCGCTCCATTGAGAAGATGGGGGAGGTGGCTCGGGCACATGGGTGCCGGTTCATCGTGGTGGCCGGCGATGTTTTCGAACACAACTCCCTCCACCAACGCACGACAGGCAGGGCACTGGATGCGTTGAAGGCACTGCCTGTGCCTGTTTATCTCCTGCCCGGAAATCATGATCCTCTCACGGCGGATTCCATCTTCTACCGGGTGGAGAACATTGAGGGCGTCACCGTGCTCAAAGACACCAGCGTGGTGGAGGTGCTTCCCGGTGTGGAGATCGTCGGTGCACCACTGTTGACCAAGACGGCCACCACGGATCTGGTGCGGGCGGCACTGGATCCACTCAAGCCCACGGAGAAGATCAGAATAGCGGTGGGACACGGGCAGGCGGAATCACGTAGTGCCGAAGCCAGTGCGGACCTCATTGATCTGCAGTTCGTGGAATCAAAACTTGCCGACGCCACCATCGACTACCTCGCCCTGGGGGACACCCACTCAGCGCAGCCAGTGGGAAGCTCTGGAGGTGTGTGGTTTTCAGGTGCGCCGGAGACCACGGACTTCCATGACCTTGACCCCACCCGCAAGGGCGGAGAGACCAACTCCGGCAATGTACTGGTGGTGACCGCCTCCAAGGGCCATGCTGAAGTGGAGGAGGTCCGCGTGGGCAACTGGGTCTTTGAAGCTCTGTTTAGGGAAGTCACCTCCGATGAGGATATTGAGGAGTTCCTGGACATCCTGCGTGCCTATCCCGATAAGTCCCGCACCGTGATCAAATATGGCCTGCGCGGCACCATCACCCTGGAACAGAACCGCAGGTTGGAGGAAGGCATCGCAGAACTCGAGGATGTCTTCGCCTCCCTGAAGCCCCGTGACCGCACCACTGACCTGGTATTGGAACCTGATGATGAAGAACTGTCCAACCTGTCGGTGGCCGGTTATGCAGCAGAGGCATTGAGCGAACTTGTCGATGCCGTGACTGATGGCCCCGCATCCGAGGTTGATCGCGATGCCCTCAACCTGATGTTCCGTCTGAGTAGGGAGAACTAGACACATGCTCATCCACTCGATCACCATTAATAATTTTCGTGCCATTGAGCAGCTGGAACTTGAAAACATCCCGGATTCCGGGGTCATTGTCATCCACGGTGATAATGAAAAGGGTAAGTCCTCAATCTTGGAGGCCATCCAGATTGTTCTCACTGAGAAACATGGTGCCAGGAATAAGCTCACCCGTGCTGTGAAACCCGTGGACCGTGATGTCCCGGTACGCATCAGCCTGGAATTATCCGTGGGGCCCTACCGGATGATCATCACCAAGCAGTTTTTGAAGAGCCCCAGTTCAGAACTGCAGATCCTGGAACCACGCTCGGCCAACTACACCAGCCGGGAAGCCGATGCCCAGCTGGATGAGATCCTGGAAGGCCACCTGGACAGATTCCTGCTGGATACCCTCTTCATGCGTCAGGGTGATGTGGATGCGGGTATCAATGCCGTGGGAATCCCTTCACTGACCAGCGCGTTGAATGATCAAAATGGTGGCACGGCAGAAGATGGTGCAGAAGACACCGCCCTCATGGCTGCTGTTGAAGCAGAATATGCCACCTACTTCACCAAACGTGGGAGTCGTACCACCAGCTATGAACAGTTCTTCACGGCGGTGGAGCAGCACCAGAAGGAACTGGATGAAGCACGGGCGGAGATCTCCACCCTGGGAGCCCAGGTTGATCGTGTGGCACGCCTGGAACAGGATCGCGATCTAGCTCAGAAGAAACTTCCTGAGGCCGAGGCGGAACTCGAGGTCCGCCAGACCGAATTTGAGGCTGCAGTCAAGGTCAAGGCGCAGGCGGAAGATGTGGATAAGCGCTTGGAACGCGCAACCACAGATCATCGTCTTGCGGAAAAACAGCAGGCTGACCGCGCTGATCTGCGTGCCCGTGCGGAGAAGAGCCGCCTGGTGGTGGAGGAACAACACGCCAAGGTGGCGCAAGCCACAGAGGCTGCTGAGCAGGAGAAGAACACCATCACCGAGCGGAGCAACGCCTTGGAGCAGGCGCGCGCGGAGGAGGCCACAGCCATTGAGGCGGTGAAAGCTGCACGCAAGGTGGTGGACACACTCAGCCAGAGCGCACGCTGGTTGGAACTCAAAGAACTGATCAACAGCATTGATGAGCTGGATCAGCAGTTGTTGGAACTGCGGACCACACAGGCAGCTGAAGCCACGGTGACCACTGCTGATGTAGACGCACTGCAGAAGATCACCGAAGAGGTCAAGGTCAACCGCGCCCTCAGCCAGTCCCGCGGCGCCCACATTCGTTTCACTGCCGAGCAGTCAGCTGAGCTCATGATTGACAGTGAGGCCCACACGGTGGATTCTGCCGGCCACACGGTGGATCTGGACCGCGAACTCACCATTGAGGTCGGTGGGGTGACCATGGTGGTCAATCCCGGCAAGATGATCACCGACAGCCAGGTGCAGTTGGAATCTGCTGAGGCTGACCGTGCGGAACTGCTGGACAAACTCAACGTCGACAGCATGGAGGAACTACGCGGACGCCTTGCGGTCCAGCAGAAACTCACCGCGGATATTGAGGCACTGGTCAAGGACCGTGCGCGCATCGCCGGGGGAGCACCCACCGATATTGACACCCTGCGCGCAGAACATGCAGCCCTGGAATCCCGCAACACTGATGACCTCGGTGACCTCACCCTGGATCAGGCCCGCACCCAGTTGACGGAGGCTGAAGCCCACCGCGACCAGGCCGGTGAAGCCGTCAAGCTTGCCGACGCCTCTCTGGATGCCCTCCGTCAGCAACCGGCAGACCGCGCACTGACCGTGCTGTCCACCCAACTCGAGGGCTTGAGCGATAATGCCGCTGCCACCTTGTCAGATGTTCAACGTGCGGAAGAAGACCTCAGCGATGCCGACATCTCTGCTGCCGTGTCCCGCTGCCAGGAGGACCTGGAAGCCCTGAAGCAGGAGAAAAAACAGATTGACGCACACCTGGCCCAGAGTGACCCCGTGATGGCGGAACAACTCCTGCGTGGTGCAGAAGCCAACGTGGAGGCCTACCGGTCAGCGATTTCCGGAGCGGCTGTGGAACTGGCACGTTTGGAAAGTCATATCCAACTGGCCGCCGGTGCCTCAGAACGTCATGCTAAAGCACATGCCGCCCTGGAAGCAGCAGAGAACCGCCTGGCGTCCATCCAGCGCCGGGCCAATGCAGCACAGCGTCTGCGTGAGGTGATGATCCGTCACCGGGAAAGCTCCCGCAAGCGTTATGCAGCACCCTTTGCCGATAAACTTGCCCGCCTGGCAGCCCGGGTCTTTGGTGAGGAAACCGGCTTCGGCCTGGATGATCAGTTGTCCATTGCCACCCGTTCTATCGGCAGCCGCACGGTCAACCTGGATCACCTCTCTGGAGGTGCCCAGGAACAGTTGGCCATCCTGACCAGGTTTGCTATCGCTGACCTGGTGGCAGATTCCTCCACCCATGGTGTGGTTCCGGTCTTCATCGATGATGCCCTTGGCAGTACTGATCCGGTCCGGCTCACGCGAATCTCCACACTGTTTGGTGAAGCCGGCCGTGATGGTCAGGTGTTCGTGCTGACCTGTGTCCCGGAGCGCTATAACTATGTCTCCCCGAAGATCATGTATGACATTGACAGTTTGAAGAGCAGGGTGTGATGACAAGACCTCTGGCCCCCACATCTATGTGTGGGCCAGAGGTCTTTGGTGAAGGAGAGAGGCTTATGCCTGCTTGATGGCGGAGCCGTCGATCTCGATCTTGATCTTCTCGGAGACCAGGACGCCACCGGTGTTCAGAGGTGCGTTCCACTCGAGGCCGAAGTCCTTGCGGTTGATCTCGGTGGTTGCCTCAAAGCCCAGGCGGGTGTTGCCGAACGGGTCCTCAGCCACGCCGCCGACCTCAACGTCGAGAGTGACGGACTTGGTGGTTTCTTTAACGGTCAGATCGCCGGTGACGGTGCCTTCGCTCTCGTTCTTGATGTTGAAGGCGGTTGCCACGAAGGTCATCTCAGGGAATTTCTCCACGTCGAAGAAGTCCTCGCCCTTGACGTGGCCGTCGCGGTCACCGTTGCCGGTGGTGAGAGAAGCGGTCTTGATGACAACCTTGGCGGAGGAGTTCTCCTGGTTCTCAACGTCGACGACGATGTTGGAATCGTACTCGGTGAACTCACCACGGACCTTGGTGATCATTGCGTGACGTGCAATGAACTTGATCTCGGTGTGGGAAGCGTCCAGGATCCAGTTACCATTCAGGTTGCTCATGTCATTCCTTTGCGTTGAGTGTGTATGTCACCGGGGAAATGTGACCCCGGTTAAATTCGAGAATACCGATCTTCTCCAAGCTGTGCTCTCTGAAGCGGTTCGATTACTACCCTAACAGACATTGATGATGTGTCAACAAGAAATGGGAAACATGTTGAAACATCAACATGTTTTCGCAGGTCAGGGTGTGAATAAAATTCCTGCCACGGGATATGTGAAATGTGGGGAAGGGGCGGGTTATGGGCTAGCCTTTGAGTATATTTTCAAAAAGTAACTAAGGTATATGACATGACAACACCTAGATGGCTCAATGATGATGAGCAGAAGCTTTGGCGCCTCATCCTTGCTGCAACACGCAAGATGGACCGCACACTCGATGAGACACTCCAGGAAGATCACGAGCTCACCACCTCTGAATACTCGGTACTGGTGAGCCTGTCCGAGTCAGGCGACAGTGATGTCCGACTCCGGGATCTCTGCAACTCCCTGGAATGGGACCGCAGTAGAACCTCCCACCAGATCACCCGCATGGACAAGAAGGGGCTGGTCTCCAAGGTCAAGTGCGAGGGCGATGCCCGCGGAGTGATTGTGGAGCTGACCCCGGAGGGCGAGCGACGCCTCAGGCAGGCTGTACCTGCCCACGTCGAAACGGTTCGCCGCACTGTGTTTGACCCGATGACCCCAGCTCATGCTGAGGTATTGCGTGATTACCTCACCGCGGCACTCAACTCAGGCGCCTGCCATGAAGGGAGGGAGGAGCTGTAGTGAGATCCCCTAGGGGATGAATAGGGGGCCTTCCCTGATGTGCTGGCCCTTCCAGGCGTGGATAATGGTGTTTATTAAGAAAACAATCATTCCCTCTGGAAAAGGAGCTGTCCACCATGGCTGCAAATAACTCATTCAACCACGCGATCGACACCGCATCGGCCCACGCACGAGCTCTGCGGCGCAGTGCCACCAACCGTTGGATCGGTGGTGTCGCCGGTGGACTTGCAGAAACCTACGGCTGGAACCCCGCACTGGTACGAGTAGCTTTTGTTGCCACCTTGCTCTTCCCAGTCCCCGGATCCCAGATCCTCATGTATGCGCTCGCCTGGCTGCTGATCCCCAAGCGTTAAAAGCTTCTGGGGCTGGTCAACGGACAACCCGCATGCTTGACTCCCTGGAAGATCAGGGGACCAGCATGCGGGTTGTGGTGTTTATGAGGAAAGACTGTGCCCTATAGGGTGGCGGCAGTCAACCGGTGGACACTCCGGGTCAGACGCGCAACGGATTCCTGATCATGTGAATAGAGATCCTTCAAGGACCAGCTCTTCTTCGGCGACAGCATTTCAAAGAGGGAGCTGATGGTCTGGGACTCGTCCAGGTTCTTGACGTCCTCACCGGACAGGGTGAGCACGGACAGGGTGAATGGCGAGGCATTGATGAACGGGATCATCACGGTTGTAGCACCATTGTCAAAGTGTTCGCGTGCGTCTGCGTAGATCTCTGCCAGACGTGTGGTGGAGGTGGTGGGAACCATCGGGGTCTGTGGACCCAGGGTGTCGGCGGTGATCAGATCCTCACGAATAGATTTCTGATTGAGCGCCTGAAAATACACGGTCGCCGTCAGTAGTCGTAGCTCTGTTGCGCGCTTCTCGGCAGCATTACGAAATCTCACGATAAACCTTCCCAACATCCGGATAATTCTCTTATAACGGCTCGGGTGTTAGGTCACACAGTAACCTATCTTGATTTTTTAAGTAGAAACTCAGGAAGTAAACCGCCTCTGTGGAGGGGTTTGCTCTCACGACACCGTTAATCTCATCAGACTGTAACGTATTAGAAACATTTTCATGGCTTTAACACGCATTTGGTGACCAACACCATGTGTGAGTCTCGTAATTATGGGGACTAAAGCAGCCTAAAGTTTTGTATGTGGGTGCATATATGTGAAGAATATATTAAACACCAGGAAAAACTTTAAATTCCACTGAGGTCTTGCCTGGAATGGTGTCTCGCATTCGATGTGAACCCTTCGAGGAACCTCCGCTACTGAGGGTGCTCTTTATGTAATTTCATATCTGACAGGCAGACATGCAGCTCTTGTCCTGTGGCATGCGTGGAGATTTCTTGGAATAGGAATTTTATCAATACGCTTGAAGATGGAATTAAATACGAAATTAGGAACACAGAAGCGGTCACTGTTCGCAATATTGAAGCCGCAATGAAAAGGTTGGCATCTCTCCGAATCGTGCCCGTGAAGAGGGAAATATTGAGATTTTGTCAGTGGATGCTGCTTCTTTGAGTGCGCTTCAGGGGACTCACTCACGTTATTTTTCGCGTGTCTAAAATTTTAGAAGTTGATGGGGTCCTGGGCTGGTAGAAGGCTGATGGCAGAGACTCAACCCAGGGAGGCGGCTGTGCCAGGTTTTCGGGTTGGCCCTGCCTCCGGTCTGGTTGTGAGCCTTGCGTGCAAAAACACCGTGAACAGTGATTTTCCCTCACTGTTCACGGTGTTTTTATTGTGCCCCCGATAGGAGTCGAACCTACGACCTTCGGTACCGGAAACCGGTGCTCTATCCACTGAGCTACGGAGGCGAACCATCACCGTCAGGACTGTTAATGACCTGTTGACGACAACGGTGTGATTCTATCACCATCCCGGATTGGAAAGGCAACTAGGGGGTCGGGTTGAGGCCGGGGGAGGAGGTCGCGGTGGTGTTTCCGGTGCGGAGGTAGTCGATCAGGATGGTATTTACCGCGGGGTTCAGGCCTCCGGAGGTCTGGCCGTGGCCGGGGCCGTTGATGGTGACGGTGTGGGCATTCATCTTGGTGGCCAGTTCGCCGTGATGACTGTAGGGGGTCTGGGGGTCGTCGGTTCCCTGCAGGAGGAGTGGACGTACGGCCAGGTGGGAGCCATCGAGTGGCTGGAGTCCGCTGGAGGGGTGGATTCCGGAGCAGGCCATGCCGGAGGAGAAGAAGGTGGAGTAGGTGGTGAAGATGTCACCGGTGATGAAGCTGGCCCAGGCATTGCGTGGGATATCCATGGGGTTGGGTGCCACGGCGTTTTCATTGCACATCACCAGGCGCTGCATGTTGACACTGGCGTTCATTGACTGCTGGGTGTGTTCGTCGGCAGTGCCTGTGTTCAGGTCAGGCAGGGGTTGTTGTCCTGCGATCACGGAGACCAGGTCTGGCCAGGTGGAGGGCTGGGGGATGGTGCCTCTGGTCAGATTCAATAGTGGGCTGAGTGCCTGGTGGGTGCCGGGGTTGAGCATCTGGGTGGCAATGCCTTGGAGTGCAATGCCGGTGGGTGCCACGGTGTTCATCACATCGGCACCACCCTGGCCTGCCCAGGCAAGGGCTGGCGGGACATCGCCGACGCGTGCCGGTGGGGGAGCAACGGTGGGATTAGTGCCAGTTTCAGCAACGATCCTGTCGGACCACACCTGATAAACCGCCAGTGGGGTCTCACCCAGGCCATAGGTCTCATGGTGCTTGGCGGTCCAGGTGAAGAAGTCATGGAGGGAGTCGATATATCCCTGTTCCTGCAGCGCCATCACACCATTCCAGCCCTGACTGGGTGCCATGGCGGAGTCGAGCACCACGCGGTCGGTGTGGGCGGGGTAGCGGGTGGCGTAGACGGAGCCGAGGTAGGTGCCGTAGGACAGGCCGAGGATGGAGATCTTCTCCTCACCCAAGGCGATGCGTACGCGTTCCCAGTCATTGGCGGTGTTGTCGGTGGTCAAGCTGGAGGTGTATCCCGGTGTGCCTTGTTCGCAGGAGTCGCGGACAAAGGCGCCGGCACGGGTGAGCATGCTGATCTGGTCATAACCGGTGGCCGGGGTGGTGCAGTCCACGGGTGTGGAACCAACCATGCCACGGGGTTGCACGGCGATCAGGTCCCATTCCCTGTATAGCTCTACCGGCCAGTTCATGGCGGTGTTACCGAAGAAGGAGTAGGCGTCACCGCCGGGGCCACCGGCATTACCGAAGATGGTGCCTTGCTTGGCTGCAGGATCAGCGGCTGGAACCTTGACAAAACCAACGGAGATATCGCCCAGCCCAGGATCGGAGTAGTGCATGGGAACATCGATGCGTCCACACTGGGCAGTGCTGATATCAACCTGTGCGGGACAGTCCTCCCAGGTGATCTGAGACCCGGCTTGTGCGGACACCACCGGAGTACCGATAACAGCGACAGCCATGGCCACTGCGGAGAAGGCTGACAGGACACGGGTTCTCACAGAAATCATCCATACTCCAATGCTTGGGATTATGTGGGAGAGTTTATAGAAAAGTCGGCCTGGAGGGTGTGAAAGCGGTGGTGGGTGCACCGTTGGGCATATATAACCCCCTGTATTCTGTACGTGCAGTGTGCCTCAGCTAGAATTTCACCCCATGACACCAGCTGATCTCGCAACACTGATCAAGCAGACCGCGGTTGAGGTTCTCAACTCCCGCGATCTGGACACCTCTGTTCTCCCCGAGCAGGTTGTTGTGGAGCGTCCCCGTAATCCTGAGCATGGCGATTATGCCACCAACGTGGCACTGCAGGTGGCCAAGAAGGTCGGCGTGAATCCACGTGACCTGGCCACCTGGCTCGTGGAGGCTCTGGCTGCGGACGCCAACATCGACACTGCTGAGATCGCGGGACCGGGATTCATCAACATCCGTCTGGCTGCGGCTGCACAGGGTGAGATCGTGGCCAAGATCCTGGAGCAGGGGGAAAAGTTCGGTACCTCCGATCACCTCTCCCACCTTGATGTGAACCTGGAGTTCGTCTCCGCGAACCCGACCGGGCCGATCCACCTGGGTGGCACCCGTTGGGCTGCCGTGGGCGATTCCCTGGGCCGCACCCTGGAGGCCGCCGGTGCCAAGGTCACCCGCGAGTACTACTTCAATGACCATGGTCGTCAGATCGATCGTTTTGCCCTGTCGCTGCTGGCAGCGGCCAAGGGTGAGCCCACGCCTGAGGACGGTTACGGCGGTGAATACATCAAGGAGATCGCGGAGACGATCGTCGCAAAGCACCCTGACGCCCTGGACCGCGCACCGGAGGACACCCAGGAGCTCTTCCGCGCAGAGGGTGTGGAGATGATGTTCACGCACATCCGTGAATCCCTGCACGAGTTCGGCACTGACTTTGACGTCTACTTCCACGAGAACTCCCTATTTGAGTCCGGCGCTGTGGACAAGGCCGTGCAGAAGCTCAAGGACAATGGCAACCTGTACGAGAAGGACGGTGCCTGGTGGCTGCGTTCCACCGATTTTGGTGATGACAAGGACCGTGTTGTCATCAAGTCTGATGGTGACGCCGCTTATATCGCAGGTGACATCGCTTATGCGCAGGACAAGTTTGAGCGTGGCCACAACCTGAACATCTACATGCTCGGTGCTGACCACCATGGCTACATCGCACGTCTGAAGGCCGCTGCGGCAGCCTTGGGTTATGCACCAGAGGGCGTTGAGGTGCTCATCGGCCAGATGGTCAACCTGGTGCGTGACGGCCAGGCCATGCGCATGTCCAAGCGCGCCGGCACCGTGGTCACCCTGGATGACCTGGTGGAGGCCATCGGCATTGATGCCGCGCGTTACTCCCTGATCCGATCCTCCGTGGACTCCTCCCTGGACATTGATCTCGGCCTGTGGGAATCCCAGTCCTCTGACAACCCGGTGTACTACGTGCAGTACGGCCACGCCCGCCTGTGCTCCATCGCGCGCAAGGCAGCCGAAGTCGGTGTCACCTATGACAACGCTGACCTCTCCCTGCTCACCCATGACCGCGAAGGCGATCTCATCCGTACCCTGGGTGAGTTCCCAGCAGTGATCAAAGCTGCCGCGGATCTGCGCGAACCACACCGCATCGCCCGCTACGCTGAGGAACTGGCTGGAACCTTCCACCGTTTCTACGACTCTTGCCACATCCTGCCCAAGGCTGATGAGGAGACCGCACCGATCCACTCGGCACGCCTGGCACTTGCCGCCGCCACCCGTCAGACCCTGGCCAACGCTCTTGCACTGGTTGGCGTATCCGCACCGGAGAAAATGTAATGAACGAAGGCAACCCAGCCGACCAGTTCAACGAGCTGCCCGCCCACGTCTGGCCACGTAACGCCGTGCGCCAGGAGGACGGTGTGGTCACCATCGCCGGTGTTCCACTGCCGGACCTGGCGGAGGAATACGGCACGCCCCTGTTCGTGGTGGATGAGGACGATTTCCGTTCCCGCTGCCGTGACATGGCCACCGCATTCGGTGGCCCGGACCGCGTGCATTACGCATCCAAGGCGTTTTTAAGCAAGACCATTGCGCGCTGGGTTGATGAGGAGGGACTGTCCCTGGACATCGCCTCCCGCAATGAGCTGGGCATCGCCTTGGCAGCCAGTTTCACGGGCGAACGCATCACGGCCCACGGCAACAACAAGTATGCTGGTTTCCTGCGAGCCTGCGTGCAGAACGGCGTGGGACACGTGGTGCTGGACTCCGCCCAGGAGTTGGAACTGTTGGACTATATTGCCGCAGGTGAGGGTAAGGTTCAGCAGGTCCTCATCCGTGTGAAGCCTGGCATTGAGGCACACACCCATGAGTTCATCGCCACCAGCCATGAGGACCAGAAATTTGGTTTCTCCCTGGCGTCCGGTTCCGCGTTTGCCGCAGCGCAGGCTGCCACCAACGCAGAGAACCTGGAGCTCGTGGGCCTGCACTGCCATGTGGGATCCCAGGTGTTCGACGCCAAGGGTTTCTCCCTGGCTGCCGAACGCGTGCTGGAGCTCTATTCCAAGATCCACAATGAACTCGGTGTGACCCTGCCGGAACTAGACCTGGGCGGCGGCTACGGCATCGCCTATACCGCCGCCGAGGAACCACTCAATGTGGCAGAAGTCGCCCATGACCTGCTCACTGCTGTGGGTAAGACCGCCGCCGAACTGGGTATCGAGGCACCCACCGTGCTGGTGGAGCCTGGTCGCGCCATCGCCGGACCTGCCGCTGTCACCGTCTATGAGGTGGGCACCATCAAGGATGTTTCTGTGGATGAGAACAAGAAACGCCGCTACATCTCCGTGGACGGCGGTATGTCCGACAACATCCGCCCTGCCCTCTACGGCTCAGAATACGATGCCCGCGTGATCTCTCGATTCACCGAAGGCGAGTCCATCAACACCCGCGTGGTGGGTTCCCACTGCGAATCCGGGGACATCCTCATCAACGATGAGGTCTACCCATCCGATATCGCCACCGGTGATTTCCTGGCACTGGCAGCCACTGGCGCCTACTGCTACGCCATGAGCTCCCGCTACAACGCCTTTGCGCGCCCCGCGGTTGTCTCGGTGCGTGCTGGTGCCACCAAGCTGATGCTGCGCCGCGAAACCCTGGACGATATCCTCTCACTCGAAGTCTAGAACCAGCGCTTATCGACGCATCCCAACACCCCTGCCGTACCCCGGCAGGGGTGTTGTGGTTTGCCGGGGTTAAGGGCTGCCGAAGGAGAAACCTCCCCGCCCACCGTCAGTACCGTCACCGCTGTCTTCGGGCCCTGCGGTGCATGCGTGCAGGACATCATGAATCTGGCATTAGGGGGGGGGCTTTCAAAAATACGGGAGTCCGCCGCATGCTCAACGCAGCGTCATCCCTGCTGTCTGTGGTGGTGCGGACGTAGGTGAAGAAACTCTCCAGTTTTGTTTCCCTGGCGGGATAGCCGCCAAGGAGCGGAGTTTCATCCATCCCGATCAGATGGCTGTGCAGCTGTTGGGCTTCAGTATCATCAAAGGAGATGATGCAGTCCTCTCCAGAAAAGTTGAGCCCCACTGCTGTGGCCGCAGGGGCAAGCAGAATGGAGATGGTGATCACGGCTGCGCGGGTTCACCGTGAAGCTTCTCGACGACTATGCCATCCCCTCCGCACACCCAGGATCAGAAACACACCACCAGGGCATCGCACAGATGGAGAAGACACTGGCCGAGATGCTCAGGATGGCAGGTCCTAAGGACACCGTGGTGGTACGCGGGAATGAACCGGGGGAATATCACACCGGCTCAGCATCACCTGAGGGAGGATAGATCATCAATCCGAAGCAGCACATCATCCATCTCGCCGGGCTGCCCACGCCCATCAGTGTTATTGGTCAACACCAGCAGTTTCGCACCATCCGGTGATCTGACCACGTCCCGGAGACGACCAAACTCGCCGGTCAGATAGGTGCGTGAAAAACCCCGATCAGATAGCGGCACCTCCCGGAGAGTCTGCCCACGCAGATTCGCAATGAAGATGGCGTCATCAGTAATCGCCATTCCACTCGGACTTGCCTCAGCAGGACGCCACTGCTGGACCGGGTCAATGAAACCATCCCTGGATGCCCTCCCCTCCACCACTGGCCACCCATAGTTCCCACCGGCGGTGATGATATTGAGCTCATCCCACGTACTCTGCCCAAATTCCGAGGCATACATCGTCCCCTCTGCATCCCAGGCAATACCCTGGGGATTCCGGTGCCCCATGCTGAACACCGGACTACCGGAGAAGGGATTATCAGCTGGGACTGAACCGTCATCAGGGTTGATCCGGAGGATCTTCCCCGCGAACGACTCCAGATCCTGAGCACTGTCCGGCCGATCAGTATCCCCCGTGGTGATGTACAGTCTTCCATCCGGACCGAATCCGATCCGCCCACCATTGTGGGTGGCGGCCTTCGGGATACCTGCAAAGATCACCTCAGCCTGGTCCAGACCTAGCGCGCCGGGTTCACCGGTCAGAGCCATCCTGATCACCCGGTTGTCACCGGCTGTGGTGACATAGGCGTAGAGGAAACCATCCTGGGCTGCGAGGCCAAGCAATCCGCCTTCGCCACCAGGTGCAGCTTCGGTGATGTGTCCGATGGCTCGTGTGTGCCCGCTGTCAGTGACTTCCAGGATGCGTGCCGCATCCCGTTCACTGACTAGAGGAGTGTCTTCGTGGAAGGTGACCGACCACGGTGCTGCGAGTCTGCTTGCCACACGGCTGGTTTCAACATCAGGAAAAGAGGATGATCCTGCCTCAGAGGATCCCAGGCTGGAGCTGCTCATGGTGGCGACTGTGGAGGAATCAACAGTTGTGCCTCCTGGACCACATGCGTTGAGTGTCATGACTGCTCCCATGCACAGGGCAGCAATCGGGATAATTCTGGTCATGGCCACCGTCACCTTCGATGAGGAGGTTTCGCTTAGGTTTGTAGGCACCAGCATAGGGGGCACGTGTCTCTTCTGTCCGGTGGTGTTTTCGCACAGGGTGTTCACTAAGAAAAAGAGGCCCTGCACCGTCAGCTCGGGGAAGATCTGACAGTGCAGGGCTGGAACCATGTGGGGCAGCGTCAGCTTGAGAGGAAGGATGAGCCTCCGTTGCCACCACCGCCGGTACCTCCGCCACCGCCGGTGAGTGTGAAGTTATATGTTCCTGGTTGGTTCGCGTCACAGGCATTCTGTAGCACACGGAACCATCGGCCAATCGCCTGTACCCCGGCAGGAAGGGAATCGCTGATGATCTCCTGGGCGATTGGGGAGAGCAAATCATCACCTTCACCTGGTGTGCCGATGTCGTCTGGGATATCAGGAGTTTCTCCCCTGGTGAATGTCATGTCATCAAAGGGGACCATGCCTGAGGCTGCCAGTGCTGTTCCCATGGCGATCAGGCCGGCTGCTTCATCCTCGTAGAATCCACGGTTGACACCCGCCTCATTAACGCGAGCCATTGCCTGACTGAGTTGCTCAGGATCTGCTGTGCCGGAATTGAGGTTTTGCACCAAGGTGTCGATGTCACCAGCCACTCCTGGTAATTCGTCCTTTACCCCCTGGGTTATGTCTTCACCCCAGTCTTTCATGATGGTTCTACCGAGTGCCCGGTCAGCCTCTGACATGCGGACCGTGCAGGTGTTGCCCTGGACTGTGAGGGTAGCGGCATGGGCCTGGGGCGCGATGAGTGTGGCGGCAGCCAGACTGAGAGCTGCTGAAATGCCGAAAAGAATTCTTCGGGTCTGCATGGGGTGTTCTCCTTGGGTCACATTCAGCTCCGTAGGGGAGTGGAGTTGAATGATTTTCTCACTAACCTCAGAATCTCCCAGTGATTCAAATCACTCAATACTGCAAAACTACTGCCAGCTGAAGTGGGGGCTGTTACCTCTGCCTTGTATGTGCTAGGAGGCGGTCGCGCCTTCGCTGCCATGCTGGTCTCCGTCGTTGTCGTCTCCGGTGGCGAGGGAGCATTAGAGCATGTGCACCAGACATGTTGTCAGGGGCAGCCAGTGCGCCAGCTTCAGTCAAGGGGGATCGGTTGTCCGTGTCTGCGTTATCCACGCGGTCCTTTGATTCACTGAGTTGCCGGGCAGACTCCGAAAGTCAGTATGGCGACGGGGTTGATGTCTTCTGTCGCATGCGGCAGTGCGTCTTTGGTGCCTTGGGTGATATTGCTGCACCATTCCAGCATGATGGCCTTGCCCTATGCCTGGTCAGCATCAGGCATGTCGACGTTGCACATGTCATCCCTGAATTTCCAAGGTGGTGGCATTGGCCTGGGTTGCAGCAAGTGGGGTGGGTGCCCTCTTTCGGGACCCCCTGTGAGAGTGCGCCGCCACTGGCCGATGGTCACGTATCATTTCTACTATGAAAGTAAAAGTGCTGACGGTGGATGAGCGGGAGGTGGTGAGGCTCGGATTTGAGAGCATGATTGCTCAATCCTCGCTCTGTACACCTGCTGGTTCCTGCAGTACTCCGCATGAGGTGCTGTGGTTGGCCATCTCCGCCCCCGGCGCCTTTGATGTGGCGCTGTTGGGCCTGCAGACCAGCATCAATCACACGCCTGTTGTTGAGCAGCTCATTGAGTTGGGGGTGCGGATTGTTCTTTTCAGGATCACCTCCGATCCCGAATTTCAGCGGCGTGCCATGGGGACGGGGATCTCTGCGGTTGTGGATCCCCGGACAACCTCGGCGGAGCTGGAAATGGTGCTCCACGGGGCTGTGGGTGCTGGGGCGGGGAAGATCTCTGCCGTTCCTACTGCAGGGGCGGTTCGACTATCGCCGCGCCAGCGGGAGGTTCTGGAGCTCTATGCGATGGGGGAGCCGGCTAAGCGGGTCGCGACGATCACGGGACTATCGCGAAATACTGTTCGGGATTACCTTGACCGGGTCCGGGCCAAGTATGCACTGGATGGTCGGCCGATTCTCACCCGTGTGGATTTTTATCACCGGGCCGTCGAGGACGGAGTCCTTCCGCCCTTCTCCGCAGCCGCACCAGGGTAGAAGTGAAAAACCACCCGGCCTTCATGATGTTGAAGGCCGGGTGGTGGTGGGTGTGTGGAATGCGACTGGCGGCGCGTTCCACACTGTCCGTTTCTCATGCTTTCCGCAGGTGGTTTTGTTTGCCACTAAAACCATCTTTAGGTTAGGGCATGATTCGGAAAAAGTCAGCATGATTGCTGTCAATTTTCTGGATTGAACCCAGAATGTGACCGTTTTGTCATCTGGGGGCTAGCTGCTGCCGAAGGTGTAGGGGTACGGCCCAGCTCCGTATGTCTGCGGGGTGTGCTTCCCGTGGGGCTGGAATGAGTCCGATATCGTTTCTTCAAACTGCTGAAACTTGATGATGGTGGCGTCATCGGGGCGGTGCGTGGCAACGGGGTCGTCGGGGCCGGGCGTGTTGCCGGATTTATGCTGGAGGGATTCCGGAGCTGATTCCCCGGGTGCTGCGAAGGCCTCTGAGTGGGGCGTGAGGGCGGCTGCGCCGGTGATGGTCACGGCGGCGGCTGAGGCGAGGTGTGTGCGGATCTTCATGGGGGGGCTCCTTGTAGGGCAAGGGCGATTAGGTACTGCGTCAAGTATATGATTCCAGCACGCTATTAGCAAACCTACTTTCATGCTCTGATGTGCTGAAATGCTGTTTTATGTCCACATGCTGCAGAAATGGTTGACATGTCCGCAATCTAATCGTCTGGCCATGTGGTGGCATTCATGGGGAGGTGTCCCGGAGGTGCCCCTCTTCGCGATTTCCGTGGGACAAGTTTCCTGTCCCTTTCCCGCCCCGTGGGGCACGGGTGGTGTCGACCCTGTGCGAGTGGACAGCTTGGTCTATAGTGACCTGGTAACCTTTTCCGTTCCGGTAGCCAGGTAGGCTGGCCAGGGAAATAAGGAAAAACCAGGCACAGCCACGATTATTTGGGAGAATCATGACCTCAGCACCTGCCCCTAGCTTCAATCCCGGTAAGGGACCCGGCTCATCCGTCGGAGTCGCTCTCCTTGGTTATGGAACAGTCGGCTCGGAGGTTATGCGTTTGATGACCGAGTATGCTGACGAGCTGGCCCACCGCATCGGTGGCCCCCTGGAGCTCAAGGGTGTTGCAGTTTCTGACAAGAGCAAGCCCCGCGAAGGCGTACCCGCAGAACTACTGACCGATGACGCCTTCTCACTCGTCGAGCGCGATGATGTGGATATCGTCGTCGAGGTGATCGGCGGTATCGATTACCCACGCAAGGTTGTCCTCGCAGCCCTGAAGGCCGGCAAGTCCGTTGTCACCGCCAATAAGGCACTGGTGGCAGCGCACTCCGCCGAGCTTGCCGACGCCGCCGATGAAGCCAACGTCGACCTCTACTTTGAGGCGGCAGTTGCCGCAGCCATCCCCGTGGTGGGCCCACTGCGCCGTTCACTTGCCGGTGATCAGATCCAGTCCGTGATGGGCATCGTCAACGGCACCACCAACTTCATCCTCGACGCCATGGACTCCTCCGGTGCCGGTTATGAGGAATCCCTTGCTGAGGCAACCCGCCTGGGTTATGCCGAAGCGGATCCCACCGCCGATGTTGAGGGCCATGACGCTGCTTCCAAGGCCGCGATCCTTGCATCCCTGGCATTCCACACCCGTGTCACCTCTGATGATGTCTACTGCGAGGGCATCAGCAACATCAGCGCAGACGACATCGAGGCTGCCAAGCAGGCCGGTCACACCATCAAGCTGTTGGCCGTCTGTGAGAAGATCACCGACAGCAAGGGTGAAACTGCCATCTCCGTCGGTGTGCACCCGACCCTCATCCCACGCGAGCACCCGCTGGCAGCGGTCAACAAGTCCTTCAACGCCATCTTCGTTGAGGCAGAGGCAGCCGGTCGCCTGATGTTCTACGGCAATGGTGCCGGTGGAGCACCGACCGCCTCCGCAGTGCTTGGCGACGTCGTCGGCGCCGCCCGCAACAAGGTCCACGGTGGTCGTGCACCAGGTGATTCCACCTACGCGAACCTGCCGATCGCTGATTATGGGGAGACCCCGACCCGTTACCACGTGGACATGGAGGTCGAGGACCGCGTCGGCGTCCTGGCCGACTTGGCCCAGATCTTCGCCGAGCGTGGCATCTCCCTGCGTACCATCCGCCAGGAGGAGACCGGTTCCGGTGCCCGCCTGATCGTGGTCACCCACCAGGCACGTGAAGCTGATCTGGCGTCCACCGTTGAGGCGCTCAAGGATCACTCGGTGGTGAAGTCCATCAACAGCGTCATCCGTCTTGAGAGGGGCTAGGAACTTTCACCATGGCGATTGAATTGAATGTGGGCCGCAAGGTCACTGTTACCGTTCCAGGATCCTCCGCGAATCTGGGACCGGGGTTTGACACCCTCGGGCTAGCACTGTCGGTCTATGACACCGTCGAGGTGGAGATCATCCAGTCAGGCCTTGAGGTTGAGGTCTTCGGCGAAGGGCAGGGTGAGGTCCCACTCGATGGCTCCCATCTGGTGGTCAAAGCCATCCGTGCCGGACTCAAGGCCGCTGATGCCGAGGTTCCGGGCCTGCGTGTGGTCTGCCACAACAACATTCCGCATTCCCGCGGGCTGGGTTCCTCAGCTGCAGCTGCGGTCGCCGGTGTGGCTGCTGCCGATGGGCTGGCGGATTTCCCGCTGACCCGGGATCAGATTGTCCAGCTGGCCTCTGCCTTCGAGGGGCATCCTGATAATGCCGCCGCCTCTGTTCTCGGTGGGGCGGTGGTCTCCTGGACCAACCTCCCAGTCGATGGCAAGAGCCAGCCTGAGTACAGTGCCGTGGGACTGAAGGTTCATGAGGATATCCGTGCTACCGCGTTGGTCCCAGACTTCCACGCCTCCACTGAGGCTGTGCGTCGGGTACTGCCTTCGGATGTCACACACATTGATGCCCGTTTCAATGTCTCCCGTGCCGCCGTCATGATCGTTGCTCTCCAGCAGCGTCCTGACCTGTTGTGGGAAGGTAGCCGTGACCGTCTCCACCAGCCGTACCGTTCTGATGTGTTGCCGGTGACCGCTGAGTGGGTCAATCGCCTGCGCAACCGCGGTTATGCTGCATACCTCTCCGGTGCCGGACCCACCGTGATGGTGCTGTCCACGGAGGCGGTCGCGGAGAACATTCTCGATGACGCCCGTGAGGCCGGCCTGCGTGTCATGGAACTTGATGTCGCAGAACCAGTACGCGTTGTGGTCAACCACGCATAAAACCAACACCTAAGCTGCTGTCTCCTCCATCAGGTAGGCAGCAGCTTTTCGGGGCACTTTTACTGCTGAGACAGCTGGACCTCACAGGTGCCCGGCGAGCTGAAGGGCTTGAGTTCCAAGGTGACCTTTCCGGTGTTCTGGAGGCTTTCCTCGATGAATCCACCATGCACGGCACAGATGAAACTGGAGGGGCGCTCACCCCCGATAATGAAGGGGCAGCTGTTGAGGAAGATGGAGACATCCCCGGCCTTCTCATCTTTCACCAGTGATGGTGGTGGGGTCTGCTTCATGGTGTTCTGATCGGTGGTGGGATCGAAACCCATGGTGCGCAGACGGTTCATCAGTGGAGACAGTGCCTCATTGAGCTGTTGGGTGTCGCTGGACTGGGTGCCCATGATGGTGGCCCACTGGGCACCCAGTGCCTTCGCCTTGGCCAGGGTCGCAGGGTCCTTCGGGGCATCAGAATCTGGATCGTCGAGCATGGAGGCCATCAGTTCAATGAGGGTGATGTACTCCTCGGCGACGGCGCGGTTGTCCGGAACACGGGTCTGGAAGATGAGGGAGGGGCGACCGCGGCCCTTGGCGGGAGCGGTGATCACGCGTACCGCGTCCTGGGCAACCAGTTCCTCCAGGTGCCCTCGCGCGGTGTTGACATGCATATTGAGTGATTCAGCCACCTCGATGGCACGTGCGCCCTCTGGGAAAGTCTGTAGAACGCCGAGGACTTCACGCTGTTTTGGGCTCAGCCGGTAGGACTCGGTGAAGAGTTCGGTGGCGGCCTGTGGGGCAGGGTTGTCATTCACGTATATCAACTCTCAGTGGGATTCTCAGGGGGACTCTGACCCTGATATCTGACTTTCTCAGGGCAGGGAGTGGAGGTCTCCTTTATGGGCGGTTTTAAATTTTTAAACCAAGATCAACACTTTTGATAAAATATTTTATCATATTAAGTACTGATTACCTCTAACTAAAAGGTCGCATGGGAAGAACTGTCCGGGGATCCAGATTAGTGTGACCATGCTGTCTGGCCCAAATAGACCGGTTTGAAACGTAAAAAACACCTTCCTGGCAGGGAAGGTGTTTTTGTGAAAAGCGGGAGGTGTTTAAGCTCCGTGCCAGCGGGCTTCGTCGTCAAGCTGGTTCTTGACTGAACGCACCGGTTCCCACGCGGTGTGGCGGTTACTGGTTCGTGCGGTGATGTCACGGGAACGGTAGACCACATACGGGCGGGTGGTGTAGCCGACCGGTGCGGAGAAGGCATGTACCAGGCGGGTGAACGGCCAGATGGCCATCAAGGTGAAGCCGGCCACGATGTGGACCTTGAACTCCCAAGGAACATCCATCATCAGTTCCGGCTGGGCGTTGAAGATCAGCAGCTGACGCAGCCACGGGGAGATGGTTTCGCGGTAGTCATATCCGTGCGCGCCACCGAAGACCTGGGTGGAGACGGTAGCGATGAAGCCGGACAGGATCGCCGCCCCGAGCATCACGTACATGACCTT
>NZ_CALZFS010000037.1 GCF_945649885.1 uncultured Corynebacterium sp. | reverse complement strand
TCAGTGATTCCAGCTCATTGTTCACCTCAACACGCAGTGCCTGGAAGGTTCGCTTCGCAGGGTGACCGCCGGTGCGTCGGGTTGCAGCCGGGATGGTGGCATAGAGCAGTTCCACCAGGCGGGCCGATGTGGTGAAAGGTTCCTTCTCACGTTCCTTGAGAACGGCCGAGGCGATCTTCCCGGCGAAGCGTTCATCACCATAGGTTTTCAGCACCCGGGCGATATCACCGTGGGAGTAAGTGTTGAGCACATCCGCGGCAGTGATCCCCTGGGTGGCGTCCATGCGCATATCCAGTGGTGCATCAGTGCGGTAGGCAAAACCACGCTCCACCTGGTCCAACTGCATGGATGAGACACCCAGATCAAAGAGTGCACCAGAGATCCCCTCAGCGCGCGCCAGATCTAAGATTGGTCCCTGTTCAGCCTCAAGGACATCAGCAAGTCCATCAAAGCGGGTTTTCACCCCGAGGAAACGATCTCCGAAGGACTCCAGCCGGGCGCGTGCATCACGCAGAGCGTTGTCATCACGGTCCAGGCCGATGACGCGTGCCTCCGGAAACGTGTTGAGGAAGAATTCGGTGTGCCCGCCGGCGCCGAGGGTAGCGTCAATGATAACCGCCCGGCTCCCCATCGCTTCAACCTTCTGGGCGATCAGTGCGGCCATCCTGTCCCGCATCACGGGGACGTGACCATGGTTTCCACCGATGGAATAATCATCCATTGTGCTGCTCCCCCTTCTTCCCTGGCTGATAGTGCGTGTTTCAAAAAATGTACTTATATGTTTGGACAAAAAGACTGCGCGACACTCCATCCCTGGGTAGTCACGCAGTCCGTTATCCATAACTCACGGAGTGCGTACAGGGCCCCACTCGAAATGTTGATCTGATGTTGGGGAAGTACACCAGAGCTAACTCTTCGAGTGGAGTCCTTACACGCGCTCCATGTCCCGTGCAGATGAAGTCCCACTTACAGGAATCCACCGAGGACATCATCCTCACCTGCAGAAAACGCAGCTTCGGTCTCCTCTTGGTACGTGGCCCAGGCCTGTGCGTCCCAAATTTCCAAAAAGTCGACTGAACCGATAACCACGCACTCCTTCGTGAGCCCCGCATAGCTGCGATGCCCGGCTGAAAGGGTGATACGTCCCTGTGCATCAGGTCGTTGCTCATCCGCACTTGCCGCAAGGTTTCGGATGAACGCACGCGCCTCTGGACTTGTCCGGGAAATTGCTGCTGCCTTGCGGGCACGTGCAGCAAACTCCTCTCTCGGATAAACCGCGAGACTGTGGTCCTGACCCTTTGTCACCATCAGGCCCCCAGCAAGTTCCTCTCGAAACTTGGCTGGAAGAGTCAACCTGCCTTTATCATCCAGCTTGGGAGTGTAGGTACCAAGGAACATCCTCGGGGCCCCTTCCCTGCAAGCTCTCAGACATTGACATTTCAGTTTGTGTCTAACAGTGTGCGGTGGTCCCTCATGCCGGACCACCGTCCACCGCTGACGCCCACATTACCCCACTTTCCCCCACTCTTATCAAGTGCCACAGAGCATTTCCCCCATAGGCAAAGGATCCCCACAGGTCAAGGGGCTAAAACAAAAATGGGGGAACTTTAACAGTTCCCCCTCCCGAGACCCTCAAGTGCAACTTGAGGCTCTCTGGACCCCTTAATCAGCATCCCGATCCAACACTTCGAAACCCGGAAAACCCCCTCCAAACTGGCAATATCCTGCCATTTCCCATCCCCAGATCAGCATTCCTCAATGTTCACGCACAGGATTTAATGGTCAGACCAATATGGGTGGGGGCCTGTGGGGGAGAAAACAGAAAATCCGGTGAACCATCACTGGTTCACCGGATTCTGGAGCATGGCCAAGCCGGGAGGTGGGGCCTCAGCCTCTAGGAGTATGTATTAACTACTGCCCTTCAAAACGACGACGGAAATTCTCCTCCATCTTGTCACCCAAGGAAGATCCCCCTGCGGTACCTGAGGCAACCTTTCCAGAACGCGGAGAAACGGAAATCCCGTTCCCGCCTCCGCCACGGAGCATCCACACCCCGGATCCGAACATAACGAGAAAACCGACGACTCCGAGTGCTGCGAACCACAGGGTCTGCTGACTCAGTGCCACGCCAGCAACCAGCAGCACCAAGCCGACTACAAACAGTGCAATTCCACGGAGGCTGAGACCACCGCCTGTAAGCGCGCTGTCGCCTGAAACAGACTTTCCAAACTTTGGATCATCTGCCATGAGGGCCTGCTCAATTTCGCGCAGTGCCCTTTGCTCCTGCTCTGAAAGCGACATGGTGTCCTCCCGGTGGGTTGTAGATATGTTTTTCCTTCTGCCCTATTAACGCCCAGATTATCCGGATTGTTCCCGGTTACGCCAATAACACCCAAAAGGAAGCGAATACAGATGAGGCAGATGCCCAGGAAAAAGTGTTACCCCTCACCAGAAGCCTGTCCCAGCGCGGAAAAATATCCGGAACCCGCTCCTTAAAGCGTCATTTTCTGAGATCAGCACGGTCCTTGCCACTCAATGTGATGATTTCGTCACACCGGCCCCTCCCGACGAAAACCCGAGACACCCCCTCCCCCTGATGCCCCCAGTCCCTGCAGGCAACTATGCCACCGCTGGCAGCCACCCCGTCTCATCTTCTGCCTCACTGAGGAACTGCTCTACACGCACCATAAAAGCGTCCACCATCGCCTCTGTCAGATTCACATCAAGTCCATTGACTGCCCGCGCCCTGACACGAGAGAACCCGGAGAGCTCATCAGCCCACGCAGCAGCCCTCTCATCCACCAGACGGAGCCGCTCCCAGGCGCCGGTTGGTTTACGCTTTCTGGCGGCCGCCGCACTATCTGCAAAAACAGCACCAGCGGTCCTGAGTGCGGATTGATAGGAGAGTTCCAGCGCGAGCACCAGGTCCCCCTCTTCCCGATGCCGGATCGACTGCGCCAACAACACACGCGCCTTCGAAAGGAATTCTGTCGACTTGCCACCAGCTCGAGCAAACCGCGTTGTTGCTGAAATAACCTCGCCCATCAAACTCACTCCTTCCCAACACTCAGGCACTGGTCCATACCAGTGGTTTCATGATGTTTCAGAGCCTAGGACGTGGCCCGGACACCATACCCCCAATTTTAGAACACTCATTCTATAGCGTCAATGCTTTTTCGGATTCTGGCCGACATTAAAACTCTCCCGTGCAGTCACTTACCCCACTACCTTCCAGACATGGCCACGGAAATATCCCTTCCGTGGTTTGATGGGAACTGTGTCCTTAACTATCCGCAGATTGAGTGCCCCAGAATTTTCGGTCAATGCGCCCGTGCTGGTTGATATCT
Organism: uncultured Corynebacterium sp.; assembly: GCF_945649885.1. Lineage (GTDB taxonomy): Bacteria > Actinomycetota > Actinomycetes > Mycobacteriales > Mycobacteriaceae > Corynebacterium. Next base: position 18,098 of record NZ_CALZFS010000037.1, on the reverse strand, counting down.
ACATCACCGCCATGGGATATGATCCCGCGATCCGGGAAACACGTATCAACGTGTGGCGACGAAACTCCCTGAACCTCGGGTTCACAGCCGCATGCGCGTTACTCAATGATCGGGTTGTTGGAATCGCCTATGGTTTCAACGGCGATCAGGATCACTGGTGGCAACACCAGCTGCGTAGGGGACTCCGGGACATGGGCGGTCCGTCCACCGATCAGATTGAGATTCTCCGGGACTATTTCGAAGTCGCTGAAGTCCATGTCATGCCGGGCCATCAGGGAATGGGCATCGGACGGAAGATGATGCTCGAGCTGTTAGATGGACAATCCGCCAAAAATGCCATCCTCTCAACTCCAGAGGTTGAAGCTGAGTCGAACCCCGCCTTTGGCCTCTACCGGTCCATGGGATTCCAGGACCTCCTCCGCAATTTCCGTTTTGATGGAGATCAGCGAGAATTCGCGGTTCTACACACCGGGCTTCCCTGTGCCTGCAGCACCACGCCTTCGGTTAACCCAAGTGACAACATGACGGGGTGCTCCTAGAAAAACATTGAGGGCGGGGCACAGATCGAATTCTGTGTCCCCTCCCTCATCAGGTTGTTGTTCACTACCTCACAGCATCATGCCCATGTTCAGCACCCCAGGCTGGGGCCATGCCCAGGTTATGCAGAACCTCCTGGGTGGCCCTGGTGAAATTCAAGGTCATGAAATGAAGGTCTGGAACGCCTTCAGCAATGAGCCGCTCCGCCATTTCCGAGGTGACTTCAATCCCAACCTTTCGGACCTCTGCCTTGTTTGCCTCTTCATCACCATTAGCAGCCTTGAGAAGACGCTCCTCCAGAGCTCGTGGCAATACAGCACCAGAAAGCTCAACCTGGCGTCGCACAGAACGCAGACTAGTGATCGGCATCAAACCAGGAATGATCGGCTTGGCACCGTGAACTGGATCAGCGGCAGCCAGTCGGTCACGGAGTCGCAGGAAATCATCCACGTCAAAAAACATCTGAGTGATGGAGTACTCAGCGCCCGCACGCAGCTTGGCCAGCGTGTACCGGGTGTCATTTTCCAGGGACCCAGCGCGGTGATGGCCCTCCGGGAAGGAGGCGATTCCGATATCAAAGTGGGCGAACTCGGGATTGTCCCGGATCATCTCAATCAGGTCCAGTGCGTAATCAAAACCGCCCTCGGTGGTGACCCAATCTCCGAGCGGGTCCCCGGGGGGATCTCCACGTAGTGCCAGGAGGTTGATCAGTCCCAATGCGGAGTATCCACGCAGGATCTCCTCAAGTTCCTCCCTGGTATGGTCAACGAGCGTGAGATGAACCAGTGTGGTCAGTGGTTGTCGTGACAGACGACGTGCCACACGGGAGGTTCTTTCACGGGTTGATCCCCCGGCGCCATAGGTGACAGAGACAAATGATGCCCCCAGGTCGTGAAAGACCTCAGCCGCCCGATAAAGGCGGTTCTCAGCCGCATCATCCCGTGGGGGCATGAATTCCACGGAAAACGGTACTCGTCCTGGGACCGGATGCTTGAGTACATCACTGATCGACCATTGCGAAGAGGCTGGGATATTCATTGACGACATGTCTGGGTATCTTATGTTATGTAGACATATTGGGATTGAATGGACCCAGCTATATATTCATATCCCGCAAGATTCAAAACTCAACCACTATTTCGGCTAAGGACCTCTTTTGAGCACATTTGATGCCCGTGACCTAAACCTCGACCAGATTCCTCAGGTGGTCCACGAACGACTCACCCGGTTCCTGGATGCCCGTGCTGCAGAGGTTGCCACCATAGGCGGTCCAGTGGTTGAGGCTGTCAGCTATCTTCGGGATTTTGTTCTCAATGGCGGGAAGAGAATTCGTCCTCTGAATGTCTGGGCCGGTTTCATTGCTGCCCAGGGTCCGTCGAACAGTCCAGAGAAGCTGGAGGCGGTTCTGGATGCAGCAGCCAGCCTGGAGTTCATCCAGGCATGCGCTCTGATTCATGATGACATCATTGATGCTTCTGATACACGCCGTGGAGCCCCCACTGTTCACCGGGCGGTGGAGAAGTCCCATGCAGAGAGCAATCTTGAGGGTGAATCAGCGCATTTTGGTGAGTCCGTTGCGATTCTCGCCGGCGATATGGCGTTGGTGTGGGCAGAGGACATGCTCCAGGATTCTGGTTTATCCGCTGAGTCGCTCCTTCGTGCCCGTGATGCCTGGCGTGGCATGCGTACTGAGGTGATCGGTGGGCAGCTGTTGGATATCTATCTGGAGGCCAGTGCCAGTGAGTCGATCGAACTGGCCAATTCCGTCAACCGTTTCAAAACTGCTGCCTACACCATTGAACGTCCGCTGCACCTGGGTGCTTTACTGGCTGGTGGTAGCGCGGAGCTGATCGCCGCCCTGCGCAGCTATGGGCATGACATCGGTATTGCCTTCCAGCTCCGGGATGATCTGCTGGGGGTGTTCGGGGATCCCGCCATCACCGGCAAGCCAGCCGGTGATGATATCCGTGAGGGTAAGCGCACTGTCCTGCTGGCGCTGGCGCTGGAGCGGGCTGATGCCTCTGCTCCTGAGGCTGCTGCACGTATCCGAGCTGGTATCGGCAAGGTGAGTCAGCCATCGGAGATTGCTGAGATCGCCGAGCTCATACGTGAAACTGGTGCTGAGGAAGCGGTGGAGGAGCAGATCTCTGCACTCACCACTTCCGGATTGGCCCACCTTGAGGCTGCACAGCTTCCTGAGCAGGTCCGGGAACAGCTGCGTGACCTGGCTGTACGCGCCACCGAACGCAGGATGTAAACAAACCTCATGGCATATAAGAAGTTCACCAAGATCATCTCCAACCCGGTGCCCATCGGGATCATTGCCGCGATTGTGCTGACCCTGGGGTCCTTTGGTGGCGGCGCCATCCGCTACCGCGGAGGTGTGCTCGATACCCTGGGATTGGGGTTTTTATCCTATGGGCATGGTCAGGGCATCTCCAATGCCTTTATGCTGCTTGGCACAGTCTTGTTGGTGATCACATGGGTGAGCCTGGGCAGGGTCCTGTTCCGTGGGAAGTTGGGCTTCGATAAGCGCATGGTGCTTGTGAAACGTACGCTGTACGCGGTGGTCATCCCGTTGCTTTTTGCAGCCCCCATGATGTCGCGGGATGTGTATTCGTATCTCATGCAGGGTGCGATGCTCCGTGATGGTTTTGATCCTTACACAGAGGGTGCCGCCGTCAATCCCGGCCCCATGCTGCTGGAGGTGTCGCATGACTGGCGAAACACCACCACACCCTATGGTCCACTGCACCTGTGGATTGGTGAGATGGTGACCACCGTGGTCGGTGATAGTGTCACCGCCGGTGTGATCATGTACAAGTTGCTGTCCACCGCTGGTTTTCTGGCCATTGCCTTTGCGATTCCCCGCATCGCTGGCCATTTCGGTGCTGATCGTGCTGTTGCCCTGTGGCTCGGGGTGGCCAACCCGGTGATGATCATCCACATGATCGGCGGGATGCACAATGAATCCATGATGGTGGGGCTGGTCAGCGTGGGTCTGCTACTTGCCTTGAACAGGCGCTTCGCACTGGGTGTCGCCCTGATCGCTGTTGCGGTATCGATGAAGGCCACCGCGGCCATCGCCCTGCCTTTTGTGGTGTGGATCGGTATGCATCAGATGGTGGAGAGGCTGACTAAGCACCCCACTACCGCCATGGTTTCCCCGAGCAATAAGGAAACTGCTCACCTCTCACAGGGAGATGAGGCTGAACCGGCCCCGATGTTGAGTCAGAAGATCATCGCCTTCTTCGCCACCGGTGCGGTGGGTGTGTTCATCACCGGTGCGGTGGTCAGCGTGATCACCTGGGCCTCCGGGGCATCCTGGGGTTGGATCAGCGAGATCAGTGGCAACTCCAAGGTGATCAACCCCCTGGCGATGCCCTCCCTGGTCGCCGGGCTGATTTCCTCTGTGGCATCGGTGTTTACTGATGAGTTCGATTACAACGCGGTTGTGGGGGTACTTCGCACCGTGTCCATGGTTCTCATGTTGCTGGGACTGGTGGTCTGCTGGTGGCTCTTCCGGCAGAATGCCCGGCGCGCCATCATGGGCACCACAGCTGCTTACACGGTTGCCTTCATCTTCAACTCTGTAACACTGCCGTGGTATTACGCCAGTTTGATCACCCTGGTGGGTACCTTCAATCCCCCACCGGCGCTGCTGAAGTTTGCCACTGGTGCCTCCATTTTCATTGCCCTGATGTTCACAGGCAGTGGAAACCATCAGCTCTACACCATTCCCACGGTGATTCTTGCTGCCATAGCCGGCTGGTTGTCGGTGTTGTTCATCTTTGAGAAGCACCCTCTCAAGGCTGCAGCCCCTGAGCCCTCCACTGCTGTTTAACTGCTGTCTGCCGTTGCTACCAGCTCCACGCAACCCGGCGGACTAAAAGAAAACTGCCCACCTTGGGTCAACAGGAAGGAAGTTCCTTCCGTGTCAGACAAGGTGGGCAGTGCTGGTTTCAACGGTGTTGACTGGCGGGCTGACACCCACCGGTGGGGACGTTCCCTACGGTTCTCTGCAATTTTATACAGCCATGGCCTGCGCCCGGCGCATGACTTCACGGGCGAGCTGTCCGTGCAGGGCATCGATGGGACGACCGGGCAGGGTCTCATCCTCGGTGAAGAGGAAGGTCAGGATCTCAGTATCTGAGTAGCCGCCGTCAGCCAGCAGGGCGATGACCCCAGGGGTAAAACGGTTGGTATTGTCTTTCTTGGTGCTGAAGAAGGCTTCCGGGATGTAACGGACACCATCACGCTTAACAGCGATGATCTTGTGCTCATTGAGCAGGTCCATCACCTTGGTGATGACGACGCCGAGGCGCTCCGAAACTTCTGGGAGGCTGAGCAGTGGCTCATCTGCCGGGAGGATGTCATGGGATGCATAGTTGGAACTCACAGCATTAATGTAGCGTCTTTTCCCCCGATCAGTGAAGTGGGCTGTTGAGACTGCCCTGATCCCGCTACCACTTTTTGTGTTCAGTCATCCATACTGGTTTCCATGGCTTACTTGAAGGTCGGTGACGTTTTAGAGGACAGGTACCGCATTGAAACCCCCATTGCGCGGGGTGGCATGTCGACGGTGTACCGCTGCATTGACCTTCGTCTGGGGCGTTCCGTGGCAGTGAAGGTCATGGATTCCGCTTATGTGAATGATTCGGTGTTCCGGCAGCGTTTCCGTAGGGAGGCACGCTCCATGGCCCAGTTGTCACATCCCAACCTGGTCAATGTGTATGATTTTTCCTCCTCGGGTGATCATGCCTTCATCGTGATGGAGCTGATCACCGGCGGCACCTTGCGGGAGCTGTTGGCAGAACGTGGCCCGATGCCTCCGCATGCGGCGACAGGGGTCATGCGTGAGATCCTGACGGGACTGTCAGCGGCACATACCGCCGGGATGGTCCACCGTGATATCAAGCCAGATAATGTGCTGATTGCCCGTGACCACCGGGTGAAACTGTCAGATTTCGGGCTGGTTCGTGCTGCATCAGCGGGGCATTCCACCGATGACAAGATCGTGGGAACAGTCGCCTACCTCTCCCCTGAGCAGGTTGAGGGTGCAGAGATCGGACCCGCCAGTGATGTCTATTCCGCAGGCATTGTGCTCTTTGAGCTGTTGACAGGCACCACCCCATTCCGGGGCATCGATGATATGGCCCATGCTTATGCCCGCCTCACCGAGGTGGTACCCGCACCGAGCTCGCTTATCGACGGAGTCCCCTCCCTTGTCGACGCACTGGTGGCCACCGCCACCTCTCCGGATCCTACGGACCGTTTTGATGATGCCGCGGAATTCCTCGCGGCATTGGAAGATGTGTCCAAGGAACTCAGTCTGCCGAGTTTCAAGGTTCCAGTACCTGTGGACTCAGCCGCCAACCGTGCGAATGCGGCAGTGCCTGATGTCCAGCCCACAGAGATGTTCACAACCCACCTGTCACCGATGACAGACCGGAGAGATCAGACATCGGTGATTCCGGTGCAGGATGATCCTCACTCACATTCCGATCCCAATGAAACCTCCATCCTGCCTGCCCACCCGGAACCCCCAGGAATGGTCGCCCCCACCCCACTGCCGGGGTCTTCTCCTGAAGCAGGTCACCCGGCAGCTCCGGTACGCCGTGACGAGACAGAACTGTCCCCTGAACACCCTGCTGGTGAAGGCAGCGATATCGCACTGGGTGCACCGGTGACCAACCGTTCCAAGTTGAAGCTGACCGTGTGGCTCCTCATCGTTGCGCTGCTGGCAGGTGCCATCGCCGTGGGTGGTTGGTGGTTCGGCTCAGGTCGTTATGGTGAGATTCCCCAGATCATGGGGTTGGATGAGATCCAGGCGGTTGCCGTGGTGCAAGAAGCAGGTTTTGATTCTGTGACCGACACCCGATTTGATAATGAGGTCCCGGCTGGTTCCATCATCGGGACTGATCCTTCTTTTGGTGAGCGCCTTCCTCGTGGCGAGGATGTCACCATCCTCGTCTCCCAGGGGCGCCCAGTTGTTCCGGATCTCGGCGAGGACCGACGATCCCCCAGTGATGTTCGTACCGCCCTGGAAGACCAGACCTTTGTCTGGGTGGATGCCCCGGGGGAATACTCCGATGACATCCCCGTAGGTGATGTCGTCTCCCTCACCCCTGCTCCGGGAACAGCCCTGGAGGTGGGGTCACATGTGCAGGTGCATCTCAGCCGTGGCCCCGCACCGGTGGCTGTGCCCGATGTCGCCGGCATGGACATTGCTCAGGCAACCCGTGTGATTGATAATGCCGGTCTCACGGTTGAACGTGTGGAGGAATCCTTCGACCCTGACACCCCCGGGGGAACAGTGTTTGCCACCTCCCCTGAGAGCACCTCAGAGCTCAGCCGTGGTGATGGCGTGGTGCTGAGGGTGTCCAACGCCATTGAAGCTCCGGATGTTGTTGGTATGAAGGAGGCCGAAGCCCTGGAGATGCTCGCGGAGGCAGGCTTGACGGTATCGTCGACAAGCACTGTTCCAGAGGAAGTTGCCAAAACAGCCGATACTGTTGTCACCATGTCACCTGAGGCAGGTGGGCTGGTGGATCCCGCCAACCCGCAGGTCAGTCTGGGACTTGCCGGCCAGGTTGAAGTCCCCAATATCATCGGCCGTCGTGTCGAGGATGCCCGCCAGATCCTGGAGGATGCTGGTCTGGTTCTGCTGACCGATTCCGGAGACCAGGATAACGACCGCATCTATTCCCAGACTCCCCGACCACGAACTGATGTTGCTGCAGGTGCTGAGATAGAGGTACGGGCAATCTAAGTGTCTCTTCCGATAAATTACCGCCATTACGCACCGAATGTGCTTGCCTGGGTCCTCATTAGTGCCCTGACGGTGGGAGTCTCCTTCGAACCGGAACTCACCTGGCGTTATCTCCTGGATATGCACGTCTACATCCAGGGCGCTGAACATTTCTGGACCAGCTCAGATCTCTACGACACCTACTTCCCCACCAGGAGCGAGGGCCTGCCCTTCACCTACCCGCCCTTCGGGGCCGTGGTGTTCACTCCCCTGTGGTTGCTTTCCGAGGTCATTGGACAGACCGCCACAGAGCGTGTGCTCACCGTGATATCCGTGGTGGCACTCTGGATGGTGGCCAGGACTCTTGCCTCGGCAGCGTCCGCAGCTGGCAAGCAGGTGCGGGTTCCTGTGGTTCTGGCCGTGTTGATGTGCAGTCTCACGGTGCTCAGCACCCTGGACCTCGGCCAGGTGAACACCATCCTCATGGCCCTGGTGATCGCGGATGTTGGTCGTTTGACCCCACGGGTTCCCCTGGGTGTACTCACGGGTATCGCCGCCGCCATCAAATTAACCCCACTGGTATTTGGTTTGTATTTCCTGCTGCTCTGGTTTCACCGACGCCAACCACAGGGACTGCTGGGCATGGGAGCGGGTTTCTTCGGAGCCACAGCCCTGGCCTGGCTGCTGAATCCGGCAGATTCACTGGTGTACTGGACCCAGACGCTGACCTCCTCCAGCAGGATCGGCGAACCCTGGTTTGCCAAGAATGTCTCCCTCAGGGGCATGCTGTCCCGCTTCCCTGACCTGGAAGCCACCACTGCGCTCTGGGCCATCATGGTGATCGTGGTGATCATCCTTGTGGCAGCAGCCTCCCTACGGCTACTCCGCAGCAGTAATACGCCGATGACTCACCTGTTGGTGATATCCCTGGTCTCATTGATCTCCCTACTGTGCTCGCCGGTCAGCTGGCATCACCACTGGGTCTGGCTGGGTACCCTCGCCGTCTGCCTCTGGTGCACCGGCCACAGGGTTTTTGCACTCTGGGCTGTGTTTGCCCAGACCTTCGGGGCCTTCCACATGTTTCTCCGAAGCTCCGACAGGGTGGAGTTTGACTGGACCGTGGTGGAGCATATTCTCAGCACCCACTATCTGTGGTTCTCCCTGGTTCTGCTGTTGTTCTTCACTTTTCCTCAGGTTCCAGAAACAACCGTGAAGAGAACACACCGATCAACAAATAGGAACCTGTAGGACGGGAAGTCTAGGATGGGATCTTTATGTCTCACACACCCGCGGGTTGTTCCGACCATGAACCTTCAATGTTGTTGAAAAGGACCGTAACATTGCGTACTCCCCCGGAGTCTGCCCTTCACGATGATTCTAAAACCAGGCGAATCACGATCACCTTCAGAGAGATTCTTCTCCTGATCTCAACAGTTGGTATCGCCGCAGGACTCATTGCCAATAAAATTCTTGTGGAAAAATTCAACTGGCGGATCGATGCGGTTGTCTATTCCAAGGGCGGTGAAGCGCTTGTCAACAACCAACCGCTTTATTCTGAGCCTTTCGACATGGGCGATGTCTCCCTGCCGTTCATCTACCCACCGATCGGCGCCGCCCTCTTTTCACCTCTTGGGCATTTCGACTTCATCACTGATGAGATGGCCGGAAATCTGATCGTCGCACTGTCATCCTTCCTGCTGCTCGCCTGTCTCTACCTGGTGTCTTATGCTGTTCTTGGTGGCCGCGACCGGTTGCTTTCCTTCACCATCGCAGCGGTGGTGTGGCCCATTGTCCTTTTCACAGAACCGGTCATCCTCAATGCAGACCTGGGGCAGATCAACATCCTGATCATGACACTGGTGATTTATGATCTACTACCCGTCAAACGGCGTCTCCCCCGCGGCGTACTGATCGGGCTTGCAGCATCCATCAAGCTGACACCTCTAGCTATGTTGCTCTACTTCCTGGTGAAGAAGGACTTCCGGGGCATCCTCAACGCTGTGCTCTCCCTGCTGTTCTTCACCGGGATCGGTGCCCTGATCTCCTGGAACCGCACGAAGGAATTTTTCCTCACCACCCTGCTGGATCTCAACGCCAGTGGTGATTCCGGTGTGAGTACCGTCTTCCAGTCCAACAGTTCCTTCCAGGCCATGATTTACCGCTGGTGGACCTCACCGCAGGCTGCTGAAGAATCCTCCCTGCCCACCATCCTGTGGCTGGTGCTGTCGCTGAGCAGCATTGTTATTGTGGCCTTCCTCATGCACCACCTCTTCATCCGGGGACTCCATGTGGAAGCTGTCATGGTCAACGCCATGTTGATGTTGCTCATCTCCCCGATTTCCTGGTCCCACCACTGGGTGTGGTTGCCACTGTGGGCCCTGGTGTTCTTGGTGCGCTTTGTCCAACATCCCCACCATCCACGGATCCTGTTGTGGAGTGGACTGGTGTTGAGTATCTTCCTGTTGATCCTGCCGCCCAAGTGGTGGTTTGGTCGTGATGGAGTCAATGTCTTCGCCCTGAATTTCTGGGAGAAATTGCTGATCTCCGACTGGACGTGGATCTCCATCACCCTGATGATCACGCTTGCGTTGTCCCTGAAAACCTACCAGCGCACCAGCGATGCCACTGCCCACCATCCCAGTTTTTTCTAGCCTGGTCCAGCTTAAGCCACTGAAGAACACAAGACAGGGGGCGGGGGACAGTTCATGTGAACTGTCCCCCGCCCCCTGGCTTATGTATCTGAAGGGTTGAGGAAAACTACCTTTAGTTACGCAGCATCTCCGCAACCAGGAAGGATAGCTCCAGGGACTGCTGGGTGTTCAGACGTGGGTCGCAAGCTGACTCATAGCGGCCTGGCAGATCAACGTCGGTGATGTCTTCTGCGCCACCGAGGCACTCGGTAACATCCTCACCGGTGAACTCGATGTGGATTCCACCTGGGTGGGTGCCCAGTGCGCGGTGAACCTCGAAGAAGCCCTGGACCTCGTCGATGACCTTGTCAAAGTGGCGGGTCTTGTAGCCGTTGGAGGCAGTGAAGGTGTTGCCGTGCATCGGGTCCGACTGCCAGATGACCTTGTGTCCGGCAGCCTCAACGGCCTGGATCACACCTGGGAGTACGGAACGGACTTTGTCGTGGCCCATGCGTGCCACAAAGGTCAGTCGGCCGGGGACGAAGTCCGGATCCAGCTTGTCGGCGTAGGCGACAGCTTCCTCCGGGGTGATTCCCGGGCCGATCTTGATGCCGACAGGGTTGGAGATCATGGCGGCGAAGTTCACGTGGAAATCATCCAGTCCACGGGTACGCTCGCCGATCCACAGCTGGTGAGCGGAGAGATCATAGAGTTCCTGGTTGCCCTCCTCATCGGTGGCCAGACGGAGCATGGAACGCTCATAGTCCACCAGCAGCGCCTCATGTGAACAGTAGATCTCTGCGGCACGCAGTGATTCATCGGAGACACCACAGGCCTCCATGAAGCGAAGACCGGAATCGATCTCGCGGGACAGGGCTTCATAGCGGGCACCTGCCGGGGAGTTCGCCACGAACTCACGGTTCCAGTCGCTCAGACGGTACAGATCTGCAGTACCGGAGCTGGTCAGTGCACGAACCAGGTTCATGGAAGCTGAGGCATTGGCGTAGGCCCGGATCATGCGTGCTGGATCATGGCGGCGTGCCTCAGGGGTGGCCTCGACACCGTTGACGATATCGCCACGGTAGTTGGGCAGGCCGTTACCATCCAGATCGGAGGAACGTGGCTTGGCGTACTGTCCTGCGATGCGTGCCATCTTGATGACCGGGGTGGACGCACCATAGGTGAGTACAACCGCCATCTGGAGCAGAGTCTTGATATTGGCACGGATATGAGGTTCTGTGTTGGACTCGAAGGTCTCTGCACAATCACCACCCTGCAGGAGGAATGCCTTACCATTGGCAACGTCGGCAAGCTTCTTCCTCAGTTCGATGACCTCGGGCGCGACGACGATCGGTGGCACTGATTCGAGGATCTTGCGCACGTTCTCCGCCTGAGCGCGGTCCCAGGTGGGCTGCTGCTTGGCGTCGCGGGAAATGGTGTCCTCGAACTGCTCCTGCATGCCTTCTGGCAAGGGGGGCAGATCCGGGAGAACTTCTTTAGGGATATCTACTGTCCAACTCACACTCCTATTCATAGCACGGTTCCACCATTTTCATAGAATGAAATACAGCAGAAGGTTCTTCCCACTTAGTGGACAATGCTGGATAGTGCTACCTCACACCCGATTTTTCGGCCCCAGCGGCAATGCACTCATGCACAACTTGAATTTCGCCAGATTATGGCGCGCATCAACCAGAGCATCATGATTGCCCTCAGGCAGAGCGGGAAGCGGTGGGCACCCGGCCATCTCCCAGTACTGCTTCAGCTCACGGGTGTAGCGGGGAATCTGTCGGGGCAGTCCAGTCATATCGCCCCACATCTGGGCCAGGAGCACATGATCATAGGCACCCACCCAGGCCCACAGCTCAGGCTTGCCCGGACCCGAGGTCAGGAAACGGAAAACCTCATCCCGGATCTTCTCATTGGACTTCCAGACACCGGATGAGGGGTTCGGCAGTTTATCAAGCACGTTATAGCGCACCCAGTTGTTTGCCTTGGAACCATCAAAGTCCGTGGATACTGCATAATACTCGCGACCATCCTCGGCCACGATCCCGATGGAGACCAGCTCAATCGTGCGTCCATCTTCGATGAACTCGGTGTCATAAAAATAGCGCACGGGATACCCTGTGATCTTTCGCTAGGTGGAAATACTGTCAGCCTTCAATCGTAGCGGTGCCTGATAATGTACTTCCAACCACAGTCTGTTTTCCGTTGTGGTTTCCATTGGAGCAGAGCAAAACCACTCAATGCCCGATTCAACTTATGGGAACCTGCAATCCACCGGCTAGAATCCTGAAGAATGCAAGGCAAACAGGTTAGCAGTGACAATGAGACACCCGGTGGATCCTCAACACACCCCTCCCAGTCCCCACAGGCCCAGGGATCATCATGGATCACCAACAAGCGCCTCAGAGTGGCACTGATCTGGGCAGCATCGATTGCCACGGCTGCGGCACTCTGGCCTGTTGTCTTCAACGTCCGCGCTATTGAAGCCTTCATCTTCTTCTATCACATTGATTCTGATGTCTACCGGGCAGGAGCACAGGCCTTCCTCGATGGCCTCAACCTCTATGAGCAGGACTATGTGGTGGGTGGTATTCAACTGCCCTTCACCTACCCCCCGATCGCCACTGTTATCTTCACCCCTCTCCTGCTTGTTCCGAGCAGCACCATGGGGGTGCTGCTGACACTGCTGTCTGCTGCCCTGATGTGGTGGTGTATCGCCATCGTGTTACGCCGGGTGGTCAAGGGAATCTCCGTGGGGGATTCCCGGATGTTCGCCCTGTTCATCCTCCCCATCGCCCTGTTCACCGAGCCGGTCAACCAGACCCTGCAGTTCGGCCAGATCAACATCCTGCTCATGGTCCTAGTGCTGATGGATACCTTCACCAAAAAGCCCTGGCTCCCACGTGGATTCTGGATCGGTCTCGCTGCAGCCATCAAGCTCACCCCAGCTGTCTTCGGCCTGTATTTCCTGGTGAAGAAGGACTGGAAAGGTGCGACCATCTCAATACTGTCAGGTGTCGGTTTCACCCTCCTGGCCTTCCTGCTCCTGCCATCCAGCTCCAAGGTGTACTGGACTGAGACGCTGAGTGACCCCAGCCGCATCGGCAACCTCTCCTACATCACCAACCAGTCAATCCGCGGCATGTTCAGCCGACTGCTGCATGAGAATCAGGATCTCGTGGAACTGATCTGGATGGCTAGCGTGGCACTGACCCTCATCGGCGTGGCCATCGCCATGATCCGCGTTCTCAAAGCAGGATCACCGCATGGTGCGGTGCTGCTCAACTCCCTCATCGCACTGCTGTGCTCCCCAGTGTCCTGGTCACACCACTGGGTCTGGTTGATCCCCATCGCCCTGGGTTTTGCCGCCGGTGCCTGGACTCAACGTCAGCAGTCTCCCACCACAGCCACCACCGCCGGTGTCATGGCGATCATCTCCACTGTCCCCATGCTGGTGCCCACCTTCTGGAACATGCCCTATGATTCCGAGGCCGCCCCGGCCTGGCCGCTTCTCCTCCACCCCTCGGGTAGTTCCTATGTGGTGGTGGCCATCGCCATCGTCATCGTCGCCCTGATCAATCCCCGCGTATTTGGCACAGACCGCCCAGCCGATGGTAAAACCAGTGTGAATCCAGCACTCACGGTTGTTCTTTTCATCATGGCGATCTATCTGGCCATCAACGCCTGGTACAAGGGTGAAAACGGCAATCTCCGCCTCATTGAACACCCCACCGCGGTCCTAGAAGGCGTTGACCTCACCCACTTTGGTTATCTGATCACGGAACCCCTGCGTGGCAACAACATCCTATCCCTGTGGGTCATCGGCGCCATCAATATCCTGGCACTTGTCTGGTGCGTGGTGGTTGTCCTGCAGCGCCTGCTGGATAGAAAACCAACGGTCTTCACCTTCTCCGTCGCCGTGGTGGTCGCGCTGGTGTCCTACCCGGTTCAGAATGCACTTCAGGTTGGTTCACTGACCCTACTTGCTTTAGCACTCATCCTGACCGATCTGCTCAACCCACGTCCTGTGCTGCGTCGCGGACTGCTCACCGGCATCACAGCCGGGCTCGTTGGTTGGCCAGTTCTCGTGGTCTTGGCATTGCTGGTGCAGCGTCGACTGATGCCGGCACTGACCGCCACCATCACCGCGGTAGTGCTGTGGGCAGTGGGCTGGCTGTTGGCGCCGTCCGGGGTCACCACGTTTATCGACGCCCAGTTCACCATCCATGATGGCGCGGACAATGCCTCCCTGTCAGCTTTCCTTACCCGGTGGATTGCGGACTCCCCGATCATCCTGATCATCTGGTTCCTCATCGCAGTACTCGGCGGACTCTGGGCAATCCACAAAACACACGTCTCCGGAGAAGCCACACTCTCCACGGTGCTGAGCATTGCGCTTCCAGCAGTGGCTCTGCCAACCGTGTACGCATACATGTGGGTACTGTTGATCCCCCTGGCCATCGTGCTACTGAGGTCCGGTCGTTTCTTCGCGGTATTCCTGGCGGGCTTTATCGCCCTGGTCAACTGGGTCCCCATCCAGGTGCCCTATGAGTCATTCTTCCCCCTGAACAACCCCGAGAAGTTTGATCATGTGGGCCTGGCCGCCAGTTACCTGCTGGTGGAACCCCTGACCATTGCGCCAGCTGCCATTGGACTATTGCTCTTTATCTCCGGAGCAACAACATCAGCGCAGGCGGGAAGAAATATTTAGAGCTCCCCTGCCCCTGAAGACTCCGGCTGCTGGTTCTTCTTGTCCTTCTTCTTCATAGGTACAAAGAGAACCAGGGCAATGCCGATCACCAGGATGGGGGCGATCACTTCTCGAAATATGTCAAGGGCTGCCACGACCACATAAAACAAGATTAAAAGCGTGGTCACACCCAATCTGCTCAGCATTATCTTATCCACGTAGCACTACCTTCTTGAATCTAGAGATTTAATCAGGTTGCTATTTTACGCCCCTGCGCACTCTAACTCTTCATCGAGATGCTTTGTGGGGATGCTACAAGTGGTGCCTCGGGACGTTTTCCGGTGATGGGCTGACCAGATTCAGGCAGCTTCGGTGGGAGCAGGGTCCAGCCCAGCACCGGAACCTTGGAAATCAGATACATCAGGTAGGAACCTGCCAAGGCCAGGAAGAAGGCAATGAACAGCCATGTTCCAGTCCACTGCATCGGATTCGTGGAATCATTGTCAATGACCATGTGCTCCCACTTGAGGGTGTAGCCAAACAGAATCGTCAGGCCGAGGGCGTGACCGAGATAAATCACCAGCGTGTGGCTTCCCATGAAGCGAAGCAAACGTGCCACCGGTGGCAGCTTGGTCAGCCATACCGCCAGAACCACGCCCGCCGGGAGGGAGAGAACTCGAATAAGCATTCCGGGCAGATGTCCCATGCTGAAGGGTGAGAGGTCTCCGCCCAACAGGGTGGCAACATCATTTTTCAGAGCGATGAACCACATCTGGTAGTCACCCGGCTCCCGGGTTCTCAGCAGATCTTCCAGCGCACTGATGGCCAGGCCGGCAACATAGAAAGCCACTGCAACAACAACTGCCTTCGGACGTCCTGCCGCATCGGCAAAACGGGTGATCAATGGCCTGAAATAGGCACCGATCAGGAATGCCGGCAGGTAGATCAGTGTTTTACGCAGGATCTCATTGTCGCCGAACATCGGCATGAACAACCAGGGGACAACAAGTGCAGAGGTGAAAACCAACCACACCGGCAGCTTCCTGGTTGCCCACAACACAAGGTTGAACCACACCAGGAAGAACAAGAACCAGTACATGCTGGTGCTCTGAACAACCTTGTTCACATAATAGAAGGCATCCGGCATCTCAAAACCATTGAAGATGAATCCTTCCACACGGTTGAAGAACAACTCAATGGGGGTCCAAAACAGATAGGGAACCAAGAAGAACCACAGACGACGCTTGAACAGCTGCTCGAAGGTGAAGTTCAGCACCTTCACAGAGAAGAATCCTGAAACCAGGAAGAACAGTGGCATCCGCAGCGGATCCAGGAAGTGATTCAACTGCGCGAGGAAAGAATCCTCCCCCTCGGGGACCACCATGGAGACATGCAAGAATACAACACCGAGGATGGAAAGCCCCTTGGCCACATCCGGCCAATCCATGCGGGCTTTCTGTGTTGCCACTGGAACAGCACTGATGCTGCTTCCTGGTTTCATAAAATTAAGCACTCCTCGGTGACAACATTACGTACCGGCGAAAGTGCAGAATATGGAACCCTCTGCGGTGCGTACTGGTTATCCTATTGACAACAACGGCTGGTGACAGCCATGCCTCTGGAATCACGTACGGATTCCGAACCAGCTAAGAGGCTACCGGAGGCACAATCTTAAGTAAATAAAAGGCAAACAGGTTTCACAGACTGTGGAACCTAGCCCTGGTGACCTATTCACAAGTGGATTCTTAAGGTTGTGCACCCTCTGGGTAACCGTTACCTGCAGCAAGAGACTTCTTCACGTCCTGGGCATAAACATCCACATAGGGTTGACCGCTCATGTCAGACAAGATCAACATCACATGATCAGTAAGAGCCCGGGCTGTCTCACGGCTTGTTGGATCCAGGTTATGTTCCGCTGCGAAAGCCGTGGGGTCGATGGCTTCGCCCACCTTCATCCGGACCTTCTTCGGACGTGGGAAGGCGGTACCGATCGGGTTGGCATCACGGCTTCCGATCATGGCGATGGGCACAACCGGTGCCCCGGTTTCCAATGCCACCACGGCCATACCAACCTTGCCCTTGTAGATACGGCCATCCGGGGAACGGGTTCCTTCCGGGTAGATTCCCAGAGCGGTACCGGAACCCAGAATCTTCTTAGCGGTGGAACGCAGGGAGTCCAGCGCATTGCCTGCTTCCCTGTCCAGTGGTGCCTGTGCCAGTGATTTGAAGAACCACCTCTTGAACTTCCCCTTGAATCCCGGAGCCGTAAAGTATTCAGATTTGGCAGGAAACACCATCTGGCGCGGGCATTTGAGGGGGAAGTAGAAGGAATCCATCACAGCCTGGTGGTTGGATGCCAGGATGACTGGCCCCTCAGCTGGAATGTTATCTACACCGGTGATTTCCGGACGGTTGTACACATTCAGAAATGGGCCGATCAGAACATGTTTAAAAATCCAGTACCACTTGTTCTGCATGGTGTCCGATGTACCTTTCCGCGCATTTTCATAAGGGGTGCCCACCGGGGAATCTCAGGCCCCGGCCAACGAGTTTCCAGACTACTTCACGCACCACTTTATGTTGGGTAAGTGTACCCGCGAGTCTTGAAGCTTCACCACAGAGTTGTGGGAAAGGGGGCGCGTCGACAAGCTGTCAGCGGGAGGCGACCGCACTGCGCGCCAGGTCAGCAACGCCGATTATGCCGGCATCTGAGCCCAGTCGTGCGGTGCCCACGCGTGCCAGGGGGCGGTAGCCTGTACCCACAAGGCGCGTGGAGAAGTGTGCGACGGCTGTCTCCAGGTAGATATCGGCATCACTGGATACTCCCCCGCCGATGACGATGAGCTCCGGATCCAAAATATCTGCCACCATGGATAGGCATTCACCCAGCCAGGTGCTGAAATCCTCCATCACGGCAACACCCAGCGGATCACGTTCGCGGGCGGCGGTGGTGATCATCTTGCCGTTGAAGGTGTCCGGCTCACGGCGCAGCACATCCAATAGAGCACTGTTGGTGAAGGTTCCGGTGTCAGCCAATTCGCGGGCGGTATCCACCAGGGCGGTGCCGGAACAATAACGTTCGAGACAACCGGTCTTGCCGCAGGGGCAAGGGCGCCCATTGGGAACCACACGCAGGTGGCCGAATTCCGGTGCGGTTCCATAAGCACCACGGTAAATCTCCCCGTCGACGATCAGCGCCGCACCGATGCCGGTTCCAATGGCCAACAGCACCCAGTTATCCGAGCCCTGGGCGCTACCGAAACGGTACTCACTCCAGGCGGCGGAATTGGCGTCATGCTCCAAGCGAACAGGAAGTTTCAGTCTGTCTTCCAATCGGACACGGACAGGTGCATCGCGCCAGGGCAGATGCGGGGCGAAACGCACTATCTCGCAGGCAGGATCAAGAAAGCCCGCGACAGCCAGGCCAACAGCATCAATCTGGTGATCACGACCCAGCTCTGACACCAGGTCTGCGATTCCA
>NZ_CALZFS010000036.1 GCF_945649885.1 uncultured Corynebacterium sp. | reverse complement strand
TTTATTTACTAATCCACCAACAATTAATGTTACAACTATAAAAATTAAAAAGGAGCATCCCCCTGATCATGGCTAAGAAGTTGAAGACAGTACTACCCAGGAATTTCCAGAAACTGGTGGACAGCGGTGATGTGGAGGCCATGAAGAAGGCCTTCGAGGGACGTTCCCTGGAAGCCACGAACCGTTATGGTCGCACGGTGCTCCATCACACCAGTGTGCCCACCGAGTTGAAGATTTGGCTGCTGGAGCAGGGGGCAGACGTCAACGTCCAGGATGCGGAGGGCAACACCCCGCTGCACTCCCATGCCTCCATGAGGGAGGCCGACATGGGTTTCCTCCTGGATCGCGGTGCCGATGTCCAGGCGGTGAATGGACGGGGGAGAATGTAGCCTATACGGCGGTGTTCTTCGTGGAGAATCTCCGTACCCTGATTGCTGCTGGAGCTGATCCCTATCTGCGCAATAACGAGGGAGAAGCCCCCTTGATGCGTGTCCTGCGCAGAGGAAACACCGGTCAGCTTTCTGAGATCGCAGAGCTGGTCCGTCTCCTGGACCATAATCCCTTTACCTGTGAGGAATGGGAGGAAGCACGTCGCCTCATCAGCAATCTGGGAAGGCGCTTTGCGGAGATCCGTGAAGTCTATGATGAGGATTCCGTGGAGCAGGCCACGGCAGGAATGGTTTTCCTCTATGACACCTTCGACATTCCCACAGATCAGCGCGCCACGGAACCGATCCGCCATGACGGATCCACACCGATTGAGTTCGAGGGGGACACCTGGGGTGAGTGTTTCACCCACGCCTGGGACTTCCTGGTGCCGGCGGCGGCTAAGGCACTGACCCTGCAGGGTGAGGCGATCCGCATTGCTGGCCGGGTGGCCAATGAATTTCACGGTAATGGCGGCATCAACTGGGATGCTGATTTCCAGCGCATGGCTTCGGCACTGCTGGACATCACGGAACAGAGGGGTAACTCTGGGGCCCAAGGGGCGCGCGGAGCTGGAGAAGGCCATCACGGATGTCCGTGGCGGTACCCCTGCAGATGATTCAGTGGATGCACTGCCCCGATTGGCCACCGCCTGGGTACTACACAATCCACAACCCTTCCCCGGGGGGGGAGAAATTGATTACCGGCGTTAAAGCTGTGGCATGAGGAACTATCCTGGGGCAATAGCCCTCGAACCTGATGAAAGATTGTTCTTAACACATGGCAAGCAATTACCCGTTGATTTCTGAAACGTCGATTAAGGAGCGTTTTGGGGGTTCCACCGTCGGTCGAGGAAAACGGTACCAGGTGCAGGGAATGGTATTAAAAATCCAGTGGGCAGAACAAAACAAGGAACTCACCGGCATGGTGGCAGGCAATGCGCACGAACCTTATCGGGTAGTAGTGGAACTGCGCTCACCGCATGCGGCGCTGCCATGGCGGGTAGATGGTAGTCGGTGCACCTGCCCTGTGGGATTCAATTGCAAGCACGCAGTGGCCTTGTGTTTTGAGGCTATCAAAATGGCGGAATCATCAGGATCTCCCGGTGTTATTTTTCCTCGTCCACGACAAGTACCCCTCACGAATGGAGGGGGGAGCCGGTCCCGCGAGCCGGATTGGCGGATGGCTCTGGAAAAGCTTGTGGAGGAAGAGGCCACAGAATCCATCACACCGGTCCCCATTGCCTTGAGCGTGGATCTTCGTGTGCCACGGCAAGCTTATAATCGTCATTTTGCACTTCCCGAAGAACAACAGGTTGATGTGGCGGATTTGGCGGATGGCACAGGGTTTATCGCGAAGCTGCGGCCTTTAAGAAAATCTGTTGCAGGGAATTGGGTCAAAGGGCAAATCAGTTGGGCTACTTTTGAACATCTATATTCCCCCAGCTCAGGAATTAATAAAGAACAGTTTCTGTTGCTGAGTCAGTTATGTGCATTACATTCTGGGACTATTCGCAGCATGCACAATCAGCTGGAGATGGATACCTTCTATTGGAATAGTGTGGAGTTCTGGGAGTTGCTCCGCCGTGCTGTTGATGCAGGGTTGCCTTTGATCGGGCAGGGGCAGGTCAATCAGGTAGAGATTGCTGAGCCAGCTGAGTACCTCATGGATCTCAGCAGGCCAGAAAAGGAATTGCTGCTGACTCCACGGGTCATGTGGAAGGGTTCCGTCATGGAGGTACCCCGCCCTTTGGGATATTCCGCAGTGGTGGTGGCCGAAGATGTATCAACAACCGCTAAGAAACTTATGGATGTGCAGCTTATTCCGCTGAATAAAGCGTTGACGCGAACAACCATGAATGTGTTGCAGGACGCTGACTCCATCCGGGTCCCGAGAGCAGAAGAACAAGAATTCTTCGATAATTTCTACCCTGTTTTGCACAATAATACTGCGGTGATCTCCTCGGATAAGTCCGCGGAACTCCCTGAGGTGCAAAAATCTATTCTTGAACTATCCGTGCGTTTCACAGAGCCAGGGAGCAAAGAAAAACGTGGAGATTCCCTCCACCTGGCATGGCAGTGGCGCAGGACAAAGTTCGGTAATCCGATTGAGCATCAACAGTTCGTGGTGGCACAGGTGCAGGAGATCTTTCCGGATGCCACCGCAGAAAGTGTGCAGCATTTCTTTGGTGCTGAAGCCCTTCGTATTGCAGAACACGTGCTTGATCAGCTTCACGCATTGGAGTACGTGGATGTCATCTTTGAAAATGACCGGCCAGCTTATCAGGAGCTTCATGGTGAACCTTTTGTCAGCATTTCCACGGAGCAAGAAGACAATGACTGGTTTGATCTGAATTTCGATATCGCCATCGATGATGTGAAAGTGCCCTTCACTGATGTGTTTGTGGCTCTTGCCCGCGATGAAGATTTTGTGTTGCTGGCTGATGGCAGCTATTTTTCTCTGGATCATCCAGCTTTTGTGCGTCTTCGTGAGTTGCTCAAGGAAGCACAGGATATAGAGGAGTGGACTTCGAAGAGTCAGCGTGTACACCGCAGTAACTCTGGACTTTTTAATGATCTGCAGGAACTCGCTGATGACTGGGTTCCTGATGCGGCGCTGGAATCATGGATGCAGACGGTACAGGAACTATCCACGCTCACTGAACTTCCGAAGGCAGAGGTCCCGGAGTCTCTGCAAGCCACACTGCGTCCCTATCAGGAAGACGGCTTCCGCTGGTTGGCGCTGCTGCATGATCTGGGTCTTGGGGGAGTGCTGGCTGATGATATGGGCTTGGGTAAAACCATTCAAACCCTTGCCCTGATGGCGCATGCCCGCAAGGAGCACAGGGAAAACAGTGGGTTCTTGGTGGTGGCACCTTCTTCAGTTGTATCGGTCTGGCGGGATGAGGCTGCACGGTTTCTGCCGGATCTTAAAGTTGTGGTGTTGGATAAAACCGCAGCCAAAAGAAAGACCCCAGTGCCAAGTGATGCTGACATCGTGATCACTTCCTATGCCATCGCCCGCATTGATGAGCAAATTTTTGCGAGCTCTTCTTGGCAGGGGCTCATTGTGGATGAGGCACAGTTTGTGAAAAACCACACCACCCGTACCTTCCGTGCGATTCTTGGCATCGCACAGCAGGCACAATTCCGTCTGGCTATCACCGGCACCCCCATGGAAAATTCACTATCTGACCTCTGGTCCCTGTGCGCACTCACCGCGCCGGGTTTGTTCCCGCATTTCAAGGAGTTCAAGGCACAGTTCATCACGCCGATCGAAGCGGATCCCAGTGCTGAGCTGGCTGCTGAAAGGATGCGCCAACTGCGGCGTCGAATAGCTCCTTTTATGTTGCGCCGTGCCAAGGAGCAGGTGGCGACTGACCTGCCGGATAAAATTGAGAACACCGTGGTGCTGCCCCTGCAGCCTGCTCACCGAAAGCTTTATGACGCCGTCCTGCAACGCGAACGTAAAAAAGTTCTCAAACTGCTTGATCAGGATCTTGATAGCAACCGCATGACCATCTTTCGCTCGCTGACGCTGTTGCGGATGCTGGCGCTGGATCCCCAGATTGTTGATGAGGATAATGCGGCAATTCCATCCACGAAACTGGAGGATCTCTTGGAGCGACTCGAGATCATTGTGGGGGCTAAAAACCATCAGGTTATTGTGTTCTCCCAGTTCACATCATTTTTAGGGAGGGTTGCTGAGCGCCTTGATGGTGCTGGAATCAGCTTCTCTTACCTTGATGGTGCCACCCGGGACCGCTCTGATGCCATCAAGAGATTCCGTGAAGAAGGCGCTTCAGTGTTCCTTATCTCGCTTAAAGCAGGAGGCTTTGGACTCACCCTCACTGAAGCTGATTATGTTTTTCTGCTTGATCCCTGGTGGAATCCAGCAGCTGAAAAACAGGCCATTGATCGAGCCCACCGCATCGGCCAGCGCAACAATGTGATGGTTTACCGCATGGTCTCTGAGGGAACCATTGAGGAGAAGGTTCTGCAATTGCAAAAACGAAAAGCAGCGCTTTTCCACGCCCTCACCACCGGCACCGGCACTGCCGCTGCGGGACTTACCGCAGATGATCTCCGAGCACTTTTCGACACCCACTGAGCCTTCTCAAGTGGGGTTAGCTTCCCCCGGTGGGGTTGTGCCTTTGCACGTTAAAAGTCCTATTCTGATTCATCGTGTTAACCATCGCCACGATTCTTCTTGCCTCCGTCCTCATCGGTGCTATCCTGCAGCGCATCACCGGCCTGGGTGTCGGCCTTGTCGCAGGTCCTGTCCTCACCGCCCTGCTCGGCCCCCTTGCCGGTATCACGATGGTCAATGGACTGTCGATCATCAATGCCGTCAACAATGCCTGGGCAGTACGTAAACGTACCGACTGGAAACGCTTCCGGATCTTGGCCGGTGCTCTTGTCATCGGTTCACTGCCGGCTGTGTTGGTCGTGCACCTGCTCAATGGTCCCTGGCTGCTCATCGCGGTGGGTGCCCTGGTGTTGCTGGCCCTGAGCATCTCCCTGTTTCCCACGGAGAAGTTCCGCATCAATGAGCATGCGAAAGCCCCGATGATCCTGTTTGGCGTCATCGGTGGTTTCATGTCCACCGTCGCCGGTATCGCAGGGCCTGCCCTGACCATTTATGCCCGCCTGTCCCGGTGGGACTACCGTGATTTTGTGGCCACCCTCCACCCGATTCTGCTGGTGGCCAACACCGTGTCCTTCCTGCTCAAGGTGATCCTCATCGGTGGTCTGGACTTTGGTGGCGCACCAGCGTGGCTGTGGATCAGTGCCGTGGCCATGATCTTTGTCGGTGCTTGGTTCGGTGAGCGTATCAACGCGAAGATCTCGACCCCGATGGCCAAGCGTCTGGCCACCATCCTCGCTGCCGCTGGTGCCACCGTGGTCCTGGTCCGCGGACTGATGGAGCTGTTCTAAGCACGATGAACTGGCTGTCATGAAAACCATCTCCGGTGTGATCATGGGGACAGCAGCACTGGCCGGGTGCGGCTCAGCATCAGATTCTGCGCCACTACCTGCTCCGGTTGATGTGCAGGGCACCTGGGAGACAGCAGTCCCTGAAGGTGCTCACCTCACCTTGGAGGCGGACGGCTCACTCAATGGCAATGACGGCTGCAACAGCTTCTTCGGCACCTGGTCAGCAGAGAGGTCGGCAGCAGGCACTCAGCTGATCTTTGGCGGTGTGGGCAAGACAGAGATGTATTGCGAAGGCGTAGATGACTGGTTGAGTCAGTTGCACACCGCCACCGTGGAGGATGACGGTGGGCGGATGTACATCATGGATATGGACGGTCAGACGCGGGGGAGCGTCGACAAGCTTTCTTAAAGCGAGCGTGAGCTGAGCAGACGAGAGCCCGGGATGGGTTCGCCGGCATCGTTGCCCAGGGCAAGGATGCGGTTGTCTGCGTCCACGTGGACGATGCTCGGCTCATAGGCATTGGCCTCGGCATCAGTGGCCTGCAGGTAGCTCATGATGATCACCAGATCGCCTGGGTTGATCAGGTGGGCGGCCGCACCGTTGATGCAGATGCTGCCTGTTCCGGCATCGCCGGTGATGACATAGGTGTCCAGGCGGGCTCCGTTGGTGATGTCTACAACGGAGACTTTTTCACCCTCAATGAGGCCGGCGGCGTTGACCAGGTCGGCATCGATGGTGATGGAACCGACATAATCAAGGTCAGCCTGGGTGACGGTGGCGCGGTGGATCTTGCTGCCGAGAATGGTGCGGAGCATGGAGGGGCATCCTTCAGGGGAGTGAATCAGCTGGGGGCTGTGAGAACTGATGTAGGGAAGTATCTAAATAATGCGGTTAAGGGTAGAGCCTGCAACACGTGATGGTCAAAGAAAAAGCCTTCAGGTGGGACGGATTTATGGTCTTCTGCGAGCTCCTCCGTGGTCTCCCTTCAAGTCTGTCGAGCTGAATGCAGGGCTGTATATTGCAAATTCGCAACAACCGGGTCATCCCAGGTGGGATTAAGAGCGTGAAGTGGCTACGATAGCCACTTATGACTCTTGAGAGTTCTGTACAACGTTCTCCTTCACTACTGGACGCCTCTTGTGAGGTCTATGTCCATGAACTGGCGGCACTATCGCCTACCGACGCGACCGCCTGGGGCATCCCCGGCTTCGAGGGTGAGCTTCAGGATTTTTCACCCGATTATTGGAATGCCGTCGCGGAGCGAAACCGCGACATGGTTGCTGACGTCGATGCTTTCGACGACGGCACCGACGACAATGACGACGACGAAGACTTTGATGACGTCGACCGCGTCACCGCTGAAGTTCTCCGTGACCGCGTCTGCCTCGACCTGGCACTGCACCACCAGGGCGAGACTCTGCGCCTGCTCAACAACATTGAGTCCCCGGTGCAGACCATCCGCGACACCTTCCTGATCATGCCCAATGAGTCAGATGAAGACTTGGAAAATATCCGCGAACGCCTTTCCCGTGTTCCGGACTCTCTTCACGGCTACTGCGAATCACTGGCGGAATCCGCCAGCCAGGGCCGTGTGGCAGCCATCCGTCAGATTGAGGAGGTCATCTCCCAGTGTGAGGACCTGGCTGAACCTGACTCCGTTCTGGAAAACCTCGGCCTGTCTGAGGCGGACCCGGTGGTGGAGGAAGCCCAGGAGGCCTTCGCCCGTGTTGGTGCCTGGCTCGGCGAGCAGCTGGCACCACATGCACCCCATGAGGATGCTGTGGGCCGTGACCGCTATGAGCAGTTCTCCCACCTCCATGTCGGCGAATTTGTGGACCTGGATGAGGCTTACCGCTGGTCCCTGGAGCAGCTTCGTGAGATTGACGCTGAACAGCAGCAGTTGGCTACCACCCTTTATGGCGCTGGTACCACCGTCAAGGAATCCTTGAAGAAGCTCAACGCCGATGAGCGTTACCTCATCCGCGGTACCGATGCCCTGCAGGAATGGATGCAGGACATCGCCGATAAGGCCATCAAGGACCTCAACGGCAAGTACTTCCAGATCCCTGAGCAGGCCAACACCATTGAATGTCTCATCGATCCGGCCGGCACCGGTGGCATCTTCTACACCCCACCAAGTGATGATTTCTCCCGTCCGGGACGCATGTGGTGGTCTGTGCCGAAGAAGCAGGAAATCTTCCACACCTGGCAGGAGCTCACCACCGTGTTCCACGAGGGTGTCCCTGGCCATCACCTGCAGATTTCCCAGGCTCTGGCGGAATCCACCAACCTGAACCTGTGGCGTCGTGTGGTGGCCTGGAACTCCGGTCATGGTGAAGGCTGGGCACTTTATGCCGAAAGCTTGATGAAGGAACTTGGCTATCACGAGGATCCGGGCAACCGCATGGGTTACCTGGATGCGCAGCGCCTGCGTGCGGCACGCGTGGCCATTGACATCGGCATCCACCTGGGTAAGAAGAATCCAGAGAACACCGGTGTCTGGGATGCCTCCTATGCCCGTAGCTTCCTGCGTGAGAACACCTCCATGAATGAAGCCAGTCTCTCCTTTGAGCTCAATCGTTATCTTGGTTGGCCGGGACAGGCCGCTGCCTACTCCATTGGTCAGCGTCTCTGGCTGCAGCTTCGCGAGGATGCCACTGCACAGGGCATGACCCTGGCTGATTTCCACAGCCAGGCATTGGCCTATGGCAGCATCCCGATGTCCATCCTGCGGGACCAGATCCTGGATTAAACAGTTGGACCATGGAAGGGGGGTTTCTTGGCTCAGACATCATGTCTGGGGGCCGGGACCCCCCTTTTTGTGCTCTGTGCGCTGCTATTTCCTCCGCAAGATCAGGCGCAGGATGGTGGGTAGCCAGCCGGCGATGGCGAGAATCGCGAGCAGACGGATGATTTGGATGGTCACCACCACAGGTCCTGCTTCCCCTTCAGCGGACAGGGCCAGGACTGTTTCCAGGGCGCCCGGACTGGTGGCCAGATAAGCCTCGAAATAACTGATGTCCAGCCAGAAGGTCAACAGTCCTGCAGCCATCGCGCACACTGCCAGGAGTGCGAATATGAAGAGGAACGTGGCGGGCAGCTGCCGGGAGAACAGCTTGAGTGCCGCCATGTTCAATCCGCCACCACACATCCACCCAATAGACATGAATGCCAGGATCTTGAATAGCGTGGGCGGATCTAAGTTGAGATCATCAGGCAGCACTGTGCTCAGGGCGACTGTGAATAACAGGGGTCCCAGGACCGCCGGGGCGGGGAGATGCAACAGCCTGCCCAGGGGTTCACCGGCCAGCACGATCACGGCCAATGTCACCAGGGACAGGATGGTGGTGGAGGTCCCGAACTCCTCTAAACCGAATACCTCCACCGGGCTCTGTGATCGGGTGGCGGTGGTCACCTTGTCAGGTGTAAAGAAGTGGGTGACCAGGGGAAGGGTCACCGACACCACCAACAGTCGCAGATATTGACTCAGTGTGACATAGCGGAAATCAGCACCCAGGTCCCTGGCCAGCACCGGCATCACTGAGGCACCCCCCGCCAGCATCGACAGCACCCCGGTCTCAGCAGAGATCTCCTTTCTGGAGCGGGCCAGGAGGATGCCACCAGCCACACCGACAGCAACGGTGAAGAAGGAGATCACGATGCCTGGGGCCAGGTACTGCAGGAGTTCGCGTGCTGGGGCACTGACCAGGGGCAGGGCAGCAAGCACCGCGATGATGGAACGTCCGAAGATATGCATTCCGCGGGCGAGTGGCAGATCCTCACTGGTGATCAGGGCGCAGGCACCGGCGACCACGATGGCCGCCAGGATCCAGGCGGCAGGGACATTCCATATGGTGAATAGCCAACCCAGTGCGAGTGACAGAGGTGCGACGATCGCCCACCTTAAAACTGTAGCCCGGCGGGAAGATGGGTTTTCTATGTCGCTCACCTTGGGGTCACAGTCTCCTTATGTGAATAACCAGCTATTTATGTGGCTTTCACTTTAGCAGCGTGTGGTGTGAGATCCCGTGGACCATCCGGGGCGGCTGGAGATGCTGCAGGACTTGTTTCCGTGAGCACCTCATAGGAATCCGGGGTAATCAGTACACTGCCGATGAGCTGGTCTGGTTCGGTGCTGAAATATGCCTCATTGTCTTCCACCCGGATGTGGATGCCTACGATCACCGCCTCCTCCGTGATATCGGTGGGAATGATGCGGGTGGTGGCCATGTCCTCGCTGTCAGCATGAACATCTAGGTCACCGGTGTCCTCGTCCTGGTTGATGAGCACCCGGTTGGCCTGCTGGTGCTGACCATCCAGCTCCTTCCACCGCACCGGGATGCTGGCTTTACAGATCGCCACATCACCGGGGGCTTCATAGAACATGCACAGGAGGAACTGTTCCTTGTCTTCCTCCGGTCCGGTGCCGGTGCCCAGATCAAGTTTGTATAGCCCGGGACCGTACTCAGGGAGCGTATCGACGCCACCGTGGTCGTCGACAAGCGCTGGCGGGGGACTGGTTGCGGCTTGGATGAACACCGGGAAATCTGATGGGACGGCAGCGGACGGCGTGCTGGGGGAGGCGCAGCCGGTTAACGCAAGGGCCAGTGCCAGGGGAGCTGCCAGCAGGGTGGGAAGCTGGTCAGTGGTGCTGTTGGTCGTGGGGAATTTCATGTGAAAATCCTTTCGTTAAGACCATCTATAACTACAGGTTAATCACCTCCGAGGGGTCTATGCCAGGTCTATGCTTAGGTCATCTGAATCAAGACCATTCAGGAAGGAGGCAGCATTCATGGGAATTGAGCTTGCCACCAGCGGATGGGGCATCCTCATCGCCGGTGCGGCCCTGGCCGGTTGGATCGATGCTGTCATCGGCGGGGGCGGTCTGGTGCTGATCCCGCTGATCCTGGCGGTGATGCCCCAGCTCGCACCGGTCACTGCGCTGGCGGTGAATAAGGTCGCGGCGGTGACCGGAACCGCCTCCGCTGCGGTCACCTTGTTTCGGCGGGTACGTCCACCAGCCCAGCTGTTGCTGGTCTACATCCCGGTTGCCCTGGTGTGTTCAGGTGCCGGGGCGCTGGCAGCCAGCGCCCTGGACAAGCAGCTGATGCGGCCCCTGATCATCGCCCTGATGCTGGTGGTGGGTATCTTCGTGGCCTTCAAACCGAGTTTCGGCACCGGGGAGAGTAGTGATCTGCCCCGGGGTTGGCGTCTCTGGGCAGCCATCGGCGTCGTGGGGTTGATTGCCGGATATGACGGAATCTTTGGACCCGGAACGGGCATGTTTCTCATCATGGCGTTCACGGCATTGTTATCCCAAAATTTTCTCACCTCCGCGGCGATGGCGAAAGTGGTCAACACCTCCACCAATATTGGTGCCCTGGTCATCTTCATATCCGGAGGGCATGTGTGGTGGCAACTGGCAATTGTATTAGCTGTGTCTAATGTCATTGGTGCCCAATTGGGGGCGAGGACGGTTTTGGGTGGCGGGACAAAACTCATCAGATATGCACTGTTAGCGCTGGTCATCGTCATGTGCACATATTTAGGCTGGCAGCAGTATCACAACATCTAGACAAAGCTGTATAGAATTCAGCCATTTTTAGGCTCATTAGCTGGTTTAGTTCAGCTTCTCTTCCTAGACTGGTTTTTATGACGAAGACACAACTTGACGGTTGGTCCAGTGAGGCTTCCGAAGAGCCTTCTAGTACGGGCCTACCCACTCACCCCGAGGTGACCGGCGAGACCGGCATCATCACCGATCTCTCCACCGCCTCCACCATGGTGACTGTACTGGTGGAGGAAGACACAGATCCTGAGGATTTCGCTGCGCTCATCGCAGGTGCTGCCTCCTCCACACGCATCCTTGGACTTGATGAACTTCATGTGATCGCCCCCGCCCGCCATCTGCCCCGGCTTGCGGTGGCTGCTTCAGAGATTGCCGATGAGCTTCCTGAAACCTTCCAGTTCTGCGAGGCTGAAACCTGCGAGCATCAGCACCCTGATGATTCCACCGTGCTGACCGCTGATTCCGTACTGGGGCTCGGCCGGAAGTTATCCGCCTCTTAAAAAAAAATTCACTGTTGTCCCCTGAGCCTGCCAGATGCACCGTGTGCCTGACAGGCTCTTTTTTGTGATTCACCGCCGATGGCTTAAGCCTCACATCCTGTTCTTGGTTCTGGCGGTGGCTGGTGCGGACCAGGGGTCTTCCGGCCAGGGATGGCGGGGATAACGTCCCCGCATCTCTGCCCTGACCTGTGTATATGGTCCAGACCAAAAACTGGCCAGGTCATCGGTGACTGCCAGGGGGCGTCCCGCAGGGGAGAGCAGGTGGAATTGCACGGGTGAATGACAAAATTCCGGGGAGGCCGCCAAGCCGAAACATTCCTGTAATTTCACCCGGACCACCGGCCTGCCATCTGCATAGTCCAGGCGGTGGCGGTTACCACTGGGGACCCTGAGATGGGAGGGTGCCAACTCATCCATGGTGGAGGCTTCCGGCCAGGGGAGCAGCCGCTGCAGGGCAGTGAACATGTCAATCCGGGAGATGGGTGTTCCCCGGGCAATCTGCTCCAGTTCCGGACCCAGCCACATATGGACATCAGCGGCTGCGATATCCGGCCAGGGATCGCCGATCCGTTCGTACAGGAACTGGAGACGGTGCAAGAGTGCCATGGCCTTGTCAGAGAAGGTGAATAATCCCAGCCCTTCCCTGCTGATGGCCTCGGTGAGGGCCGCGGCTGCATCATCCGGAGTGGGTTTGGCGGGTGTGGCACTGAGTTCAATGGCACCTGCTGCGCGTATCTTGCGGGCCTGTACCTTCCCATCCCTGACCGCGGCACGGGTGAGGTCTGTGACCCCGATGATCTCCAGGGCATGGTCTTCTGTGATGCGGGCTGCTGCCCGGATGATTGCGCGGGATCCGGAACGGCTGATATCAGCAATCGCCAACCAGGGTGCTCCGGCCAGCTCTTTATCCATCAGGGTGGCACGGGTTCCGGTGGCTAAGAGATACTCCATATCTTTTTCCCGTCGGGCGATGAGGCCAGGCAGTGCCGTGCCGATGACCTGACCAGCTGTCGCCCTGTGGGAGACCTCAGGAGCGAGACGACGCAACCGCGAGACTTCCCGACCAAATGAGCGTGAGCCCTGGGAGGCGCGCACCTGCTTTTCCACATCGCCCCGGGGATCTCCGGCGATGACCGCGAGAACCTCAGCAGCCTGGGGGCCGTGAGACAGCAGGGAAACACCGAACTGGGGGGACAGAGGGAGCGTTGATAAGCGTTTGCCCAGAGCGGTAGCACCACCGGTGTCATCAATGGCCCCGATGGCACGCAGTGTTGCCTCTGCTGACTGCAGGGCAGGTGCCGGTGGTGGGGTGAGCAGCGGGAGCCCCTCCCCACCCGGGGTACCCCAACAGGCCAACCACAAGGTGGACTGGGTGAGATCCGCGGACTGGATCTCCGGCGTGGTGAAAGGTGTGAAATGAGAGAAATCCTCCTGTGAATAACCACGGATCACCTCACCTGGTCCTTCACGCCCAGCGCGACCAGCACGCTGTTCCGCAGAGGACTGCGCACAACTTGAGGTCACCAGTCCCGTCATGCCGCGGGCGGCATCGCGCCTGGGAGAACGCGACAAGCCGGAGTCCACCACGATGCGCACACCCGGCACGGTCAGGGAACTCTCCGCCACCGGTGTGGACACCACAATGCGCGGACGGTCACTCCGGGCGAGCGCCCGATCCTGCTCAGCCGGGGTCAGCCGCCCATGGAGGGGATACACCTCCCCCTGCCCGAGTGCAGAGAGCTTAGTGCTGAAGTAGTCGATTTCGCGGACGCCCGGGAGGAAAACCAGGGCTGAATCCTGCCGTTGGGAGACGGCTTCATCCGTGACCTGTGCAAGATGATCAAGATAATCCCAGTTCACCCCCTTCGCCCCAAGCCGCGGTGCGGTACCGGGCAGATAACGGATATTAAGCGGATGAAGGGGTGCCTCTGCCACAAACACCTCGGCGGAGAGAAGCGTGGCAAAATGCGCCGCATCAAGAGTGGCGGACATGGCAATGAGGCTGAAATCATCGCGCAACTGACTCAGTTCAGTGAGCATCCCGATGATGAGATCAGTATCCAGCTGACGCTCATGAACCTCATCAATGATCACCGCACTGACCCCTGCCAGCTCCGGATCAGCCAACAACCTGCGGATCAACACTCCCGGGGTGAGAAATTGCACGTGGGTTCCCTGATGGTGCTCACCGCGGACAGTGAAACCCACCTTCTCACCCAGCCTGCTGCCATCAAGATGGGCCAGGCGCCGGGCGGCAGCGCGTACTGCCACCCGACGGGGAGCTGTGACCAGAACCGGACCCTGCTGCGGGTAGACATCTGGGCACTCCCGGATGAGGTTAGCCAGAAACGGTGGGAGGACCGTGGTCTTTCCTGTTCCTGGTGGAGATTGGATCACCCCATTGCGTGCCTGGCGGCTGAGGGTGGCGTGCAGAGGGGATAAAAGTGCTTCTGCAGGGAGGTTTACGGCGATGGACTGGATATCAAAGGTCTGTGGTTCTGGGGTCATGTACTGCTTGTCCGTCATTCATGGGGTTCATGGGGTGAAGCATTTAACTAAGTCTTGGCTGAACATGTGGTGTGGGCAGGAGTAAAGTTAGATAAGTTGCTGAACATGGTTGTCAGTGGTTATTGATGGAACGAGGGGAGCAGTGAAGCCGTGGGGCATGAATTTCCGGACTATTCACCTTCCCAGAGGTCTACCTATGATTATCCACATCAATCAGGGGCCGCGGCACCGCGGGAACGTTGGACGGTCTCATCCCCGCACCCTCCCGTCCCGACCAGGAAGGTCAGGATGACCCGGGGCGCCACGCTGATGAACCTCATCTTCGGCAGGTCGGAGCCACGACGGCCCTGGCCATTTTCCCTGGCCGGGAAATCAACAAATACACCGGCACGCGCCACACGCTGGTGGTTTGAAATATCCGTCTCAGCAACCTTCGGTATGCTGACCATCCTCTGCTTCCTGGAATTCCGCGGCTACCCACCCGGTAGCATGAGTGGCCTGCCCATGGTGGTTGGCCCCATCATCCTGGGACTGGCCGGCGCAATCTTCGGCCTGCTTGGACGCAGCCCAGCCATGGCAGCAGTCAACCTGGTCCTGGCGTTCTTCCTGGTGCCCATCTATGTCATCCTGTGGGAAGATTATTTCTTCTAGGGGTGGTTCCCTCAGGAGCTCTGGGGATCTTGATCCGCCTAGGTGCGGGCTTCCGGGGCAGGAGTCTCCTGGCCATGGTCTTCCTGGGCGCGGAGCGCAGCCACAGCCTCCACCGGAACACCTACGGGCAGCTCTGTCCGCTCCAGCTTCTGATCATCACGCATCTTGATCACCCGCGCCGGGTTGCCCACGGCGATGCTGTCGGCAGGAATATCGCGGGTCACCACAGCACCTGCACCAATCACCGCGCGATCCCCGATGCTCACACCACCGACAACGGTCACACCACCACCGAGCCACACATCCTCGCCGATATGAACAGGGGATCCGTTCTCCCACCCACCGCGGCGCATCTCATGATCATTGACGGGGTGCCCGGCGGTGAGAATCTGACAATTCGGACCCAGCATGGACCGCGCACCGATGGTGACCGGGCAGATATCCAGAATGGTCAGCCCGAAATTGATGAAGACATCCTCAGCGATGGTGGTGTTGATGCCATATTCAATGATCGCCGGGGCCTTGATAGTGCACTCGCCACTATCCGGATGCAGCCATTGGTGGAGAATCTCACGGGAACGCTCCGGATCGGTGGGGCCGATCTGGTTGTATTCATGAAATAGTGCGGCGGCGCGGCCGGAGATCTCTCCCAGTTCCTCTGACACTGCCAGATACCACTTTCCGCTGCTCATATGATCAAAATTTGCATATGGCGTAGGGTCGAATGTGTTCATGAGACCCCATTGTGCACGTTTAGAGGTGAGAAAGTGGCCACGCTTTTCGACACTCCGGGCAGCCACATTCCACGCCCGCCCCGTGAGGTCACCAGTGGGGTGGTTCACCTTCCTGATTGGTTGCCTCTGGAGCAGCAGGCCGCACTGGTGACAGAGGCGCGTGACCTTGCCAGGACAGTGGCGGGAACCCCACTGGCGATGGTCCGCCCACAGCTGCACCGCGGCCAGATGAGCGTGCATATGCTCTCCCTGGGTCAGCACTGGGCCACCAATCCCTACCGCTATGTTCGCCAGGTGGATGGCGTCAGGGTGCCGCCGATTCCAGATTCCTTCCACACCCTGGCAGCCTGTGCATTGGAAGAGGTGGCAGGGTTGAGTCCGTCGCTTGCCGCGTGGTCGGGGAAGTATCGTGCTGACGCCGCTCTGGTGAACTACTACGCCCCAGATTCCACCATGGGGA
Source organism: uncultured Corynebacterium sp. (assembly GCF_945649885.1). Classification (GTDB taxonomy): domain Bacteria; phylum Actinomycetota; class Actinomycetes; order Mycobacteriales; family Mycobacteriaceae; genus Corynebacterium. The sequence continues at coordinate 6,074 of NZ_CALZFS010000036.1, read as the reverse complement.
TGCATCAGGATATCAATGAGGTATCCACCGCTCCGGTGATTTCCCTGTCCATCGGGGACACTGGCATGTTCCGCATGGGCAATACTGAGAATCGCAATCGGCCCTGGGTTGATATTCCACTGTTGAGTGGGGACCTCATTGTCTTTGGAGGTGCCCATCGTCGGGCTTTCCATGGGGTTCCGAAGATTGAGCGACACACTGCGCCCTCAGGCTGCGGACTGACGGAGGGAAGGATTAATATCACCATTCGTCAGGTAGGGCTTTAAGTAATGCATTCTTTCGGCTCTGGGTGATGTCCGGGGGTGTGATAGCCGCGCATTGTCCGGAGTGCTTTTTATGGGGCGGACATGATGATGTCAACTGATGATAACGTCCCTGAAGTTCCCGCCGCGCCCCCGAGGATCTGAGCACCTGCCTTGGTGGAAAGGTCTGACCTTGCTGGGTGTCCCTCGGGGAGGCGAGTCGGCGATATTTCGATGAGGGGTGGGGTAATCTACCGGACCCTGTTGAGGGGCATTTCGAGGTTTTATGCCTGGTTGTCTTTCAACTGGGCCTGAGGTGGTGCTCGGTCCTGGGGGTCGGAGGGGTTGGGGGAGGCTTTTGCCATGTTTCACGTGAAACATGTGGCAAATTTTGACGATGTTGCCGTGGAGGGGCTGCTGAATGATCCGGGGATCTTTCGGGATTGTCGGAAGGGCGGGCCCACGATCAACGACGCCCGGGTGTTGGCTGGCCTGGAGAGGGACCTGGGAGGCGTTCTGGCCCGTCGCAGCGAAGTTCTACCATTCCCGTAATTCCCACCTTCGCTTCGGGTCGTGGGGTGTGGGCCCAGGAGCTTGAGAAGTTTGGCTTCACTCATAATGGGTGCATCGCAGCATTTTCTTTGATGCAGGCAATAGGAGCCGTGAACATGAGGCGGCAATATGATGTGATTTGAAATGACTACCGCAACCCTCCTTGCCCTGCTGCTGGTATGGATAGCAGCGATTGTGTCACCAGGCCCCGACCTGGTCCAGATCATCAGACTCGGCTCCCGTAGCCGCAGCGATGGCATCTGGACCGCCCTGGGCATCATGGTGGGCAACACCATCTGGATCTCCGCCAGCCTCCTGGGGTTGTCGGCCCTGCTTTCTGCCACGCCGACCCTCCTCAACATCCTCCAATTCATCGGCGGCGGCTACCTCGTCTGGATGGGATCCGGCGCTGTGCGTTCCTGGTGGTCTCAGCGACAACGCCAGGAAGCCAGCGCTGAAGCCCGCTCTGTGGACCAGGCCATGGCTGCACTGGAGGGTGGGAAATCCATAGGAATCTGGCAGGCCCTGCGTTCCGGAATCGCGACCAACCTCGCCAATCCCAAGGCGGTTCTCTTCTACGGGTCGGTGTTCGCTCAATTCATCAAGCCGGACATGGGGTCTGGGTGGACCGTCTTCATTGCCAGCTTCCTCATTCTCACCGGTGTGATGTGGTTTGTCGGATTCGCGATTCTGGTGCGGAGCTTTGCCGCGAAAATAACCCGGAACAGTGCTGTTATTGATCTGGCCACGGGGGTGATCTTCATAGCCCTTGGAATGTTCATGGTCTGGCAGGGCGTTATGGGGATCAGCAACATGATCCTGGGTTAGCTCCCATCCGGAGAGATGGATAGACTCGGAAACCATGCAGCCCGAAGAAGTGCACATCAGGGACGAGGCCATCAAACTTGGCCAGTTCATCAAGTTGGCCAGCCTCGTCTCCACGGGCGGGGAAGCCAAGGATGCCATCGCCAATGGTGATGTCACCGTCAACGGTGAGGTCGACAATCGCCGTGGCAGGACACTCCATAACGGTGACGTGGTGTGCATCGGTGACACCTGCGCGCAGGTTGTCACCGGTGAAGATGATGAAGACGATTACTTTGACGAAGCCACCGCAGACGATGGCTTTGATCCCGAAAAGTGGAGGAATATGTAATGCCAGCTTTTGAGGCCATGCCAGGAATGCCGTACTGGATCGACCTAACCACCTCCGACATTGCGAAGTCCTCTCACTTCTATGAAAATGTCCTCGGCTGGGAGATCAGCGAAGTGAATTCCGGCTACCGCATGGCACGCGTGCAAGGTCTCCCCGTGGCAGGTTTCATCGACCAGCCAGAAGAATCCAGCATGCCGGACACATGGATCACCTACTTCCTGGGCTATGACCTTGATGGTGTGGCCAAGAAGGTGGTGGAACTTGGCGGAAGAATCCTTGCAGAGCCCACCGAAGTTCACCTCGGACGCATGGTCCTGGCCGTCGACACCGCTGGAGCACTCTTCGGCGTCATCGAACCCGGCAGCGAGGAATCCTTCGTGGCCGCAGGCGAACCAGGCACCCCGGTCTGGCATGAACTGACCACCGTCACCAAGTATCCGGAGGTTGTTGATTTCTACGGCGAGCTCTTTGACTGGATGACCTCGGAGATCTCCAGCGAAGAAGGTGAGGGCGGTTTCCGCTACACCACCGCGCTTATCGACGGCGCCGCCTTCGCCGGTGTTTTTGACGCCCAGGGCCAGTTCCCACCCCAGGTCCCCAGCTTCTGGCAGACCTACCTGGGCGTTCTCAGCGTTGATGAGGCAGTAAAGAAGGCCAAGGAATTCGGTGGAGATGTCATCCGCGAACCATGGGATTCTGAATTCGGACGCATGGCCCTGATCTCTGACTCCACCGGAGCCACCGTCACCCTCTGTGATGTTGAGGAGCCGGTTGAGGAAGAAGCAAGCGAAGCCGAAGACCTGCTGAACATTGACCTCAGTGCCTTCGAGGAACAGCTCCGCCAGCAGAACAGTTAAACAACCAGCGTGAGGCAACACCATGGATGATCTGGAATTAGATGAACTGACCTCCATGGTGTTGGACTGTGCCGACCTGATTCCGCGCGGCCGCGTGGCCACCTACGGCGATGTCGCTGTGGCGGTGGGCACCGGCCCCAGACAGGTCGGCCGCATCATGTCCGCACACGGACACTTGAGTAACTGGTGGCGTGTTGTCCGCGCCGACGGTGGATCCCAGGTAGCTGAACGATGCAGGCAGTTCTGGGAGGCAGAAGGTATTTCCTACTCCCAGGGCACGTATCTGAAGGTGTGCATGCCGCAGCACCGGATTGATGGAGAAGAATTACATAAAATCATCGAAGGGATGTCATCGGCAGCGCCTCAGCCCGGTTGTTCGGGTGCTGTGGGTGTGCGAGAGCAGGGTAGCCCGTGACGAGACAGCGTTTCGCCATGCCCTGAAGACTGGGCACCGTCTGTGCCAAGCAGGTAAGTGTATGACGGATGCTGTGATTATTGATACCTATGCGGTCTCCCAGGAGTGGGGTACTGGTGGGCCTAAGAATGCGTTGCCGCCGATGCAGGATCGCCAGACGATGGCCAGACGAGTCCGTGGTTACGTCATGACCTCTCAAGGTGAGGGATACAGCAGTGCTTCCTCAGGACCTACGAACAGCGCTGAGCGTAAGGCATCAGCCACAATGGGCCGCAGAACACTTTAGAGTGTCGGTTAGGACAGTTCAGCGCGGCTTCGTGAAGACAGGGATAGAGTTGTCTACTGGTAGGAAAAAGGGTGACAAGCCGTAGGTAATATACGGTTTCCCTGGCGGTAGGCAGGAGGGACCTTGCTCCCCAGGCTTCTCCGGAGGAATTTGCTTTAACTGATGTAGAGCCTGCTTCTGATCTATTTATGGACGAAAAAGTGCGCTCAGAAAATGACTGAGGTTGTACCCATAGATCTATAACCCAGAGGTCATGGGGCCGAAAATTAGCGTCAGGCACTGCATGGATATCCCTATGCAACTATTCCTTCCGTGCCGCAGAGGCCGTCATGAGGGCGTGATGCATATGCTGAGAGATTCGATGCACTCTACCCAGTGGTACTGAAATGGTGCCATTGGATATGGCTGTCAACCTCCGATTAACTCCGGAAGAGTCACAGCAGCTTTCTGACCTCGCAGCTTTCGAGGAACGGTCAAAGCAGCAAGTAATCACCGCACTTATCCATCAGCAGTGGGAACGCACCCAGGCACGACAGTCTGCAACTCACGCCTTGGATGAAATCTTCTCTAGTAGAAGCTCACTGATGGATCGACTCAAAGACGCATGAGTGACCCACGATTACTCTTCCAGCTTGAAGTTCTATGTCCGTGGCTGGAAGAACACGGGTTCCATTCCCGTGATTGGGGCCTACTATCCTCTGTCCTGGAGCTCCCTTGGGCCATCTTCGGCGGCAATGACCTCTACCCGGATGTATGGAATAAAGCTGGAGCACTGTTAGACAGCATCGAAGCCAATCATCCACTTCTGGATGGACATAAGCGGCTCGGAGTATTGCTGTGCTCATTACTGCTACGGGCATAGGGAGTAGATGATCGCCTGATCACCGATGATGACTGGTGTGATCTCGTGATAGATGTTGCCGAGAATCGCCCAGATATGGAGATAATCGTAATTCGGCTCCGGGGCTTTTATAAAACTTAGACGCAATGGGCCGCAGAATGCTGGGAAACAGATCCTCAAGGTCAATAGCCAGTGATCTACGAAAGAAACCCCAAGGGGCGAATCAACGTCGATCAGTAACAGAGCAGGTAACTGCTCGACAGATCGCTAACTTTTTTTGATGACACATTTGTTCAAACGGGAGAATATCCGAGCATCCCATAGGCCATGGGTGCGTCACGGTGTAGCACTGGGAATCTCTGGAGTTGGTGTGCGTGTTGTTACCCACCTGCCTACCGGAGGTTCCCTTTATGTGCTCATATCGTTTCCAACCTCCCGAGGAAGTACACCTAGATGGTCTTGAGGAATTCGGCAGTATCCCGAATCCTCTCGCGGGCAATCTTCGGAGTGGAGATGCGGTGCTGGGACACATAATCCCTGATTTTCACCTGCCCCACGGCATCCAGCCCTTCCGGTCGGCTGGTGATTTCATCCCGGGTAGCGATCTGCACCAGGGTGGTCGGCCAGGATGCTGCTGATGAGATCTCCGCGGAGCCCCGGATCTCATCCGGCAGTGCGGACACACTGTCCAGGTCAGGGAAGGTGAGGAGGAGGGCGTCGAAAAGCTTGGCATTGAGCGCGGCCAATGCCGCACCGGAGGAATAACCCCAGCCCGTGATGGATGTGGCATTGCGGTGGCGTGCATAGCCGACGGCGTTGGCCACCACCTCATTCATCTGTTCAATGCTGTGGGAAGGTGCGAGTGGATAATCCAGGTCCAGGATCGTCGTGCCGGACAGCTCGGCCGCCGCCGCAACCTCCGGACGCCACTGGAGCTCGAGTGCATCGCCGGAACCACGCCACCAACCACCACTGTGGAAGGACACCGCCCACCGGCCACTCGGGTCAGAGGGGATGAACACAGCGCCGCCGACCTCCGGGGCGGGTTCCACAGACACATCACCCAGGTATGCCACCCCCGGCATGGAGTGATCCACCGCAGAACCCAGCATCAACATTGCAGTATGGGTGATGCGATCTGGGAGATGCGCGACATAACGGTCAGCGGGGTCCGGATCACCCGTGCCACCTGCCCACGGTGGGGTGAAGTCTGGGAGGGGATAGTGGGCATCAAAATAGGAGGACAGCTGCTCAAGCTGTTCCTCCTCGGAAAGCTCACGGTCAATACCACCGACCTGGAACTCATCACGGAAACGCTGCTCCTGCTGGAGCTCTTGCTGCTCATGGGAATTATTAGAATTAGTCTTTTCGGCCATGAACCCCACCTTAGTTCGCACGCCGGACAACTGAAGCAAGAGTGAAAATATCAACAAAAATAGAGGTTTTTCTCAGCCTGAATTTTCGTTCCCGCGTAGTCTGGGGTCGAAAACCTTATTGATAGAGGAGAGAACCGCCATGAGTGGCATTGCCAAGATGTATGACACCACCGTTGTTCCATCAAAAGAAGAAGTCGCCCGTTCCTGGGCTGGCTCCATCAACCTGCAGGGAAGCTATCGCCTAGTTGACCTTGATAAGGGTGAAGTGGGCGTGGAGGTCCTCATCGCCACTGAGGATGATGGCCGTCTTGTGCAGATTCCCTTTAGCTACCGCTCTGAGGAAGTTGAT
>NZ_CALZFS010000035.1 GCF_945649885.1 uncultured Corynebacterium sp. | reverse complement strand
TCCGCCTGCGGGACGATCATGTCCACGAAGCGCTGGCGCAGGTCATCATTGCTGAATCGCTTGATATTCCAGGCCATGGACTGCTGGGAGTTCGGGGAGTCATCATCTGGTGGTCCGAACATCTGCAGGGCCGGACCGTAGAAGCGGTTGATGGCTTCCTGTGCCATCTGCTTCTGTGCCGGGGTGCCGTTGGCCAGTTCGTAGAGGATCTCCCAGCCCTGGCGCTGGTGGAAGGATTCTTCCTTACAGACACGGACCATGGCGCGACCATAGGGTGCGTAGGAGGCGCGGCACAGTGGAACCTGGTTACAGATGGCTGCACCATCAACCAGCCAACCGATGGCTCCGATATCAGCCCAGGTGCGTGCCGGGTAGTTGAAGATGGAGGAGTACTTGGCCTTGCCGCTGAGCAGCTGATCAACCAGTTCATCGCGTTCGGTGCCCAGGGTCTCTGCCGCTGAGTAGAGGTAGAGGCCGTGTCCGGCTTCGTCCTGGACCTTGGCCATGAGAATGGCCTTGCGCTTGAGGGATGGCGCCCTGGTGATCCAGTTGGCTTCCGGCTGCATGCCGATGATCTCGGAGTGTGCGTGCTGTGAGATCTGACGGGTCAGGGTCTTGCGGTAGCCGGCAGGCATCCAGTCGGTGGGCTCGATGCGTGAGTCCTTGGCGATCAGGGCATCGAAGTGCTCCTGTGCCTGAACTTCATCAATCTGTCGTTCTGGTGTGGCTGTTGTCATGAGAATGTCCTCCTTTTAAGTGTGGCGGTCTACCCGCAGGTTCGCCGCTCTCCGGGCGAAGGATGTTGCTTGTGAGTTATGAAGTCTGGGTGTCGGTTGGCCACTTCCCAATTACCAACCGACCGCCCGGTCAGTATATGGCCGGATTGTGATCCACGTCAATGGATTGCCACTTAACGCTCGACTCCTGGGGTGTTTTCCTGGGCGAAATTTCCATTGGTGCAGCTCAGGAGGGCTGCGCGGGGGTGGATGTACTAGACCCCCTTCACCACCCGGGAAGTCCCGCGGAATTCCGCCACCACACGATCGCCCACGCGCAGGATCACATCAGTGATTCCATTACGGCCCCACTCCTGCCGGTTGATGGCCTCGGCCTCCACCACCTCACCCACACGGGCCGGCGAGATGTAATGAATGCTCACCTGTGCGGCAACCGCCGTATTTCCGGCAGCATTACAGACACCGGCAAAGACAGCATCGGCAAAAGTGAAGAGGATTCCACCCTGGGCGGTGCCATGCCCATTGCACATCTCGGGGCGCACCGTGAAGTGCCCCCGGGCAGACTCCTCCGACAGTTCAGTGATCCTCACCCCGAGCCCCTTGGATGCCTCATCACGGGAATACATGGTGCGCACGTGTTCAAATTCCGGCCCCTGCGCCACTCCCGGCGCGAGAACCTCAATGTCATTAACAATCTGGGTCATGATCTTTCCCTTGTTCGATCGGGCGGTTCTACACGCTACCTACCGAACGGTCGGTAGCATGGAGTGAGTGTACGTAAATTCATGAGCAAGCGCATGGAAACTACACTGAGGGCCAAAAAGACTTAAAACTCCATGCGCCGATACTGCCCCCAAACCCCCGCCACCCAAGGAGAGACCATGTCTCAGGCCACCGCCACCCCACCCGCCACCACCCGGGGACGTCCCGGATACGCACGCGAAGACGTCATTCGCATTGCCGTCAAGCAGTTCAATACCCACGGATATGAAGCCACCTCCATGGGAGCCCTGGCCACCACACTCGGCATCACCAAGTCGGCGATCTATCACCACATCAGCTCCAAGGAGGAGATCCTGGTCAGTGCCACCGATCAGGCACTGGAGGCACTTTTTGACATCCTCGACACCGCCGATGAATTGGAAGGCACCGCCAAGGACCGCCTGTCCCTGGCCATCAGTGGTGCCACCCGCGTGCTCTGCGAGAACCCGGAGAACGTCACCCTGTTACTGCGCCTGCGTGGCAACACAGAGGTGGAGAAGCAGATTCTTGAGCGTCGCCGCAAGATCACCCGCAAACTCATCGAATATGTGGATGCAGCCCAGGTCGAGGGCGCGGTGCGCTCCAACCTCGATGCCGGCATGGTCGCACGCCTCACCTTCGGCATGATCAACTCACTGGTGGAGTGGTACCGCCCGGATGGTGAAACCTCCCCCGAGGAGCTCAGCCAGCTGATGCCAGAGTTCGTCTTCCAGGGGCTTTCTGCGCGCTGATCATCCACGCACCTGTTCATGATCCGAACAGGGGTGCATAGTGGGGGGAAAGTAAATGCGCAAATAGCGCGAATTTAAATGTGATTATGGAAATCAACGATAGGTTAATGTAGCGTCCATCACATACAAACTTACCGACTGGTCAGTTAGTAAATAGAGAGCAACTCTCGCTCCGGAGTCGTACATTCACCCACACTTCGCCGGATCACATAGAAAACCATGATCACCGCAGGTCACTGCCTCGCCCTCCCAGGGCCAGGATGCACACCATCCCCACAGGTGCGCACAGCCAGAAAGGAACATCCCATGAGCTCCCTCGCTTCCATCCATTCCACGCACTCCGGTCCCCAGACGGGAATTGAGTACGCATCACGAGACGAGATCACGGCGCTGCAGATCTCACGCACCAAGAACACCCTGCGTCACGCATATTTCAATGTTCCTCACTACCGCAAGGCCTTCGATGCAGTCGGTGCCCACCCGGATGATTTCCGGGAGATGGCAGATCTGGCCAAGTTCCCCTTCACCGACAAGGAAATTCTCCGTGGTGAGTACCCCTTCGGTATGTTCGCAGTACCGCAGAGCCAGATCGTGCGACTGCACGCCTCCTCCGGCACCACCGGCCGCCCCACTGTTGTGGCCTACACCCGCAATGACATTGAGAACTGGTCCGATCTGGTCGCCCGTTCCCTGCGTGCAGGTGGCGTTCGAGCAGGCGATAAGGTCCAGGTGACCTTCGGCTATGGTCTGTTCACCGGCGGCCTGGGCGCCCACTATGGCGTGGAGAAACTCGGCGCCACTGCGATCCCGACTTCCGGTGGACAGACGGAACGCCAGATCCAGATCATGAAGGACTTCCAGCCGGATGTCATCCTGGGCACCCCCTCCTACATGCTCACCGTGCTCGACCGCATGCGCGCAGAAGGACAGGATCCCCGTGAATGTTCCCTGCGTGTGGGCGTGATGGGTGCAGAGCCATGGTCTGAGGGTATGCGTCAGGACCTGGAGCAGGGCTTCGGCATCGATGCCACCGATATCTACGGACTCTCCGAGGTCATGGGACCGGGCGTGGCCCAGGAAAGCGTGGAGACCAAGGATGGACTGACCATCTGGGAGGACCACTTCTTCCCTGAGATCATCGACCCGGTCACCGGCGAGGTCCTGCCTGATGGTGAATACGGCGAGCTGGTCATCACCTCCATGACCAAGGAGGCCTTCCCGGTCATCCGTTACCGCACCCATGATCTCACCCGCATCCTGCCGGGAACCGCCTTCTCCATGCGTCGCATCGACAAGATCAGCGCCCGCAATGACGACATGATCATCCTCCGTGGTGTGAACTGCTTCCCCAGCCAGTTCGAGGAGATCATCGTCGAAGACAAGACCCTGCGCCCGCGTTATCAGTGCATCCTGTCCAAGAAGGGACGCATGGACCACCTCACCCTGGCGGTCGAACACACCCCGGGTTCCAGCAATGAGGACATCGATATCGCCACACGTCGTTTGAGCAAGCAGATCAAGGACCGCATCGGTGTCTCCGTTGAAGTAGATGTCCGCGCCACCGTGGACAGCGGTGACGGCAAGGCCAAGCGCCTTGTTGATCTGCGCAACGAAGGCTAAACACCTCCTTCCCCCCCCAAGCTCCCACAGCGCCCTCTCCGCCCCCTACCGAGGGAGGGTAGCTGCTTGTGGTGATCCTCAAAACACACCCCTAGCAGTTGCACCCCAACTGCGACCTGCAGAAAGTCTCCATGATGACCAATCGCATCATAGTCAGTGACACCACTGACACCACTGCCCCCAACTCTCCTACCGGATCAAATACCCATCAGCCGATGACCCCGGCCCACCGCAAGGTGCTCGCCGGTTCAATGGTGGGAACCACCATCGAGTGGTTTGACTTCTTCATCTATGCCCAGGCTGCCGGGCTCATCTTTGCCACCCAGTACTTCAACCCGGCCACCAACTCCAGTGCCTCACTGGCGCAGATCATCGCCTGGGCTTCCCTGGGTATCAGCTTCCTCTTCCGCCCCTTCGGTGCTGTCATCGCAGGCCACCTCGGTGACCGCTTCGGACGCAAGCCGGTCCTGGTGCTCACCCTGGTGGGCATGGGTGGTGCCACCGTGGCCATGGGCCTGCTGCCCACCTATGCACAGATCGGAATCGCAGCTCCCCTGATCCTGGTGTTGCTGCGTATCCTCCAGGGCATCTCCGCCGGTGGTGAGTGGGGCGGTGCCGCACTGATCGCCGTGGAGCACGCCCCCACCAACCGTCGTGGTTTCTTCGGTGCCTTCCCCCAGGTGGGCGTGCCCGCCGGTATGCTGCTGGCCACCGTGTTCATGCTTGTCATGACCACCGTCCTCAGCCCGGAGCAGTTCGAGGCCTGGGGTTGGCGTATCCCCTTCATCTCCAGCATCATCCTGATCGGCGTGGGATTCTTCATCCGACGCCTGGTCCATGAGTCCCCGGTGTTCTCTGAGATGCAGGAAATGAAGAAGAAGTCCTCGGCACCGCTGGCCGAACTCTTCCAGAAGCACGCCAAGACCGTCATCCTGGCTGCCCTCATCTTCGCCGGTGTCAACGCGGCCGGTTACCTGGCCATCGCCTTCTTCGTCTCCTATGGCACCGGTGTGCTGGGCATGGCCCGCCCCACCGTCCTGCTGCTGACCTCCCTGACCGCCGTTGCCTGGATCGTTGCCACCCTCTACTTCGGTGCCGCATCTGACCGCTGGGGACGTCGCCGCACCTTCGCCATCGGTTACCTGGCCATGATGATCTGGGCCATCCCCACCTGGTTGCTCATCGACACCGCCAACCCACTGCTCTTTGGTATCGCCGTGGTGGTTCTGGGTGTGCTTCTGGGGATCACTTATGGACCACAGCCTGCACTCTATGCCGAGATGTTCCCTGCGAATGTGCGCCTGTCCGGTGTCTCCATCGGTTATGCCATTGGTTCCATCATCGGTGGCGCCTTCGCACCGATGATCGCAGAAATGCTGCTGGACTCCACTGGAACCTCACTGTCCATCGGAGTTTATATCGCGGTGATCTCAGCCATCTCCCTGGTTGCGGTACTCATGGTTCCAAAACTGGGACTCCAGGGTAAGAATCTGCACGACTAACCCGTTCTTTCGCAAGGGGTGTCGCCCCCTGCGATCAAAAAAATGCCCTTCCTGACTGTCACCGGGAAGGGCATTACCTATTCATCTAACGAGTTTGATACAACTTCACAGGAAATCCCACGCTTTAACCACGGTAGATACTCTAAATTAGCTCTTGTGACTTTGTTGTTGACCTCCCGCCGTGGCCGCACCGCCTGTGCGCTTGCCACCACGCTTGCCGCCGGAAGTCTGACCTTTGCTGCCTGCAGCCCGGACCGTGCAGGAAACCTGGACGCTGAAGAGCAACCCACCAGGGTGGCATCTGCCACGCGTGCGCAGCCAACCGATGCTGCAACCAGCGCCGCCGACAGTTTCACCATGCGCCACACCGCAAGTCGCGAGACCACCCTGACGGCTCGCGCTTTCATGGGATATCTGGATGAGGAGCAGCGCACACGGATACTCAGTGAGGGACTGGACCTGAGCAAATTAACCCGTGCCCAGCAGATCACGGTGCTCAAGGTCCTGGAATCAATGCTCAACGAGGACGCCTATGACACTGTCTCCTCTCTGCTGAACCACATCACCACCACGCCCGGAATGGAACCACATTATCTGAGGTTCTCTGCAGCTCCTGAAGTTGATTCCCAGTGGAAGTTGGTTTTGAGTGGTCCGAAACTCGGGTTGAATGCTCTGTTGTCAGAGGATGAGAATATCATCTTCGAGTCTGCGCACTTCGCGTTGAGCAGTGATGATGTGCAGGCCATCGTGGACAGCACCACCGTGGATGAGGGTAAATCCCCCATGACCACAGCTCAGGTGGCAGCCGAGGAGCTGCTCAGTAGTTTGACTCCCCAGCAGCGTCAATCCCTGGCTGGACTCGCGGTTACTGACGGGGGCGGCCTCAAGGGATCTGATCTTGATGATTCCCAGAGGCGGATGCTTATCGACGTCACCACCAATTGGATCCATCTCGGCAATGAATCAGCGGTGATCTCCAAGCAGGAGAAAATCGTGGACACCCTGGATGAGACCTATTTCAGTCTCTCCAACACCCCTGCCCTGACATTCCAAGTCAAGGGTCCTGAGATCTTCATTGAATTCAAAGAAACACCGACTGGTGACGGTCAGGCCGTCATCCAGTCGGTGTTTGAGGATCCTTCTTTAACTACCCAGCGAGTCCACTGAGGTCGCCAGGAAAGTCATGCCCCCACCCAGGATGGTGCAGTAGAAGGCGTCGAAACGCCTGGACCGCACAGCCAACAGACCCATGACCTGAGAATCACAGGTCAACCGCAGTAGCGCCAGATAGATCATCGTCACCCCGAGAATGAACGTGGCGCGGCGCCAATGCTCTGTGAAGGCAAATAGGGTTGCGGCAATCAAACCGAGGATGAATAACCCCACCCCGATCTTCTGCACTGTTCTCGGCAGACGGGAGGGCTGTACTCCCGCATCGTGCGGGTTTTCCAACATCTCGGCTTCTGTCATGGTGGCCCGGGTAGGCATGTGTCTTTAGGCTCCAGCCAGCTTCTCTGCGCGTTCGACAACGTTGTGGACCAGGAAGGCACGGGTCAATGGACCAACACCACCCGGGTTAGGAGACACAAAACCTGCGGTTTCCCAGACATCCGGGTGGACATCGCCGGCCAGCTTGCCATCGAGACGGGATACTCCGACGTCGAGAACTGCTGCACCTGGCTTGACCATGTCAGCGGTGAGCATGTGCGGCTGTCCGGCAGCCGCGATGATGATGTCCGCCTCACGGGTTTCTGCAGCCAGATCCTTGGTTCCGGTGTGGCACAGGGTGACGGTGGAGTTCTCAGAACGACGGGTGAGCATCAGACCGATCGGGCGACCAACAGTCACGCCACGGCCGATGACAACAACCTTGGCACCGTTGAGTTCAACACCGAAACGACGCAGCAGGCTGATCGATCCATTTGGGGTGCAGGGCAGCGGTGCAGGCTCGTTGAGAACCAGTTTGCCCAGGTTGACCGGGTGCAGACCATCAGCATCCTTAGCTGGATCGATGCGCTCGAGCACAGCATTTTCATCCAGATGCTTCGGCAGTGGCAGCTGCACGATGTAGCCGGTGCAGGCATCATCAGCATTCAGTTCATCGATGACGGCGAAGAGCTCTTCCTGGGTGATGTCCGCAGGTAGGTCCTTGCGGATGGAGTTCACACCGATCTGTTCACAGTCACGGTGCTTCATCTTCACATAGGAGTGGCTTCCCGGATCATCACCGACCAGCACGGTGGCCAGTCCTGGGACAATTCCCTTTTTCTTCAACGCGGCGACGCGTGCGGCGAGGTCGACGAAAATTTCATCGCGGTACAGGTTTCCATCAAGTTTGGTAGCAGTCACCCTCGCCATTATTCCACGGTTTAGACTCTTTCCCATGTCTGTCCCACCTTTGCATGTTGTCTTCGACAATCCCGTCATCCCACCCAACACTGGAAATGCCATCCGAATGTGTGCCGGGACCGGTGCCCACCTGCACTTAGTTGAACCCCTCGGTTTTGACCTGACGGAAAAACACCTCCGCCGCGCCGGCCTGGATTATCACGATCTGGCCGATGTCACCGTGCATAAGAACATCAACGACTGCTTCGCAGCGCTGCCTGGACGCATCTTCGCCTTCACCACGGAAGCCAGCACCTGGTTCACCGATGTGGAATTTGAAGCAGGCGATGCCCTCCTCTTTGGCACCGAACCCACCGGCCTTCCCCGCGACCGTGTGGAGCATTCCCGTGTAACTAAGGAACTACGCATCCCCATGTTGGATGGACGCCGCTCCATGAACCTGTCTAACTCCGCGGCTGTGGCGACCTATGAGGCGTGGCGACAGCTCGGCTTCCCCGGTGGGGTTTAGCTCACAGCCCTCTGAAAATACCGGCGATGGATCTCTTTGAGCTTGTCCGTCAGTTCAGGAACAGGTCCTTCCACAGATAATCCCGGCGCCACCTGGGTGATGGGTAGTTTGGCCACCGGGGTGGGTTCTGCACCCCACTGGCGGTACCACTGCCCCACTTCCGCACCTGATGAGATGTAGATGATGCGGCCTAGGCCGACCCAGGCATGGGCTGCGGCGCACATCGGGCAATGTTCCGTGGAGGTATAAACCACTGCGGTGGCGCGTTGTTTCTCAGAGAGGTTGGCTGCTGCCCAACGGGCGATCTCAAATTCCGGGTGGCGGGTGTTGTCACCATCGCCGTCGCGGTTATGGTCTTCAAAGAGGACCTGTCCGGTGTCCGATACCAGGACCGAGCCATAGGGGCTGTTGCCCTTGTCCAGGGCGGTGGCAGCCAGTGCCACGCAGCGCCTGAGGTGGGTTTGAGCGGTATCGGTGAACATGTGAGAGGACTCCTTTACTGTCTTCCAGACCAGGGTTGATGCAGCCAGCCTAGTAGTTTCCCACCTTATTCTGCTGAGAGAACCAGCTGGTTACGGCTGGCAGCGTAGGCATCGTATGCTGCGCGGTCAGCCACCACGATGCTGTCTTCTTCATAGTTGAAGGTGAACACACGCAGATCCATGGTCACGGCCTCGCCAGGGGCAGCATAGTGGCCGAACTGGACAGTGGCTTCATCATCGGCATCATTGCGTTCCACCAGGGGCGCTGCACTCATCTGGACTGGCTGTGGGTCGGTGACCAGGTCGCCGTCTTCAAAGAAGACCACAAAACCGCTGCTGTCTTCTTCTTCGCTTTCAGGTTGGGTGGTGCCGGTGAGCCCCAGCCAGCTGATGTGATCGCAGGCGTCAAAGTGGTTATCGGCCACCTCAAAGCGGAAGGGGTTGCCACCGGTGGTGGGAATTTCCCCGGCTTCCAGATACTGGCCGAAAGCGGTGTCTTCAGGGGTGACATTGTTGCAGGCTGCAGGGTTTTCATTGGGTGGTGAGCAGGCCGCCAGGCCAGCTGCTGTCATCGCCATCAGTGCCGTCATACCGAAAATCTTCTTCATGGTTATCCATCATGCCTTCTCCGCACGCTGAAACGATATCTGAGGGGCGAAATAGGCGTCGATAAGCAACTTTAGGCGCCGAGCCGCTTGACCAGCTCCGGTAGGCCGGCGGCCGCGGTGGTGCGCCAGGAATAGGTGGCAAGGGGTGACAGATCGGTGGCTTTGGGTGTGATCTCCAGGATCGGCACGCCACGTTGATGTGCCACTACGGGCAGGGAGGCTGCCGGGTAGACGATGCCGGAGGTGCCCACGATCACCACCAGGTCAGCCTCCTGCATGCGCTGCTCCGCATGCTCCCATTCCTTCTGGGGCATGGCCTCACCGAACCACACCACACCGGGGCGCACCGGGTTTCCACACAGCGAACAAGTAGGCGGGGTGAGCCTTTCACTGAGTTCTTCCGGATAGTCCGCATCATCACGCCATGGCGTGGAACAGATGCTGCAGCGGAAGTGGAAGAGACTGCCATGCAGGTGGGTGACGTGTTCAGAGCCTGCGCGTTCATGCAGATTATCGATATTCTGCGTGGTCACATGAACATGATCCACCAGGTCGCTGCCCGCCCAATAGGCAATCGCGCGGTGTCCTGCATTGGGTTGGGAGCGCGCGGCCTGCCCGGCGCGCCAGCGGTACCATGCCCACATCGGTTCTGGGTCCTGTGCCCAGGCGCTGATGCTCGCCATGGCCTGTGGGTCGACTTTGCTCCACACACCGGTGTCATCATCGCGGTAGGTGTCCAGGCCGGAGTCAGCGCTCATCCCGGCGCCGGTGAATATCTCGATGTTGCGGGCCTTACGTGCCACGCTCACTGCTTCCAGGGTCGCATGCTCGTCCATGGCCCCACGCTAGCTGGTTTCCAGCGCGGTGCTCATCGACGTTCACCTCTGCCGTCCTTCTTCTTCCACCTTTGTAGCCCGAACAGGCAGGCGGTGGATCAGAAAAGGGTGGGCATGAATACCACCTTCATGCGGTGGGTCTAGAGTGTGGTGAAAAGGTTGATCGATAAGAATTTCGAAGGCAGGTACGCAGACGTGGTTATGGGTCCCACCCACGCGATGAGTGGCGCCGCGGTCGGACTGGCCGTGGCACAGATACTCCCCGAGCACTGGGGTGGTGTCACCACAGCGGAAGAGACTTTCATCTATGCCGCTCTGGCAGCAGGTGCCGCCCTGCTACCGGATCTTGATGCCCCTTCGGCAACAGTCTCCCGCTCTTTCGGCCCTCTCACGCAAGCTTTGTCGCGGATCACGGAGAACCTGGCCCAGGCCCTGGTCAATATCACCCGTGGGGCTAAGGACAGGCCCTGTAGAAATGGGCACCGCACAGTTACCCATACTGTGTGGAGTGCTCTGGCCGCTGGGGCTGGTGCCACAGCCTTGATCAGTGCCTTTGCTAAACCAGCAGTGATTGGTCTGTTGTTCTTCTTCCTCGGACTTGGTATCCGCGGGTTGCTTCCAGAATGGTCGAAGAAGACTGACTGGTTGATCGTCACTGGTTTATCAGCAGCCCTGGCTTATGGGGTGTGGAACTATGTTCCGGAGGAATCCTTCGGCCTGGTGTTGGGTTCGGCCATCACGGTGGGATGTCTGACCCACATGGCTGGGGATCTGGCTACCAAGCAGGGTATCCCTGTCTTCGCCCCTTTTCTTCAGTGGAAGGGGAAGCGGTGGTGGAATATGAAGCTGCCCAAGTTCTTGAGCATCCGGGCCAATGGTCCTGCAGATAAGTTCCTGTTGACTGGTTTCACCATCGCGGTCATCATGCAGATCGGGTTGGTGGCCTCAGGAAATATGCGGGATGTCATGATGGACCTGCTCAACCTGCAAACGGTTATCTGAGCTTTTATAAGTTTTTAACTACTATTGCCCCCCTCACCGCCCCCGCTGTTGTTGCCAGAGAATCTGGTGGTGACAGCGGGGGGTTTCTGTTATCTGGGCGAGTGCATCCTCTACCGTTTATGACTGCACTGTGATCAGCGACAGCTGGGTTTCTGCCAGCGGGAAAGTCTGCCCGGTGTCTTCGACCATGGCTTCCACCATGCCTGCAAAGGGTGCCCTGATCACGGTGATGCGGGAACCAGGGATCACTTCATGGCCTGCCAGATAGCGCAGCAGTTCAGGATCGGTGTCCTGCACCCGGGTGATGGTGACGGTGTCGCCGGGGCTGACCGTGGCCAGTGTTTCCCTGCTGACAGCATCAATGATTCCTTCCGCTGTGGGAATCGGATCACCGTGGGGATCGCGGCGTGGATGGCCCAGGTGGGCATCAATACGTGCGATCAGCCGGTCGGAGGCAGCGTGTTCCAGTAGATCCGCATCCTCATGAACCTCATCCCAGGTGTAGCCCAGGACATCATGGAGGAAGGTTTCCAGCAGACGGTGGCGACGCACCATTTCCAGGGCCAGGGCCCGGCCGGTGTCGGTCAGGGAGATCCCTGAATAGCGTTCATGGTGCACCAGGTTTCGGGCCGCCAGGCGTTTGATGGCTTCCGATGCTGTGGGGGTTTTCTGTTCGAGGATCTCCGCGATCTCACCGAGCGCGGCAGGCTGCCCCTCCGAACGGTCGGTGATGTCCCAGATTGTCTTCAGATAGTCCTGGGTCTTATCGGGAAGATCTGAGATATGCATGGAGACAATCGTAGCCGACGGAAAAAGACGTGTTTTATGAGTCAGCGGGAAGACCGTTGAATTCCGGGAGCGCACGCTGTCGCAGGACCGCCAGCAACTCCATGCCATCCTGATAAGCCAGGTCGCGACCTTCCATGGACACTGGTCCCGGCACCAGGTCCAGCTGCACGGAACTGAGACCCAGGATGCGTTGGATGGGGCCGCGTTTGAGAGTGAGTTCCTGGATGTGGCTGACATCGATCACCGCCATGCGGTGATAGAGCCTGCCAAAATGCACCACCACCGTTGATGGCACATCCGGACGCTCACCCACCAGGGTGACACCCTGTTGTTTCCGATCCAGAGGGGATACCCATTTGGCTGCTGCCGGGCTGGTGTAGGCCGGGCGTGTGGTGCGCACCGGATCAGCCATCTCAGCGATCTCCACATGATCAAGTGGGCTGACGATCTCCAGCAGGTTCAAAGCCAGTTCCTTGGAACCGACGGGGAGCAGCTTGGTGGTACCACCCTTGCCGGTTTCCGCACCATAACCTGCCACGGACACTGACACCGTCCACCAACCAAAAGCTCGCCACAGCAGGGGTTGGGTCACACTCACACCATGGATCCTGTTCAAGGGAATGGACTGCCTACGACGATCCGCCAGTCCATAGGACACATTGAGCACATTCCCGTTGAGGTTCGCCTGGAATTTCCATGACTTGTCAATGAGGTTCCACACCGAGGGCGCCAGACCAGCCAGGATGGGAACCAGTGCGGTAAAACCCAGTGGCGTCAACGCGATGATGAGCAGTGCCAACACCGTGATGATGGTGTTCAACGCCAGCGCGGTACTGCCCAGGGTGCGGGCGATCGGGATGGTGGGAACAACAACATTGCCCTCCACCTGCCCTGCTCGGGGCCGTTCCCCCTCGTGCAGCGGAGGTATGGCCTCTGCCACCGACTGTTGAGGTCTGTCAACAGGCACACTCTGGCTCCGGGTCACGGCAACCAACTGGCGACGCAGTGCTTCCGCCTCCGCTTTCTTGAGGAAAGCCACCTCGATCACGGAATCATTGCCACCGGCTGTTTCCACCCGCACTGCAGCCACCCGGAAGATCCTGGCGATAACCGACTCCACCAGGTCGACCGCCTGGATCCGATCAAACCTGGCGGTGCGCAACTGGGTGTTGAACACTCCCCTTTTATGCTGAATCTCCTCGTCGGTGAGTCGGAAACCATTGGCTTTCCACCAGATCCGGGAGAATAACCACAGCAGTACACAGGCCAACACAAACACACCGATGGAGATCACCAGTGGCCAGATGGCGTAGTCACGCTCACCGCTGACAAATCCCCAGATCGCACCCCATGAGGAGGCATTGATATTAAGTGCTAGACCAGCAAAGATCGCCAGGATCAAGGTCCAGAAACGCAGCAGTGGGGTGAGCGGGTGAACTGTACGGAATTCCAGCTCAGCAAGCTCATTATCCAGGGGTTCGCTCACAGGCCGCTCATCCTCTCACGGGCCTTGATGGCCAGGCGTTCACGCAGTGCATCAGCGGTATCGCCAGGTAGACCTTCCACAGAGGAATCACTGGTGGAGGATGCCGTGTTCAGCTTCACCGTCTTCATACCCAATCCACGTTCGATGGGGCCCGCGGTGACATCGACAAACTGGATGCGCCCATAAGGCACCACGGTGTAGGTGTGCCAGAGCTTGCCCTTGGTGATCAACAGCTCATCATCGGTTTCCAGCCAGCCCAGACGTTTGACCTGTTGCGGGATCAACCACAGCTGCCAGATCAACAAAGCCACCGCAATCCCCACACCGATATATACCCAGGGGCTGGTCATGAAACCCAGCACCCCGAATCCGGTGGCCAATGCCACCAGCCACGGTAAACGTCCGATATACCGGGCTTTGGTCAAATTTGGTGAAACAGGATTCATACCCTCGTGGGGCTCTGGGGTGGGTTGGTTCATGCACACCATTGTGCCTGCCACAGGGCTGCCCGGGGCAGCCCGGGGCATATGTTCGGGCAGATTTTCAGGAATCTTAACGCATTGGAATGAACTCAGCTGTGAGTATTCCCCGGCGCGCCAGGCGGAGGTAGACGGGTTCTTCCCGCCAGGCGGAGCGGATGGTGTGGAAGCCTCGTGCCAGGCGGGTCCAAAGTTGGCGTGCTCCGTGGAGGGCGCGGGGGTCCATGTGCACGGTGAGGTCCTGTTGGTACCAGAGGGTTTCGTGGGGGCGGATGAAGAAGGAGAAGTACATGTCTTCATGGACAAAGGTGTTGGCCAGGTTGATCCCTGCCCGTACATCCAGCCACCATTGTGTGTTGATGGAGCAGTTGGAACCGAACATGGGGAAGTGTCCCAGGGCGAGTTTGGTGGTGGCGCGGTAGGCACCCAGGTAGAGGTTGGCGATGCGCTGACCAGCATCACCTTGGAGGTTGAAGGTGCCGGATCCGGTGATGGCTACCACCTCACGGCCGGTGGAGGCTTCCGCCTGGTCCCAGGTGCTGTGATATCGGGCGATGAAGTCCGGCTCCACGGTGACGTCGGCGTCGATACGCACAATGACATCGCCTGCAGCGACGTTGTATCCTGCAGCACTGGCCCAGGTGATGCCTCGGCGGGCTTCGTGGATCACCAGTGCACCTGCTGCCTCGGCGATGTTCACAGAATCATCGGTGCTGCCGTTATCCACCACGATGATCTCATCCGGTGCCACAGTCTGGTTCTGCAGGCTGGCCAGGCATACGCGGAGGAGTTCCCCATCGTTGAGGCAAGGAATGACAACGCTTAAGGTTCTTGCTGACAGCTGTGGAGTCATGACCTGACTTTCCTGTGGTGGTGTCTTAAATAGTTCCGGCGAACGGTATGCCTGCCCCCGTTGAGTTTAGACTCAAGAATCATGAAGCCTTCCGCATCAGCTCCTGCGCCCACTCTTGTCTGGTTCCGTGATGATCTCCGGATCCTGGACAATGCGGCACTGCGTTGGGCTGCCAACCGGGGGCCGGTGATCGGAGTGTTCATTGACTCCTCTGAGCCCAGGCCTCTAGGTGGTGCAGCCCGTTGGTGGCAACAGCGTAGCCTCGCACTATTGGATGAGGCTCTCGGTGCCCACGATGTGCCGTTGCTGAGGCGTCAGGGAGATCCCAGAAACATCGTGGCAGATCTTGCCCAGGAGACAGGTGCCAGCGCGGTGACCTGGAATCGGCGCTATCACGAACCAGCCTGTGCCAGTGATGCCACCATCACAACTCACCTTGAGAAACAGGGGGTTGAGGTAACCAGCCATGCAGGTTACCTGCTCACCGAGCCCGGGGAGATCACCACTGGTGCCGGTACCGCCTATAAGGTCTTCACCCCTTTTTCCAAAGCTGCCTTCCCCCTGGCAGAGCAACACGCCGAAGAACACCTCCACCATCACCAATCCCCCATCCCACTCACCGGCCCCTCCGACATCAGAACTGGCTATTCCCCACTCACCGGCACCACCGGATGGCAAAACAAACTCGCCCATCATTGCCAGCCGGGTGAGCAGGCAGCCCTGACACGTTTAGAGAAGTTCCTTGACCACCTGCGGGAACACGGTGGTTATGCCCAGGGCCGCGACTATATGGCGCATGAGATCACCAGTGGGCTCTCACCACATCTACGTTTCGGTGAGGTCAGCGTGCACCGCGTCTGGATAGAGGTCACTACTGCAGCAGATTCCGGTGACATCAATCCCGAGGATGCACAGGTATTCCTCAAAGAACTGCTCTGGCGTGATTTCTCCTGGCACCGCCTCTACAACCTCCCTCAGCTGCCCACCACCAATGTGCGCACCCAATTTGACTACTTCGGCTGGGCCTGGGACGACAAGGAAACCCACAAGCTTATCGACGGACGTTGCCCCCTCCTCCCCACATCTTCAACAGGGTTCCATGTGGAGCTGGCGGCCTGGCGCGCCGGGCGCACCGGTATCCCCCTGGTGGATGCCGGCATGCGTGAATTGTGGGCCACCGGCACCATGCACAACCGTGCCCGTATGGTGGTGGCAAGTTTTCTCACCAAGAACCTGCAGATCCACTGGCGTCATGGTGAGGAGTGGTTCTGGGAGACACTGGTTGACGCGGACCTGGCTGCCAATGCTTTTAACTGGCAGTGGGCGGCGGGCAGTGGTGATGATGCCTCACCATATTTCCGTATTTTCAACCCGGTGACCCAGGCAAAGAAATTTGATCCGGAAGATGTCTATATCCGTCGGTGGGTTCCGGAGTATGGCACTCCTGACTACCCCGCCCCGATCGTTGATCTGAAAAGTACACGTCAGGATGCACTCGATGCCTATGCGGCGATCAAAGAGAGTCACGAGCAGCGTTAAGAATATTGCGTCGCATATAGGGGAAGATGATGGCGTGGAAGGGTGAGACCATCCACCAGTAGAGATTTCCTGGCAGTCCCTTGGGTTCAAAGAGTGCCCGTTGGGTGTAAGTGGAACCACCGTCCTCATTGTCTTCCACCTCCAGGATCAGCCAGGCGTTGCCGTCCACCTTCATCTCAGCGGTGAGCACCAGACGATGTGGCGGGTTGATCTCCGTTACACGCCACCAGTCCAGCCGGTCACCGAGTTTCAGGGTGCGTGGATCACGCCGCCCACCCAGGCCGGGACCACCGATGAGACGATCAGCAACACCACGCAATCGCCACAGCACCGGTGCAGAGTACCAACCATTTACCCCACCCAGGCCTTCGATGATGGGCCATACTTGGGCGGCTGTGAGATCGGTGGTTTCTGAGCGGGTGTCTTCATAGAGTGCTGCGCCCGCCCACTCCGGGTCTGTTTTCTGCGTATCCCATGCCTGAGAAGGGTGCTGTGACCAGCTGCGGTCCCAGGATGTGGGCACCCCGCGATCATGTTCAGCTTCCAGGGCAAGTTCCACCGCTCTGCGGTAATCGATGAAACCACCAGGTGGATCCGGAATGACATCGCGAATGCTGTGTTCCTCGGCAACGGCATCCTCTGCCATGGATTGTGCCAGTGGGAAAGCCAGTTCATAGGGTACCGGGGTGACCAGACTGATCCAGAAGCCTGAGAGTTTATCCATCGGCAGATTGAGTGGAAGTGACAGGATGCGGCGCTTCTTCAATCCCCTGAGCTCTGCATAGATACGAAGCAGATCAGCAAACTCATAGGTCTGTCCGCACCCGAGATCACAACCCTGGTTGACAGCCTCAGGCAGATCAGCGGCCCTGAGCAGATAATGCAGGGTATCTCTGATGGCCAGGGGCTCGATGTTGTTGCTGATCCACGGTGGAGCCACCATCACCGGCAAACGTTCACTCAGGTGACGGATGATCTCGAAGGATGCAGAACCTGAGCCGATGAGTGTGGCTGCACGCAGAATCAACGCAGGTGTCTGTCCTGACAGGAGGATCCGTGCGACATTTTCCCGGGAACGCATGTGTTTGGACAGTTCTCCCAGTTCCCGGCCACCGGGATGCAGTCCGGAAAGGTACACGATCTGCATCACACCGGCGCGGGTAGCTGCATCAGCGACATTATGAGCAGTCTGTTTCTCTGCCTGCTCAAAATCCACGTCTTTGGAACCCATGGAGTGGACCAGGTAAAACACCACATCCACCTCATGAAAGATCCCATCCAGGTCTTCAGGTTTGCTCAGGTCAGCTTCCATCATCTCCACCTGGTGGTGCCAGTCAAAGCGACGGAGACTGTCTTTGTTTCTAGAGGTTGCCCGGACCGTGAATCCTGCAGCAAGCAGCTCGGTGACCAGTCGGCCACCCACATAACCGGTTGCTCCCGTAACCAGGACCCTGCGGCGAGGATGCTCTGCTTGATAGTCCACTGTCGGTGAAATGGTGTGGTTCATGGGCGCGAGTATAGGCGTAGGAGATAGAAAAAGACCCGCAAATTTAACCCTTTGCGTATCTTATCCAAAAAGACGTAGTACACTTCAGGTTAATATACCCCGCCATGAAGGAGCACCTCATGTTTAGCAAGCTATCTACCCGCATCGCCACCGTCGCACTATTGGCAACAACCTCGATCTTTGGAGCCTCCACAGCCCAAGCCCAGGACATCTTCGATGGCGGGCGCCTCGCAGGCGGCTCCTCTCAGGTGGCCAATCTGAGCTCCACTCCAGAGAACCTGGCCCTGCAAGAAATTGATCAGAAAGTGAACCTCGAGCGCTACGCCGGGAAGTGGTACCAGGTGGCCGCGATCCCCCAGCCTTATTCACTACAGTGCTCACATGACACCACCGCCGACTACGGCGTCATCGATGACAGCACCATCTCCGTGACCAACTCCTGCGGCACCCCTTTTGGACCATCAGTGATCAATGGCAAAGCCAGCGTGCGCTCTGACGCATCCCTGAAGGTGACCTTCGGCGGCGTCCCCTTCCAGACTGAAGGTGGCGAACCGAACTACCGCGTCACCTACCTGGAAGAGGACTACTCCCTGGCTGTTATCGGTAGCCCGAACCGGATGTCCGGCTTTGTTCTTTCACGCACTCCCGACCTGAGTACCGCAGACTGGTCCAAGGTTCGCAACATCACCGAGGATCGTGGTTGGTGGTCATGTGCTTTCGTGACCGTGCCTGCCGCCGGTGGCAAGTCCGGTGCAGCACCCCTCTGCACCCTATAAAAACTAGTGATTGCCCGGCTGAGCCCAGTCCGCGTTCTTCAGCGACAGTTCCTGGGTCATATCTTCCAGGAATCGGATCACCACTTCACGCTCCTCAGAGCTGAGTCGCTTGGCGGAATCAAAACGTCGAGCCTGGTGCTTACCCAGGGTCTGCATGGCCTCAGCGCGGGTCATGTCAGTAACCTCCAGCGCAAAAGCGCGACGGTCAACTGGATGGACCCTGCGGAGAATATGCTCACCCTTTTCCAGACGGTTGAGCATCTTGGTCACAGAGGCCGGGGATATCTCCAGGTGGGAGCCCAACATTCCTGGAGTGACAATCTCACCACTGTGGCCGGCAACAATCAGATAGTGCAAGGCCCGCATATCCTGCGGACTCAGCGCCATGTAGCGGGCCGAAGCTTCACCAACCGCACGTTCCACATCACGCAGACCAGACAAGGCCTTCATGAGGTGCCCAATCTGGGCAATATCAGCAGGCGACATACCGGAGCGATCAATAAGTTCGCTCCGGGGATCGCTGGACCTGACGTCATAGAGATTATTGAGAGCCGATTCCTGCTCCGGCCTTTTCTCGGATTCCCGCATGGGCAAAATACTATCCCCCTTCTCCTTCAAAGTCAGATAAAGTTCGCCTTTGCATATATTAGCTATTAGGTTACTATCTAAAATGTGTTAAGTATAGTGGCCCACTGACACTGGGCATTGAAGGTGACAGCACAAGATTGTGAAATGGACTATCTAATGGCACACACGACAGAGCAGCTGATAGCCCTGGGTGGTGACTTCAATGAAGAGATCCATCGGGAGCTGAATCGTACTTTCGCGACATTGTCTGAACAGTGCAACATCTATGGCCCTGCATATTCTGCCTGCGTGGATACCGCCTTTCAGGCACTACGTGGTGGAAAGCTGGTACGCCCCCGCATGGTGTTGAGCCTCTACCATGGCATGGCACCGGCTTCTTCAGACAATCACGAGCAGGTCCTCCAGATTGCGGTCGCCACAGAACTTCTCCACTTCTCCTTCCTCATTCATGATGACGTGATCGACGGTGATCTCCATCGCCGTGGGAAGTTGAACTTCATCGGGCAGATCCTCTCCCAACGTGATCCGGAGAATTTCTCGCACCGGGGTCCTGACCCAGAACACCTGGCATGGGCGCAGGCCAATGGCATCCTCATGGGTGACCTGTTCTTATCTGCCACGCACCAGATCTTCGCCCGACTTGATCTTCCCCATGCTCAGCGCATCAGGCTGCTGGATCTTCTGGAACAGACCATCAACGATTCCGTGGCCGGTGAATTTCTGGATGTGGGTTTGAGCCACAAGGCCATCACCTCACAGATGTCCACAGCGCTGGAAATGAGCCGGTTGAAAACGGCCACCTACACCTTCGAGCTTCCCCTGCGTGCCGCAGCGATCCTCTCCGGGTTGTCCAAAGAAGATGAGCTAAAGGTCGGTGACCTCGGCAAGGCACTGGGTACTGCCTATCAACTACAGGATGATTATCTGTCCACCTTCGGTCAGGCTGCAGAGCACGGCAAGGATGCCTTCTCTGATCTCCGGGAGGGCAAGGAAACCACCATCATCAGTTTTGCGCGGAAGACACCGCTCTGGCCTGACATTGAGGTCGACTTCGGTAAGAATGATCTCAGCCCATCTCAGGGAGAAGAGATCAAGAGGCTTCTTGAGGACTGTGGTGCAAAGGACTTTTCCCACACCATGATCCATCAGCACCTGGAAGAATGCCGCGAGGCAATCCGGGCATTGCACACCAGCATGCCAGCAGTGGTCCTCGATCTTCTTCTCCACCAGGTTGATCAACTGGCAACCCGTCGGTCATAAATCTTCAAGTGCACCCCCACACGAGAAATGAAAGTGTAAAAGACATGAGCACCCGCACCACTTCGCGCCCTGCTGAGCAGGAGCAGAAAAAAACAGGCCCCGCCCGCTGGGTGAGAATCTTCCTACCTGCAGTCCTGATCCTGGTCTGGTTGATCGGTGCCGGAGTGGGTGGCCCCTACTTTGGCAAGGTCGGTGAAGTCTCCTCCAATGACCAGACCTCCTACCTGCCTGAATCCGCTGATGCCACGGTGGTGCAGCAGTTGATCGGTGAGTTCAATGATTCTGAGGCCATCCCCGCGGTGGTGGTGATGACCTCTGAGGAACCCTTGAGCGAGCAGCAGATCGGCGAGCTCAATGCGGTGGTGGAAGGCCTGAAGGATCTCGAGGGTGTGGCCGAGGGCGTCTCCCCTGCCATTCCTTCTGAGGATGGGTTGGCGGTGCAGGCGTTTGTGCCCATCGATACATCAGCGGAGTTGGCAGATAGCGTCGATAAGCTCTCTGCAGCGCTGCAGGACGCAGCACCTGAGGGGATCAGCACCTTTGTCACCGGCCCGGCCGGTTTCAGTGCTGACCTCGGCGCGGCATTCGCCGGCATCGACGGTCTCCTGCTGCTGGTTGCCATGGCAGCGGTGCTCGTGATCCTGGTCGTGGTGTACCGCTCCTTCATCCTTCCCATCGTGGTGCTCTCCACCAGCGTGTTTGCACTGGCCAGTGCACTGCTACTGGTGTGGTGGCTGGCCAAGTGGGAGATCCTCCTGCTCTCCGGTCAGACCCAGGGCATCCTGTTCATCCTGGTCATCGGTGCCGCCACCGACTATTCCCTGCTCTATGTGGCACGTTATCGTGAGGAACTGCGTGTCCATCAGGACAAGGCAGTGGCCACCTTTAAGGCCATCCGTGCTTCTGTGGAACCGATCGTCGCATCAGGCAGTACCGTGATCGTAGGTCTGCTCTGCCTGCTGTTCAGTGATCTGAAATCCAATTCCACCCTGGGCCCGGTCGCATCCATCGGCATCATCTTTGCCATGTTGTCCGCATTAACCCTGCTGCCTTCCCTGCTCTTTATGTTTGGCCGCGTAGCCTTCTGGCCCAAGCGTCCGAAGTATGAACCAGAAGTGGTCCGGGAAGAAAACGGCATACCTTCCGGTGGTGTGTGGTCCAAGATGGCAGACCTGGTGAAGAAACACCCACGTGCCATCTGGGTGTCCACCCTCATCGTTCTTCTTGCCGGTGCCGCTTTTGTCCCCACGCTCAAGGCTGATGGTGTCTCCCAATCCGAACTGGTCCTGGGTGCCTCTGAAGCTCGTGATGGCCAGGAAGCACTGGGCGAGCACTTCCCCGGCGGTGCCGGGAGCCCCGTGTACGTCCTCACTGATGAAGATAATCTGCAGACCGTGGCAGACTCCCTGCTGCGCAATGACAGCTTTGATGGCATCACCGTCTCCAGTGCTGATTCCCCCTCCGGTTCCGCACCGGTGACCCCAGAAGGCATCATCCCGATGGGGCCCGGAGCAGCTCCAGCACCAACTGTGGTGGATGGTCAGATCCTGCTGCAGGGCACCCTCATTGAGGCCCCTGACACCAAGGAAGCACAGGATTCCATCAAGAACCTGCGCCAGGAATTCGCCGATGACAACATCGACGCCCTAGTCGGCGGCGTGACTGCAACAGCTGTGGACACCAACCAGGCATCCATCCATGACCGCAACCTGATCATCCCCATCGTGTTGGTGGTCATCCTGCTGATCCTCATGGTGCTGCTGCGCTCTGTCCTGGCCCCAGTACTGCTCATCATCACCACGGTCATCTCCTTCGCCACCGCC
>NZ_CALZFS010000034.1 GCF_945649885.1 uncultured Corynebacterium sp. | reverse complement strand
GGACATCGTGGTGGCCGGCGGCGTGGAATCGATGTCGCGTGCCCCGTGGGTGCAGGAGAAGCCAGCCACCGCCTTCGCCAAACCCGGCGCAATTTTTGATACCTCCATCGGCTGGCGGTTCACCAACCCGGTCTTCGCCACGCAGGACAAGACCACCTTCTCCATGCCGGAGACCGCGGAGGAGGTCGCACGCGTCAAGGACATCAACCGTGAAGATGCCGATGCCTTCGCCGTGGAATCACAGCGCCGCGCAGTGGCGGCCATCCAGGCCGGCCACTTTGATAATGAGATCGTCCCCGTTGAGGTCAAGGGCCGTAAAGGGGCCGTGACCGTGGTGGACACTGATGAAGGTCCACGTGAGGGCACCACCGCTGAGGTGCTGGCCAAGCTGCGCCCGGTGGTCGGTGGTGGCGAGGTGGTCACTGCCGGTAACTCCTCCTCACTCAACGACGGCGCCTCTGCAATCCTGGTGGTCTCTGAACGCGCCATGGAAAAGTACGGCCTGAAAGCACGGGCGCGTGTGATCGGCGGGGCAAGCGTGGGCCTGGCGCCGGAGATCATGGGCATGGGCCCGGTCCCGGCAACACAGAAGGTCCTGGAACGTGCCGGTTGGAGCGTTGCTGATCTGGACGCTGTGGAACTCAATGAGGCCTTCGCCTCACAGTCCCTGGCCTGCATCCGGGAACTGGGGCTGGATACTGAGAAGGTCAACGCCTGGGGTGGGGCCATCGCTCTGGGACATCCACTGGGTTCCTCAGGATCCCGCATCACCATCACCCTGCTCAACCGACTGGAGCAGGAGGGTGGCACCAGGGGGGTGGCCACCATGTGCATCGGTGTCGGGCAGGGTGCCGCAATCGCAATCGAGAGGGTCTAGAAAGCCATGACTACCGCCACTACTGAAAACCAGACTGAGAACCGCAGTGACTCCCAGGTAGCTGAACACAACTTCACTGCCCTGACCGTCACGGAAACCGATGATTATCTGCTGGTGGAATTAACCCGTCCGGAGGTCCGCAACGCCATCGATGAAGTGATGGTCAGCGAGCTCCATGAGGTGTGCACCTACCTGGAGCAGCAGCCGAAGATTCTCATCATCACCGGTTGTGAGGTCAACGGCAAGGGCATCTTCGTCTCCGGTGCTGATATCGGTCAGCTGCGGGAACGCCGTCGCGACGATGCTCTACGTGGCATCAACAATATGCTCTTCCACCGCATCGCCCAGCTGCCCGCCCCGGTCATCGCAGCAGTCGATGGATACGCCCTGGGTGGGGGACTTGAACTGGCTCTGTCTGCAGACTTTCGCCTCTGCACCCCGCATGCCAAGTTCGGTCAGCCAGAAGCTGGCCTGGGCATCATTGCAGCTGCCGGCGGCCTCTGGCGCCTCAAGGGTCTGATCGGTGAAGCTGTGGCCAAGGAGATCCTGCTGGCAGGAAAAATCCTCGATGGTGCAGAAGCTCTCAACATCCATCTGGTCACCGAGGTCCATGAGCCCACAGAACTTCTGGATGGTGCACTCGCGCTTGCCCAGCGCATCGCAGCCCTTGATCCACTGGCCGTGAGGATCTCCAAGCAGGTTATGGCCATGCCTGCCGGGGCGCATCCGCAGGTGGACAACATCGCCCAGGCGATCCTCTTTGAATCCGAAGCCAAGTTTGACCGGATGCAGGCCTTCCTTGACCGCAAGAAGAACAAGTAACCAGGAGTAATCCCATGAACACCAGCACCGTCAACAATCCTTCCCTGCCCACCTTCACCACAACTGACGCCGGCGTACCCACCGTGGTGGGCGTTCTCGGTGGTGGCCGCATGGGTGCGGGCATCGCCCACTCCTTCCTCGCCGCAGGTGCCCATGTCACCGTGGTCGATATCAATGAGCAGGCCATCGAGGCCGCCCGTGAGCGCATTACCAATGATGTCGCCGGTTCCCTCAAACGCGGTGCGCCGGGTACCGCGGAAGAGTGGCTGTCACGCCTGACCCTGAGCACTGACACCCAGGCTTTTGCTGATCACCCTCTGGTGGTGGAGGCGGTTCCAGAGATCATTGAGCTCAAGGCTGATTCCTTCCGCAAGATCGCCGCTGCGGCTCCCGGTGCGGTCATCGCCACCAACACCTCATCCCTATCCGTCAGCGATCTTGCCCTGAGCGTGGACAACGCGGTGATCGGTCTGCACTATTTCAACCCGGTCCCCGCCTCCAAGCTGGTGGAGGTTGTGGTGGCGGATTCCACCCCGGAGCCACTGGTTGAGCTGGCACGCCAGTGGGTGGCCGGCCTGGACAAGACCCCGATTGTGGTCAAGGACGCCCCGGGGTTTGCCTCCTCACGTCTGGGTGTGGCCATTGCCCTGGAAGCCATCCGCATGGTGGAGGAGGGCGTGGCATCGGCCGAGGATATTGATAAGGCGATGGTTCTGGGCTATAAATTCCCCGTTGGTCCACTCCAGCTCACCGATATCGTGGGCCTGGATGTCCGTCTGGGCATTGCCGAGTACCTGGAGTCCACCCTGGGTGAGCGCTTTGCGCCACCGCAGCTCATGCGTGACATGGTGGAACGCGGTGAGCTGGGCCGTAAATCAGGCCGCGGTTTCTACGACTACAGCTAGCGCTTATCCACAACCGCATTGGTGATCCGCGCTGTGCACAGGCGTTCACCCTTTTCATTGGTGATGATCACCTCATGGCTGCAGATGGTTCGCCCCAGACGGATTGCGGTCGCGGTGGCGGTGATGTGCCCCTCCTTGCTGGACTTGTGGTGGGTGGCGTTGATGTCCACCCCCACGGCAGCCTTGCCCATGGTGGAGGCGTGAATCACCGCGGCCCAGCTGCCTACCGCCTCCGCCAAGGCCACCATGGCACCGCCATGGAGCAGTCCTAGTGATTGACGGTTTCCGTCAATCGGCATGGTGGCGACCACCTTCTCAGCGGATTCCTCAACGATCTCCACGCCCATTTTGCGGTCGAGTTCTCCCAGTACGATCTTCCAGGGTTCCATTCCCACTCCTTAAAAGTTTATTTATGCTTATACTGACCATAGCAACCAACCGGCCGGTCGGTAACTAAATCGATAGGCACTCGCTCCCGAAAGGAACGAACACCAATGACTGTCAATAACACCACCTCCCAGTCCACCACCGCCACCCTTGACCGTGAATCCGTGGGAATCGTCCCCAGCTACCTCAGCGGCCAGTGGTTGACCCCCGACAACCCCACCCGCATCGCTGAGGTGGAGGATGCCTCCACCGGTGATCTCGTGGCACGGGTCTCCACCGATGGCCTGGATATCCGCGCTGCCGTGGATTACGCCCGTGACGTGGGGCAGAAGGGACTGCGTGCACTGACCCTGCACGAGCGTGCACTCAAGCTCAAGGAACTCGCCCTCTACCTGGGTGAGCACAAGGAGGAACTCTACGAGCTCTCCTTCAAGGCAGGCTCCACCAAGCGTGATAATTTCGTGGATATCGACGGTGGCATCTCCACCCTCTTCGTATACTCATCCAAGGGCCGCCGCGAACTGCCCAACTCTGATGTCATCATCGACGGACCAACCGAGGTTCTGTCCAAGGACGGATCCTTCCTGGGTACCCATATCCACACTCCGTTGCCTGGTGTCGCAGTGCAGATCAATGCCTTCAACTTCCCGGTCTGGGGAATGCTGGAGAAGTTCGCCCCCTCCTTCATCGCAGGCGTTCCGACGATTGTGAAGCCAGCCACCCCGACCGGCTTCATCACCCAGGCCTGCGTCCGACTCATTGTGGAATCCGGAATCCTCCCGGAAGGATCCCTGCAGCTGATCTCCGGCTCCGCCCGTGACCTGCTGGACCACCTGGACTACCGCGATCACGTGGCCTTCACCGGCTCTGCTGCCACCGCAGCCATGCTCCGCTCCCATGACAATGTCCAGCATGCCGGCCTGCGTTTCACCGCCGA
This sequence comes from uncultured Corynebacterium sp., assembly GCF_945649885.1. GTDB lineage: Bacteria > Actinomycetota > Actinomycetes > Mycobacteriales > Mycobacteriaceae > Corynebacterium. The sequence continues at coordinate 20,440 of NZ_CALZFS010000034.1, read as the reverse complement.
AGCTGACTCCGTCAACGCAGCAATCCTGGGCCAGGATGCTACCCCTGATACCCCGGAATTCGATGCCTATATCAAGACGCTCTTCTCAGAGATGACCGTCAAGGCCGGGCAGAAGTGTACTGCAGTGCGCCGCGCAATTGTCCCGGCCAACCTCATCGAAGAGGTGTCACGGGCACTGGCAGAACGCGTCACCGCCAAGGTTGTCGTAGGCGATCCCCGTGAGGAAGGCACCACCATGGGGCCCGTTGTCTCCGCGGAACAGCGCGATGATGTGGCAGGAGCCGTTGAAAAGCTCATCGCAGCGGGCGGCGATGTCCGCCTCGGAGGACCAGCTGAGCATGAGGGAGCCTACTTCGCCCCCACCATCATCACCTTCGAGGACGCCGATGTTGATGCAGTCCACGACACCGAAGCCTTCGGCCCCGTGGTCTCCATCATCGGATACACCGACACCGAGGACGCCATCCGCCTGGCCGCCCGCGGCAAGGGCTCCCTCGTGGCCTCTGTGATCACCCACGATCCGGCTCTGGCCTCCCAGTTCGCCATGGGCATCGCCGCACACCACGGCCGTCTCCACTTCCTAGACCGCGATGATGCCAAGACCTCCACCGGTCATGGTTCCCCACTGCCACACATGATCCACGGTGGACCAGGACGCGCCGGTGGTGGTGAGGAGCTCGGCGGAATCCGTGGTGTCAAACACTATATGCAGCGCACCGCCATCCAGGGCACCCCGGACCACCTCACCGCCATCACCGGCGAGTGGCACCGCGGTGCAGCCATCAACCGTGTCACCCGCGCTGATGTCACCGCCGGCACCGGAGCGCACCCATTCCGCAAGGACCTGGCCACCCTGCGCATCGGCGACCAGTTCGCCTCTGAACTGCGTGAGGTCACCCTCGAAGAGATCCTGGAATTCGCAGAGAAGACCGGCGACAACTTCTACGCACACGTGGATGAGGAAGCCGCCACCGCGAACCCCTTCTTCCCACGCCGTGTCGCCCACGGTTACCTGCTGGTCAGCTGGGCCGCCGGACTCTTCGTCGAGCCACAGCCGGGTCCGGTGCTGGCCAACTACGGCCTGGAGAACCTCCGCTTCATCACCCCGGTTACCTACGATGACTCCATCCGTGTGGAGCTCACCGCCAAGCGCATCACTCCGCGCGTGACCGATGACTACGGCGAAGTCTGCTGGGATGCAGTTCTGTATAACCAGAACGATGAAATCGTAGCCAGCTACGACGTTCTTACCCTCGCAGAAAAGGTGGACACTCTCTATAAGAAGTAGAACAGTGTTGGAATGAGACAAAGTCCTGGTTTCCGGCGATCATTGCGATCAGCGGAAACCAGGTCTTTTCGGCTCCCCATCACATCGGGTTTCTAGATGAAGAACTCGATATAGGTGGAGGGATTCTCTTCTTCAGGTGAAATCAGGCTGAAGAAGTTACGCAGGATGCGATCCATCTGGCGGGATTCAGTGAGGAAAGCATCATGGCCGACGGGGGAGACGATTTTGGCCATGGCCAGCAGGTTGCCCAGGTTGCGGGAGAGGTGTTCCTGTTGGTGATAGGGGTAGAGAATGTCGGTATCCACCCCGGCGACCAGAGTGGGAACCTTGATGGCCTCCAGTGCTTTGTTCAGACCACCGCGGTCACGTCCGATGTCGTGGCGGTTGAGGGCATCGGTGAGTGCGACATAGGAACCGGCATCAAAACGTTGCACCAGTTTGTTGGCCTGGTGATCCAGGTAGGATTCCACGGCGAAACGCTGCTCGGGACTGCGGAAGGGACCAAGAGGGTTTTCCCCTTTTTGCGCCTGGGTACCGAAGCGTTCATCGATTTCGAGTTCACCACGGTAGGTGAGGTGGGCGATGCGGCGTGCCGCAGCCAGTCCCTTGGAGGGGTTGCAGCCGGACTCGTGGTAATTGCCATCGTGCCAGTGGTGATCGTTTTCAATGGCGATGATCTGGGCAGACTGGATGCCGATCTGCCAGGCACTGGCCCGCGCGGATACAGCTAAGACAGCTGCTGCTCCGATGACCTCCGGGAAGAGTGCTGCCCATTCCAGGGTGCGTGCACCACCCATGGAACCGCCGAGAACAGCTTTCACATGGGTAATGCCGAGAGCATCGAGGAACTGTTTTTCCGTCTTGACCTGGTCGCGGATGTCGATGGCAGGGAAGCGATTACCCCAGAAGCCACCCTCAGGGTGTTCAGAAGAGGGACCGGTGGAGCCATTGCAGCCACCAAGGACATTGGTGCAGATCACGCAGAGGATATCGGTGTTGATGGCTTTGCCCGGTCCAATCAGGTCCGCCCACCAGTCAGCCGCGTTGGAGTCACCGGTCAGTGCGTGTTCGATGAGGACGACATTGTTGGTGCCATCGGGAAGCTCCGCGTACTTTCCCCAGAGGTGATAGGCGATGTGGACATCGGGGATGACGGCACCGGCTTCGGTCTGGATATCACCGATGGACTGTAGACTGAGCTGTCCTTCAGGACCAAGTTGTGGCATGTCGGAGATTACCGCCTGTCTCTGCATCATCATCTGGGTGTGAACTGCGGCCAGTTTAACTGGACAGCTCGGTCTAGTCTAGTTCCGGGGGCTTTCCGTGGCAGTTATATGCAGGGTGCACAAAAACACCCTGACAGCGATTGCTCTCGCCGTCAGGGTGGTGGTGGGAAAAAGAACTAGATGGCTGCGAAACCGAGCTCGAGGTCAGCGATGATGTCCTCGACGTTTTCAATGCCTACGGACAGACGGACGGTGGCCGGGGTGATGCCGGCGCGGGCCAGGCCTGCTTCGTCGGACTGGGAGTGGGTGGTGGTTGCCGGGTGGACAACCAGGGAACGTACATCACCGATGTTGGCCAGGTTGGAGTGAAGCTTGAGGGCATCGATGAAGGCCCAGGCCTCATCCTGGCCGCCGTTGATCTCGAAGGTGAGGACGGAGCCGGTGTACTTCAGGCTGAGCTTCTCCTTGGTGGCGTGCCATGGGGAATCAGGCAGGCCGGCGAAGTTCACCTTGCTCACCTTGTCATGATTATTGAGGAATTCTGCCACCTTGATGGCGTTTTCGTTGTGGCGCTCCAGACGCAGGGAGAGGGTGTCCAGTCCCTGGGCGGTGACCCAGGCGTTGAATGGGGAGGGGGCAGCGCCGGTATCGCGCAGCAGACCGACACGTGCCTTGAGCCCGAATGCCGGTGCCCCGAGGTCGGCGTACTTCAGGCCGTGATAGGCGGGATCGGGGGTGACGAAGTCCTTGAAGACAGGCTCGCCGTTACGCTCAACAGTCCAGTCGAACTTGCCGCCGTCGATAAGCGCACCACCCAAGGCGGAACCGTTGCCGGTGTAGAACTTGGTCAGGGAAGCCACGACGATATCTGCACCAAGCTCAATCGGACGCACGATTGCTGCGGTGGCGATGGTGTTGTCCACGATCAGTGGCACATTGTTGTGGTGGGCAACCTCAGACACGGCCGGGATGTCCAGGACATCAGCCTGTGGGTTGGCGAAGGTCTCACCGAAGAAGGCGATGGTGTTGTCCTTGACCGCTGTCTGCCAGGACTCGGGGTCATCCGGATTCTCCACGAAGGTGAACTCAATGCCCAGACGTGCCAGGGTGACCTGGAAGAGGGTTTCAGTTCCGCCATAGAGGCGTGGGGAAGTCACCACATGGGAGCCTGCGCCACCCAGGTTGAGGATGGCAGCGGTGGTGGCAGCCTGGCCAGATGCGAAGAAAACGGTGTGAGCGCCACCTTCGAGGTTGTTGACGCGGTTTTCCACAGCCTCGACGGTCGGGTTGGTCAGGCGGGAGTAGACAGGTCCGAGGTCCTCCAGGGCGAAACGCTGCTTGGCGTGCTCGGCCGAATCGAAAACGAATGCCGTGGTCAGGTGGATCGGCAGGTTGCGGGATCCAGAATCAGAATCCACGGTTGCGCCTGCGTGGATAGAGCGGGTTTCAAAGCCCCAGTTGGAAACATCGGAGTTGTCGTACTTCGTGGCCATTTTCTACATCCTCTTGTGTGTGAAGTCGGGGTTATGAGCTTTTCGTCATTGGGAAGCGGCGGCGTGAAGCACGCCGAAAGCGTTGACAGTCACCCTAGTGAACCGCTCGGTCTATTGCAATAGACCAAGCGGTGCGAATTCGGGGTGGGGGAGGGTTTGGGGGTGTGCCGTGACGGGCGCCAGATATTGAATGTGGCTTGCCTCACCTAATAGTGATATTTTTCTTTTAAGGAAAAATCAGACTCCCGGTTATTTGAGTGCAAACCCCTGCTCGTAGCTTTCCTCCCAGCTTGTTGTGCCCCCACCAGTAGCGTGCGCAGGTTGGGCTTTCCGCTGTTTCCACATCCGAGAAAGCTCAGAAGAAACGTGACTATCAAACAAGATGAATCCAGGACGAATGACAACCTGATCTACAGTAACGCCACCGACCTCCCTGTGGGCGTGAAACCGCCAAAGATGTCCCCCACCGCACGCGTGGGTCTGCTCGTGTTCGGTGTCATGGCCGCTGTGGGCTGGGGTGCGATCGCCTTCGCCCGTGGTGAGAGCATCAACTCTGTATGGCTGGTTCTGGCCGCCGTCGGTTCCTACATCATCGCCTTCTCCTTCTACGCTCGCCTCATTGAATACAAGGTGGTCAAGCCGAAGGACAGCCGCGCAACGCCTGCGGAATACGTCAATGACGGCAAGGACTTCGTCCCCACCGACCGCCGTGTCCTCTTCGGACACCACTTCGCCGCCATCGCCGGTGCCGGCCCACTGGTTGGTCCCGTCATGGCCGCCCAGATGGGTTACCTGCCCGGCACCCTGTGGATCATCCTCGGCGTGATCTTCGCCGGCGCAGTCCAGGACTACCTGGTGCTGTGGATCTCCACACGCCGCCGCGGCCGCTCCCTTGGCCAGATGATCCGCGATGAGATGGGCACCGTCGGTGGTTTCGCCGGCATCCTGGCCACCATCACCATCATGATCATCATCATCGCCGTGTTGGCCCTGGTTGTGGTCAATGCACTGGCTGACTCCCCATGGGGCGTCTTCTCCATCTCCATGACCATCCCGATCGCGATGTTCATGGGCCTCTACCTGCGTTACCTGCGCCCGGGACGCGTCACCGAGGTCTCCATCATCGGGGTCGCCCTGCTGCTCCTGGCGATTATCTCCGGTGGTTGGGTGGCAGAAACCGACTGGGGTGTGGAATGGTTCACCTGGTCCAAGACCACTCTGGCCCTGGCGCTCATCGGCTACGGCATCATGGCAGCCATCATGCCGGTTTGGCTGCTGCTGGCACCACGTGACTACCTGTCCACCTTCATGAAGATCGGTGTCATCGCGCTGTTGGCCGTGGGTATCCTCATCGATCGCCCCGAAATTCAGATGCCCTCCGTCACCTCCTTCGCACTTGAAGGAAACGGACCGGTATTCTCCGGAAATCTCTTCCCCTTCCTCTTCATCACCATCGCCTGTGGTGCCCTGTCCGGATTCCATGCACTGATCTCTTCTGGCACCACCCCCAAGCTGGTTGAGAAGGAATCCCAGATGCGCATGCTCGGCTACGGCGGCATGCTCATGGAATCCTTCGTGGCCATCATGGCTCTGATCACCGCCGTGATCCTGGACCGTCACCTGTACTTCGTCATGAACGCACCCCTGTCGCTGACCGGTGGTTCCCCGGAAACCGCAGCAACCTGGGTCAACACTCTTGGTCTTCCCGGTGCTGAAATGACCGCCCAGCAGCTGCAGGACGCCGCCGACGGTGTCGGAGAATCCTCTGTGATCTCCCGTACCGGTGGTGCACCAACCCTGGCCTTCGGCATGTCCGAAATCCTGGCCAACATCTTCGGTGGCGTGGGCATGAAGGCCTTCTGGTACCACTTCGCCATCATGTTTGAGGCACTGTTCATCCTCACCACCGTTGATGCCGGCACCCGCGTGGCACGTTTCATGATGACCGACTCCCTCGGCGCCATCCCAGGTCTGCGCAAGTTCAAGGACCCGAATTGGACCCTGGGCAACTGGATTTCCACCATCGTGGTCTGTGCCCTGTGGGGTGCCATCCTGCTCATGGGTGTCACCGACCCACTCGGTGGCATCAACGTGCTCTTCCCCCTGTTCGGTATCGCCAACCAGCTGCTCGCCGCCATGGCACTCTCCCTGGTCCTGGTGGTCGTGGTGAAGAAGGGCTTGTACAAGTGGGCCTGGATCCCAGCGATCCCGCTGGCAGTGGACGTGGTGGTCACCATGACCGCCTCCTGGCAGAAGATCTTCCACTCCAACCCAGCCATCGGCTACTGGGCTCAGCACAGCAACTTCAAGCAGGCCAAGGCCGATGGGCTCACCGAGTTCGGTGCCGCAGCCTCCCCGGAAGCCATCGACGCAGTCATCCGCAACACCTTCATCCAGGGCATCCTCTCCATCGTGTTCGCCAGCCTCGTGCTCGTCGTGGTCGCAGCAGCGCTTGTTGTCTGTGCCAAGGCGGTCCAGGCACGTTCCCGCGGTGAGGAAGTTCACACCTCCGAGGAAGCAGACACCGATTCCGCCCTGTTTGCACCAACCGGCTTCCTGACCTCTGCACAGGACAAGGAAGTGCAGGAAATGTGGGACAAGCGGGAAGTGGAAACCGGAGTCTCAGTTGACCGCGGTGTCGGACACTAGGATCGTATTCTCATGACAAATCTGGCCCGCATCATTCTCAAAGCACCCGCCAATGTGTGGTGGTATCTCACCGAACTGATGGGGGACACCGCCTACTCCAAGTACGTGACCCACCTCAAGGCACACCACCCCGGTGCCCTGGTGCCCACCGAACGGGAATACTGGCGTGAGCGCTACGCCTCTCAGGACGCAAACCCCGGCGCCCGCTGCTGCTAGCTCAGTGCTTGTCGACGAACCCCTGGGCCCCTCAAAATAGGAGGGGCCCAGGGGTTTTCTGCTGCTGTTTCAGAGACGGTGAGGATTAAAGGCGAAAGGAACCAATTTCAGAGGTGCTGTTGCAAACAGGAGATCCTTCTTAGCATGCAGCGCAACGGGGATACCGGATGAGCCGTTTTCGTCAAAATGCGAGTTTGCAACAGCACGGTTACCCCTCACGAACTGTTTTTTCTTCTGCTTCTTCGGTGACGAAAATTGTCCCTGAGGGACAGAGTCGCTCTGCCCGTCGCACCGCTGGTTCTTCCGAAGCCGGGGGATGTGGGAGAGCCAGGCTGACGAACCCACCGTCTTCCTCGCGGTTCTGGAAAACCTGCGGTGCGAGATACCCGCAGTTACCGGAGGCGATGCACGTGTCGTAATTCAGGGTGATCTTCATTTTCTTCTCCTCTGTGCTTCATCCCCGGTACTGGCGGACCAGTGGACAGGTGTAGAAATCACGGTCTTTCAAACCAACCTGGTTGAGATAGGCGAGGATGGTCGAATAGGCACTCACAAGCGTTGTTTCGGTGTAATGGACACCAAGCTGGGCGCAGTGCTGGCGAACCAACTTCCGCAGTGCAGGGAGGTTCGGCCGCGGTGTTTTCGGAAACAGATGGTGCTCTATTTGGTACTGGAGTCCACCCATGAGAAAGTGCACCGCTCGACCTCCGCGAATATTGCGGGACATGCGCACCTGCCGACGGAGGAAATCAATCTGCGCATCATGGGGGACAGACGGCATGCCGATGTGGTTGGCTGCAAACGCCCCACCCAAGAGAAATCCGAACATCAGGATCTGGACCAGGATAAAGGCCAATGCCAGCCAGAAGGGCAGGAATATGAACAGAAATAAAGGAAGACCGATCAGCCGGACTGCGAGGAAGGAAATCTCGACCCAGCGGTGTCGCACCCGCTTTGAGAAAAGAACGCTCCGCACCGATGCGATGTGCAGGGAGAAGCCTTCAAAAGGTAGGAGGGGAAGAAAGTAGAAACCCTGGTATTTAGCGAGCTTCTCCCCCCCAATCCAGTCCGCTGATCTGTACCTTCAGGCGTCATTGAAAACACCCCGGGTGCCACGTCGGGATCAGTGCGTTCTTTATTGGGGTGGGCGTGGTGTCGAGTGTGTTTGTCTGCCCACCAGAGATAACTCAACCCGATGAACAGTCCCCCGAGCACCCGGGCAGTCCACTCATTCCATCCGCGAGAGGTGAAGATCGCCTGGTGTGTGGCCTCGTGGCTGATAAATCCGAGCTGGGACATCGCCAACCCCAAGAACGCAGCGAGAATCAGCTGATACCAGGTGTCACCGAGCAGAATCACGGCACACAGGGTGGCTATGACCGACAGAGTCCAGAACAGGATCACTGCGTAATAGAAGCCGCGCCGGCGCTGCATCAGACCTGCTTGATGAGCCTTTTCGGATAACTCAAGGAAAGATGCGACGTAGGGATTAGCGGCCACAGCAGCTCCTACAGTAGTGATTAAAAACACACGATACTTCTTAAGTTAATCACACGGTGAAACTGCGGACAATGGGTAGCCGGGACCTTAGTACGTCAGGGGCGTCTTTATCCTGGATCAACCAGATGAAACGCTTGTTTGCAGAAGTGACCAGGAAATTGCTCCAGCGCAGTGATCATCGGAATATACAGGCACTGGAGAAAATCCTAAGCAATTGGGGGAAAGCGTGGAATGAGGATCCCCAGCAGTTTATCTGGGCCAATACCGCGGAGGAGGCCCTTGGATCCATCGCCCGATACTTAAAAGGAATTAACGGAGCAGGACACTAGTGGCGATTGGTTTTCTTGGAGTTTGACCATGCCCTGACACCCAGTGCGATCAGAGCAAGGAGCACGGCACCACCCAGGATCAAATACTGAAGTGGGATGGGACGGGCATCCTCGATCTCATTCACACATGCCTGGAAGTCATCACGCAGTTCAAATTGGGTCTGGTTGTAGTCTGCGGTGTGTTCAGCAAACACTTCGGCGCGGATTTCTGCCAGGCGGGTGCTTGCAGCTGCTGCTTCATCCAGCTGGGTCTGCACATTGGTGGCTGGGTCTTCGGGGATGTCGGCCACGATCTGGCGGGCCTCATCGTAGGTGTATTCCGTTTGGAACTTCTGCTGGTTCTGTGGATCCACCACGTCGGGGTCGGTGCTGGATTCCGGCAAGAGCATGGCCAGGCCTTCGCCGGTCTCCAGGGCATCGAGCCTGGTCTGGAGTACTGCGGCAGAAGGTGCGGAGGGGGCCTCAGCAATATATGCCTCTATGGCATCCTTGATGCCTGGGTCCTGCTCATCAAGTTCGCTCAGGCGCTGGTCACGTACATCCTGTTCTACACCTTCCCAGAAGGTCACTACCCCGGAGGTGTCGTTCTCACTGGCGATGCACATCTCCCGATCGGTGTCTGCGGTGATGGTGTCAGCACCTGCAATAGGGGAGCCGAGCAGCCCGATGAAGGTGGCACTGGTGAGTGCGGTGAGGAAACGTCGGTTCAACATCAGTCCATTATCCCGAACAAGCATGAAGCACCGCCAGAAAAGACCAACGGCCGTGTTCTCCTGCGATCAGGGGAACACGGCCGGTGTGAAGGAGTAAGAGGTTATTACTTCTTCAGAGCGTCGATGATCTCGTTGAATTCTGCGACTGGGCGCATGATAGCGGAGGTCTTCTCATTGGATGGTGCGTAGTAGCCACCCAGGTCGACAGTCTTGCCCTGATCAGCGATCAGTGCGGCATCGATCTGCTCAGCCTTGGCGTTGAGTTTCTCAGCAACTGGTGCAAAGGTCTCAGCCAGCTCGGAGTCTTCGGTCTGTGCTGCAAGCTCGTCAGCCCAGAACTTGGAGAGCCAGAAGTGGGAGCCACGGTTGTCGATCTCGCCGACCTTGCGGGAAGGTGACTTCTCTTCGTTGAGCAGCTTCTCGGTGGCGCGGTCCAGAGCGTCAGCCAGGACTCCTGCCTTGGTGTTGCCCTTGGTGTTCAGTTCGTGGCGGAAGGACTCAGCCAGTGCCATGAACTCACCGAGAGAATCCCAACGGAGGTGGTTTTCCTCAACGACCTGCTCGACGTGCTTCGGAGCGGAGCCACCGGCACCGGTCTCGAAGAGTCCGCCGCCAGCCATCAGTGGAACAACGGACAGCATCTTTGCAGAGGTGCCCAGTTCCAGGATGGGGAAGAGGTCGGTGTTGTAGTCACGCAGGACATTACCGGTGACGGAGATGGTGTCCTCGCCGCGACGGATGCGGTCGACAGCGTGCTGGGTTGCCTCGACAGGGGAGAGAATCTGGATGTCCAGGCCCTCGGTGTCATGGTCAGCCAGGTACTTCTCAACCAGGGAAATCAGGTTGCGGTCGTGTGCGCGCTCTGGGTCGAGCCAGAACACTGCAGGCATACCGGAGAGACGTGAGCGGTTGACAGCAAGCTTGACCCAGTCCTGGATTGGGGCGTCCTTGGTCTGGCAGGCGCGCCAGATGTCGCCAGCTTCAACGTCGTGCTCGATGAGGACGTCGCCGTTGGAGGCAACAACCTGTACCTTGCCGTCAGCATCGAGACGGAAGGTCTTGTCGTGGGAGCCGTACTCCTCAGCCTTCTGAGCCATCAGACCAACGTTAGGGACGGTGCCCATGGTGGTTGGGTCGAAGGCGCCGTTGACCTTGCAGTCCTCGATGACGGTCTGGAAGACACCTGCGTAGGAAGAGTCTGGGATGACTGCCAGGGTGTCCTGGGTCTGGTCGTCCTTGTTCCACATCTGACCGGAGGTACGGATCATGGCAGGCATGGAAGCGTCGACGATGACGTCGGAAGGGACGTGCAGGTTGGTGATGCCGCGAGCGGAGTTGACCATAGCCAGGTCAGGTCCGTTCTCAATGCCCTTGTCGAAGGCAGCCTTGATTTCTGCACCGTTGTCGAGCTTCTCCAGACCGGTGTAGATGGCCGCGAGGCCGTTCTCACCGTTGAGGCCGGCAGCGAGCAGCTGCTCACCGTACTGTGCGAAGACATCAGCGAAGAATGCGCGGACGATGTGGCCGAAGATGATCGGGTCAGAGACCTTCATCATGGTGGCCTTCATGTGGGTGGAGAAGAGGATGCCCTCGTCTTTCGCGCGCTTGACCTGGTCAAGCAGGAACGCATCCAGTGCCTTGGCGGAGATGAAGGTGCCGTCGATGACTTCACCCTTCTGCAGTGCCAGGCTGTCCTTGAGGATGGTTTCGGTGCCGTCAGCAGCGATATGCTTGATCTGGACGGTGTCAGCGTCTTCGAGGATGACGGACTTCTCGTTGTGGCGGAAGTCGTTGGCACCCATGGTGGCAACGTTGGTCTTGGAATCAGAGGACCATGCGCCCATGCGGTGAGGGAACTTCTTGACGAAGTTTTTCACGGCGATCGGTGCGCGGCGGTCGGAGTTACCCTCACGCAGGACCGGGTTGACGTTGGAGCCGATTGTAGCGGCGTACTTGTCCTTGGCGTCTTCGTATTCAGGGAGATCGTAGCCCTGAGCCTGCAGCTCCTTGATGGCTTCCTTCAGCTGCGGGAGGGATGCGGAGATATTGGGAAGCTTGATGATGTTTGCTTCCGGGGTCTTCGCCAGTTCGCCCAGCTCAGCGAGAGCGTCAGAAACCTTCTGCTCTTCGGTGAGGCGGTCTGAGAACTGCGCGAGGATGCGGCCTGCGAGAGAGATGTCGCGGGTCTCAACCTCGATACCCGCGGTGGCAGCGAAAGCCTCGACGACTGGCTTCAGCGAGTAGGTCGCGAGCAGTGGGGCTTCGTCGGTGCGGGTCCAGATGATCTTAGCCATGAGTCTCCTTGTAATATTGGGCTCTTTTGTTCAACTACTTAGAATACAGTGTTCAGCCCGGTATTGACGCCTTGCGTAGGTGTTATCAGCCCTTCATGGCCACACCGTGCTTCCAGTAGCCCATGAAAGACACCTGGGAACGGTCCACTCCCATGCCTTTGACCAGGTGACGGCGCAGTTGTGTGACCACCCCGCTTTCGCCGGCGATCCAGTAGTAGATGTCCGGATTCACCTCAGGGGTAACAAGCTTCTCCCCGGATGCAGAGAATGCTGGGGTCTCCCACAACAGCTCCCCCGAGGAGGCTCCAGGGATGGAAGGAGGAGACAGGGGTGCGTCGATAAGCGTCATGCCCAGGTGTTCCAGTACCGCCGGGGTCAGCAGGGTGCCATGGTCGGCGCCGTTGCGGGGCAGCCAATGTGTGTCGACACCTCGGGGGCCAGCAATGCTAAGCACATCCTGCGGGCCGGGGACCTCGATGAATGCAGTTCCAGTGATATCTGGATGAGTGGAGGAGAGGTCTTCGAGGATGCGGGCGATTGCCGGTGCTGCGGTTTCATCACCGGCCAACACCACCGCGGGGGCACCGGCAGGGTGGAACTCGATTCCACCGGCTGAACCCGCATCCCGGCGGGGTGCGACGAGGAGAATCTCATCGCCGACCGCGGCCTGTGAAGCCCAGGTGGCAGCTGGCCCACACAGCCCAGGTTCCAGGTGCAGGACGAAATCCACCGTCAGTCGCGTGGACTCTTCTGTCATGTCCAGATCCCTGATGGAATAGGTACGCATGCAGCCGCGGGTGTCTGCGGGAAGCTCCAACCAGGAGGTGTACCAGGTCTCATCATCGGGTAACTCCGGAAGAGGGTGGCCGGGTGTGGGAAATATCAATTTGATGCGTTGGTCAAACACCGGATCTTCTGATCCGACAGCAGCCATGTCAGGCCCAGAGAAGACGATGCGGGCGAAACCTGGGCTGATGTTCTCAGTGCTGTCCACCACGGCGCGCACTGGTCCATAACCAGGACGTGAGGAACGAGGAGTGGTGGCAGAGGTCGTAGGGGTGCTCATGAGGGAGAAGAGGCCTTTCTGTGGGCTTTTCAGTGTGCGGGTTGGTGGATATGGTGTCGGCCCATCGGCAGCACCAGAGGCGCGCCGGAGACCGGATCCGGGATCACCTGGGCATGCACACCGAAAACCTCCCGCATGGTGGATGGGGTGACCACCTCCGCAGGAGGGCCTGCGGCATGAATCTGCCCGGAGTACAAGGCGATGAGGTGATCCGAATAGCGTGCGGCAAGCCCCAGGTCATGCAGCACCATCACGATCGTGGTGCCGGTCCTGCGGTTGAGTTCAGTGAGCAGATCCAACACCTCCAGTTGGTTGGCGATATCCAGGTAGGTGGTGGGTTCATCCAGCAGGAGGATGTCTGTCTCCTGCGCCAGTGCCATGGCGATCCACACCCGTTGGCGTTGCCCGCCGGAGAGTTCATCCACACAACGGTGTGCCAGTTCCGTGGTGCCGGTGACCTCCAAAGCATGGGCGACCACCTCATAGTCATGGGCGGACCATCTGCCCGTCATGCCCTGGTGCGGGTGACGACCACGTCCCACCAGGTCAGTGACCGTGATGCCCTCCGGTGCAGTGGGGGACTGCGGCAATAAGCCAAGAGTGCGGGCCAGGGCCTTACCCCGGTAAGAATTCAACGCCCTGCCATCCAGCAGCACTTGACCAGCAGCAGGTTTCAACAGCCGGGCCAGGGCATGCAGGGTGGTGGACTTGCCACAGCCATTCGGTCCCACGATCGAGGTGATCCGACCCGGGATGATGGTGAGATCAAGTCCGTCGACCACGGTCGTCTCCCCATAGCTCAAGGAGAGTCCCTGTGTGCCCAGGGTGTGTTCAATAGTCATGAGTTCTGTCCTGCCCTGCCCATGACACGGTTGGAGCGCATGAGCATGTAGATGAGGAATGGGGCACCGAGCGCACCGGTGACCACACCGGCCGGATAGCGGCTGCCCAGGAAATACTGGCCAATGAGATCCGCGCTGAGCACAATCAATGCGCCAATCAGTGCAGAAGGAACCACCAGGGAAGCACTGGGGCCCAGCAGGCGGGCCGCAAGCGGGCCGGAGACAAAAGCCACAAAAGCAACCGGGCCACAAGCAGCGGTGGCCACGGCGATCAGCGCCACCGCCACGATGATCACCACGATGCGGGTGAGCGGAACATTCACCCCCAGGCTGCTGGCCAGGGCATCACCCAGGCGCAGGGCATTGATGTTGCGGGTGAACACACACAACACCGGCACCAACACCACCACGGTGATAACCAGCGGTAACACACGCTCCCAGGTGGCCCCATTGAGAGAACCCGTCAACCACCGTGTAGCGGTGGGCAGATCCCAGGTATCGGCCTTGGATAAGGAATAGGTCACCAGCGAATTGAGCATGGCTGCCACCCCGATGCCGGTCAAGATCAACCGGACCCCGGAAAACCCACCGCGGTAGGACACCACATAAATCAACAACGCCACACCAAGGGCCGCCACCAGGGAGATGACCGACACCATCGTCTGACCTAATCCGAAGAACACGATGCCGATCACCCCGGCCGCCGACGCACCAGAAGAAATCCCGATGATGTCCGGCGAGGCCAACTGATTCCGCAACAAGGTCTGAAACACCACACCTGCCGCACCAAAAGCCAGACCCGCCACCAGACCCATCACAGCACGCGGCAACCGCAACATACCCACGGCATAACTGGCACCCGGCACCTGCTCACCAGAAAGCACCGCCCACACCTGCGCAGGAGAATAAAACACCTCACCCCACATCAGACTCACACCGAAGACCGCCGCCACCACACCAGCCACCACAGCGGTGATCAGGGCGCGCCGGGTCAGCAGTGCGGTGCGCTGGGCCTTGAGTTTGTCGACGCCCTGTAACTCCATAATTGTGGTCATAGTTCACGCATCTTCTGTCGGCGGATGATCCAGATGAATAAAGGGGCACCCAGCAGCGGCATGATGATGCCGACGGCGATTTCACCGGGATGGGTGATCACCCGCCCCACGGTGTCAGCAGCCAGGATCAGTGCTGCACCGGCCACAGCGGTGGTGGGGATCAGCCAGCGGTGATCGGTACCCATGATGAGTCGGCACAGGTGTGGGATGATCAGCCCGACAAAGGCGATGGGACCGGCTAATGAGGTGGCTACACCACACAGGATCACCGCGCCCATGGAGGAGATGAGTCGGGTGCGCACCACGTTCTCGCCCAGTCCGGTGGCCACATCATCACCCAGTGCCAGGGCATTCATGCCGCGGGCGCAGAACCAGCAGAGCAGGAAACCACTAAGCAGCAGGGGAGTGGCCATGGACATCCTGTCCCATTCCGCACCACCGATGCCGCCGATCTGCCAGAAGCGGAATTCATCCATCACATCCAGTCGGGGGAGCAGCACTGCGCTGACCAGAGAAGAGAGTGCTGCAGCTGTGGCTGCACCCGCCAAGGCCAGCTTCAAGGGAGTGGCCCCTGAGCCACCCAGTGACCCCACGCAGTAGACAAAGATGGCGGCACCAGCCGCACCTGCCACTGCCACGATCATGGTGGAGACCGGGTTGGACAGGCTGAAGAAGGCAATGCCCAGGACCACGGCCAGGGATGCCCCGGCGAGCACCCCGAAGATGCCGGGATCCGCCAGGGGATTACGGGTGACCGCCTGCATCGTGACACCGGATACCGCCAGTGCAGCGCCGACGAGGATGCCCAGCACAGTTCGGGGCAGGCGTTTCACCGCGGCTGCCTGTTCGGCGGTATCAGCATGCCCAAGAAGTGCCTGGAGGGCATCGCCGGAACTGATGGAACGCACACCGAACATCACGGAACATACGCACGCGATGATCAACAGTGCCAGCAGCATGAGCAGGAAGGTCCAGCGGTGCTGTGTCAGGGTGTCCCGTGCTTTATGGGGAGCTGGAGCTAACAACATGATGGCTTAGTTGAGGCCTTCAGCAAGACGTGTGAAGTACTCATCCACACCCCAGGTCACGGCGAGTGGGGAGGGGGTGGCGGAGGCTGCGATGGGGTCCTCACCCAGGAATACCACCTTGCCCTCAGCAATCGCCGGGATACGGGAGAGCAGTGGATCCTCCTGGAGCTTGTTCAGAAGTTCAGCATTGGCGGCGTCATCCTCGGAGCCGTAGGTGATGATGAAATCAACATCAGCAAAGACCTCGGGGTTCTCTGCGGAAACCTGCTCATAGAAACTGTCGGAATCGGCGTACTCATCCAGAACCGGTGCCTGCTGCATGCCGGCGTCCAACAGGAAACTCATGCGCGGATCCAGGGAGGTATACACACCGACCTGGGAGAGATCGGACTCATCAAAGAAGGCAAACACCGGCGCTGACTCCCGCAGCCCGGGGCTAGCATCGAGCGCGGCGTTGACCTCACCGTCCAGCTTCGCGACGAGTTCCTCCCCCTCATCCTCCAGTCCGAGGGCTTCCGCATTCATGAGGATCTGATCTTCGAGTGTGGTGCCCCAGGGCTGTTCCGGATAAGCCACCACAGGGGCAATCTGGGAGAGCTGGTCATAGTCCTCCTGAGTCAGTCCGGAATAGGCTGCCAGGATCACATCGGGCTGGGTGTTGGCGATGGCCTCAAAGGGGAGGCTGTCGGTGGCGTCGAAAAGCGCAGGCTCCTCACCGCCAAGTTCCACCAGCTTCTCCTCCACCCACGGGAGGATGCCATCGCCGTTGTCATCGCCCCAGGTGGCTTTTTCAAAGCCGACCGGGGTGACGCCGAGTGCCAGGGGAACCTCATGGTTGCTCCATGCGACGGTGGCGACCCGCTCCGGCTTGTCCGGGATGGTGGTTTCACCGAAGGCGTGCTCAATGGTGACCGGAAACTCCGAACTGGCATTCGAGTTAGAGTCTGCCGCGCTGGAGCTTTCGGCGCTGGTAGGCTCGTCCGTGTCGGAACAGGCCACCAGGGAGGTGGCGAGTGTGATCGACAAAAGTCCAGCTAGTGTCCGTGAACGTCGCATTGTGTGGGTGTCTCTTTCCGTGCTCGCTGTGGATTTTGGGGATGTTGGATGGTCACCCGTGGTGAAATTAACTTAGGTTAGGGTTCCCAAGGTTAGCATCCTCTGGCGTGGGAAATAAATGGCTACCGTCACATTTTTTCCTCTCCGATGGGCTGGGCACACTGACCAGCAGCGATGGAGCGCTTTCCGCTTATGTCCGATATTGTTTGCTCCATGCACGACTCTGGAAAACCACCCCTAAAAGTTGTTGATGACTCGCAGCCGAGCGGGCGTGACACAGACCGCGGCACACACACCAACTCTCGACTGAGGCGACGTCCCGTTCCCCGGCAGACAGAAATCTCCGAGGTCCGCCGCTATATCGTCATGACCGCCCTGGCCATGGGCGGTTTCGGCATCGGTGTCACCGAGTTCGTCTCCATGGGTCTGCTCAGCGCCATCGCTGATGACTTCTCCATCACCGAGGACCGTGCCGGATTCATCATCACCGTCTATGCGCTCGGCGTGGTGGTGGGTGCGCCCCTGATCACAGCCTTCACCGGACGGATCCCCAGACGACGCCTGCTGCTGATCCTCATCGCAGCCTTCGTGGTGGGTAATGCACTCTCGATCTTCAACACCTCCTATGAAATGTTGCTGCTGGCACGTTTCGTCGCAGGTCTTCCACACGGTGCGTACTTCTCCATCGCAGGTCTGGCTGCCGCCTCCATGGCACCAGAAGGTCAACGTGGACGCGCCATCGCCTATGTGGGCATGGGACTTTCAGTGGGTACGGTGGCCGGTGTCCCGGCAGCTCAGGCACTGGGCGACACCTACGGGTGGCCCGTGGCTTACATGATGGTCACCGTGGTTGGCGTGATCACCCTGCTGGCCCTGTGGTTCCTCATGCCCCACATGACAGAGATGACACCTACCAGCCCACTGACCGAACTCAGTGCTCTGAAAAATGGGCAGGTCTGGTTGACACTTGCCATCGGCTCCATCGGTTTCGGCGGCATGTTCGCCGTTTACACCTACATCTCCTGGACCATGACTGAGCAGGCAGGACTATCCAGCTCACTGATCTGGATCGTGCTCATGGCCTATGGCGTGGGCATGATCCTGGGCAACTATGTGGGTGGACGTATGGCCGACTGGGATGTGGACAGGGGCATCCTGCTGGCACTGTGCTGCATCGTCCTGGTGCTCATCGGTTTCTACTTCACCTCCAACCACCCGGTGTTGGGCATCATCAACTTCGGATTGGTCGGTTTCTTCGGCTCCACCCTGATCCCCTCACTACAGATCCGCCTGATGGATGTCGCAGGACGTGCACAGACCCTGGCAGCCTCTCTCAACCACTCCGCACTCAACGTGGGCAACGCCCTGGGTGCGGCCATCGGTGGTGTGGTTATCAGCGCCGGTTATTCTTACAGCACCCCAGCCCTGGCTGGTGCGGCACTTGCCGCCTGTGCCGTCTTGGTCTGGTTCCCCATGGTGGGATTACGCCGACGTTTCCCCGAAAAGACCCAGTAAAACACAGGTATATGCCCCGCCAAAGTGGGGGTGATGGACTTTTGTGTGCATGTCCACAGCACGGGTTAGTGTTGGTGGCATGAGTTTTCAGATCACTTCCGTCAACGTCAACGGCATCCGTGCAGCCGTGAAACAACGCAGCGAAACCAACCTGGGATTCATCCCCTGGTTGGAACAGTCCAACACCGATGTGGTGCTTCTCCAGGAGGTTCGCGCCAGCGAACAGGACACCACCAAGGCACTCCAGCCGGTACTTGATGCTGGTTGGCACTATGTCGGCGCACCCGCGGCAGCGAAGGGCCGGGCAGGCGTAGGCATCCTGTCCCGCCATGAATTGAGTGATGTTTCCATCGGCTTTGGATCCTTCCTGGACTCTGGCCGCTACATTGAAGCCACCATCAAGGAGACCACCCTGGGTGCCCCCGTCACCGTGGCCTCCCTCTACCTTCCTTCCGGTTCCGCGGGGACCGAGAAGCAGGACGAGAAGTACCGTTTCCTGGATGAATTCTCCGGCATCCTGGAGGAGCGCGCCGCTGCCAACAGTCACATGGTGATCGGTGGCGACTGGAATATCTGCCACCGCCGTGAAGACCTGAAGAACTGGAAAACCAACCAGAAGAAGTCCGGCTTCCTACCTGATGAGCGCGCCTGGATGGACTCCGTCTTCGGATGTTTCCCAGATGAAACATCCCAGATTGTTGGGGGCGGTGACTTCTTCGGTGCCGTGGATTATGTGGGCACAGCAGGGCGTCGAGAAGCAGCTGAGAACCCCGCCTGGTTCGACGTGGCTCGCCACCTGCAGCCCGAAGGCGATGGCCCGTATACCTGGTGGACCTACCGCGGCAAGGCTTTCGACACCGGCGCCGGCTGGCGTATCGACTACCAGGCAGCCACCAAGGCCATGCTCGACCGTGCTGAGCGCAGCTGGGTGGACAAGGCAGAAGCCTATGATCTGCGATGGTCAGATCACTCACCACTCAATGTGATTTACTCATAACATGCTGCTGACAATTCTCTGGGCGATCGGCATCACAGCCGAAGGAATGACAGGCGCCCTCGCCGCAGGACGTCAAAAGATGGACCTGTTTGGGGTTTCCGTCATCGCGTGTGTCACCGCCATCGGTGGTGGTTCCATCCGTGACATGCTGCTGGGCCACTACCCGTTGGTGTGGGTGGAACAACCCCAGTATCTGCTGCTCATCATCGGCGCAGCGATTCTGACGGTGTCCATCTCCTACCTGATGGAGCACTTCCGCATCCTGTTCCTGGTGCTTGATGCCGTGGGATTGTCAGCCTTCGCCGTGATCGGCACGCAGATCGCCCTGGAAATGGGCTACGGATTCATCATCGCCGTGGTCGCCTCCGTGCTCACCGGTGTCTTTGGTGGTGTGCTGCGTGACCTGCTGTGCGACCGCATCCCCCTGGTGTTCCAGAAGGAGCTCTACGCCTCCATCGCACTGCTGGCTACCTGCGTGTACTTCGTCATGATGTACCTGGGCGCCAGCGAGAACGTCACCGTGGTTGTCTCCGTTCTGGTGGCATTCACCGCACGTCTGCTGGCGCTGTGGCGCGGCTGGGCCCTTCCGGTCTTTGAATACCAGGAAGGCGATCTGGAACGCGATCCCACCAATCGCATCTGGAAGTTCTGGAACCGGAAGAAATAAACCCCCGTGGTGAATTTATCTCTCTGATTTACCATGACCCACACTGCACAAGGTATGGTGTTAGCCGAAACTTAAATGAGGCTATGTCAACTGGTGTGCTCGCGTGGGCGCAGTTGATTAAACGTAAGGACTGCACATGGGTAAGGCATTCATTCTTCTGATTCTGGGAGCCATCATTCTCGCCGCAGGTGTCTGGTACACCATTGCGGTCGGGCATTCTGTCATGGCTATTGTCGCAGCGCTGATCATGGCTGCCGGCGGTGGAACCATCGTATGGGGCATCTCCGTAGCTCTGGATATCCATTCCCCAACCTCCCGCAAGCTCTAAGCCTTTCCACAGAGCTTCCCACCGGCTAAGTGAGCTGGTGGGAGAACCAACAGCTGCGCCGCCTCCTCCCACTGTGGAAGAGGCGGCGCAGTTGTTTATTTTTGCTGCGGGGGTCTCAGGCAGTCTTGGCAGTTTGCCATTGCTTCTGCCATATCAGCACCCAGAACAGGGGCAGCAG
>NZ_CALZFS010000033.1 GCF_945649885.1 uncultured Corynebacterium sp. | reverse complement strand
ATGAACCACCCTTCTAGTGTGATGCGTCAGCCGGTACCACCGGCGGGGGAACCCTCCCCACAAGGGTCGGTCAGTGCTGCCCGCGATCTGCGATGCGCTGCTTCGTGGCCTCAGGGGAGGCATTGTCTGCCAATAGTGATGCGACCACACCGATGATGAGAATGCCGGTAGCCAATAACAGTGACTGGCCGAAGGCTGCGCCCTCATCGCCTGCAGCCAGTCGTATCTGCAGCACAGCACCGATGGCGGCAGCTCCCATCACAGACCCCAGCTGTCGGGTGGTGTTGTACACACCAGATCCGGCTCCCATGAACCGCATTGGCAGGTCACGCATGGTGGAGGTGGAGTTCGGGGCCCAGATCAGACTGTTACCCACACCCAGGAAAAACATGGCCACCAGGGCAGACCAGATCGGAGCGGTGAAGATCATCATCAGTGACAGGCCCAGGATGGAGAGGGAAGTGATGGCAAAGCCCAGTGCCGCCATGGAGTTCGGGTTGCGCTTATCCACCAGCTTGCCGATGGATGGTGAGAGCAGCGCTGCCACCAGTGCCTGCGGGATCATCATGAAACCCGCCTGCATGGGCCCCATGCCGTGTACCTGCTGGAAGTACAGCATGATCGGCAGGGGAGTACCGGCCACGGTGAAACCCATCGCCACGATGCTGATATTACCCAGGGAGAAGTTCTTGATCCGGAAGATATCCAAGGGGATCAGGGGATCAGACCCAGCTGCGGACAGTCGCGCCTGCTGGCGGATGAACCAGAAAGCCATGGTGAAGGCCGCCACGATCATGACCCAGATCCAGATGGCCCACCCCATGACCTCACCCTGCTGGAGGCCAAAGACCAGGAGGAACACGGCACCTGCGGACAACACCATGGACAAAGGGTCCAGGGGACGGGTGTGTGGTGGGAAGGTGGGAACATATTTCAACACGGCCAGAACGGAGATGACACCGATGGGCAGGTTGATGTAGAACACCCATTGCCAACCCCAGGTTTCAGTGATCACACCACCCAGGATCGGACCGGTCAGTGCAGCCAGACCAGCCGTGGTGCCCCAGACGCCGAGTGCGGCACCTCGGCGTTCGATGGGGAAGATACGGTTGACAGTGGACATCGTCTGAGGGGTCAGCAGGGCTGCGCCAAAGCCCTGCACACCACGGGCGATGATCAGGGTCATCATGTCAGGGGCCAGGCCACAGGCCAAGGAGCTGAGCGTGAAGATGATCATACCCACCGCATAGACGTTCTTCGGCCCGAATTTATCCCCCAGGCGTCCAGAGATCAGTAGCGGAACAGCAAAGGTCAGCAGGTAGATGGAGGTCACCCAGATGACTTCGTTGTAGCTGGCCCCCATGTCCTCCTGGAGAGCAGGTGTGGAAACAGCAACGATGGTCTGATCCAGCAGGATCATGAAGAACCCAACGCACAGGGCGATCAGCGCCGGCCAGGCTTCCTTCTCAGGAAGAGGCATGGTGGGATACTCCCGGCTTGTTCTTGACCGCTGCTTGTTCTCGAGTTCTCTTTCCTTGGACACGATCAGCCATTCTTCCACTTAGATGCTAAAAAGTCGCGCACCTCAGATTTCTTGGATTCTGACGGTGCGCGACTATGTAAAACCTAGTGGGACTGCACCGGCCAGGAGGTGTTGACGGTGGATCCGTCCTTGCCCTGGCCCTGGAGGTAATTGCGGAAACTGATCTGCTTTTCGTAGTAGCCCACAGCCTGCATCTCCATGAGTTCCTCACCGCTCATCTGTGCCAACTCGGGCCAGACACGGACCTGCTTCCAGGCGATGCGGGCGGCAGCCAGTGCATCGGAGGTGGCTTCGTGGGCATTGCCCAGCTGGACTTCATAATGTGCGCACACATCGGTGAGGGTGCGCTTGCCCTTGCGGTAGGGATCCTTGATCTTGTCAATGGCGAAGGGATCATAAACCAGGCCGTCAACGGTGAAATCACTGAAGAGATTCCGCAGGACAGTCAGGTCATAGGGTGCGTTATAAACGATGAGAGCTTGACCCTTGCTCCAGCCCTCACGGATGCGCTTGATGGTTTCTGCCAACACCTCCTCATGGGGCTGGCCGTGCTCGCGGGCATGTTCGGTGGTGATGCCATGCACTGCGGTGGCACCTTCTGGGATTTCCACGCCGGGATCGGCAAGCAGCTCCAGAGGATCAGCACCTGACTTGGTGATGGTGACCATCGCGGAGGTGACGATGCGGGCTTCAAAGGGGTTGGCGGTGGTGGTCTCCAGGTCGAAGGAGAGCATGTTGGTGGGGTCGAAATTAGTGGGGAGGTTCACGATGGCGTTCATGGCACCAACACTAACCAACGCACCGGACACCGGGTGCCCCCACCCGGTCAAAACTCCAACCATCTAGAATCGGGATGCGTGACTGACGATAATGCCCAACTGCGCAGGACCTGGAACGAACTGGCGGAGAAGGTCCGGTACCACCGTGACCTCTACTACAACCAGCAGCCTGAAATTCCCGATGCTGACTTTGATGCCCTCTTCAGAGAACTCCAGGACATGGAGGAGAAGTATCCGGAGCTTGCTGTACCGGACAGTCCCACCAAGGAGGTGGGAGCACCCATTGCAGAGCAGTCCAGCTTTGACAATGTTGAACACCTGGAACGCATGCTCAGCCTGGACAATGTCTTTGATGAGGCGGAGCTGCGGGACTGGTTGGAACGCACCCCGGCTAAGCGCTATCTCACCGAACTTAAAATTGATGGTCTGTCCATTGACCTGGTTTACCGCGATGGAAAGCTTGATCGTGCAGCCACCCGTGGTGATGGTCGCATTGGTGAGGACATCACCGCCAATGCGCGCGTAGTGGAAGACATTCCCCATGAATTGACCGCCACTGAGGAGTACCCATTGCCTGCGGTCCTGGAGATCCGTGGTGAGGTGTTCATCGCCATTGAAGATTTCAGTGAGGTCAATGCCCAGCGCATCGAGGATGGTGGCAAGCCTTTTGCCAATCCCCGTAATGCCGCAGCTGGTTCCCTACGCCAGAAGAACACTGAAGCTGTGAAGAAGCGTCGTCTGCGGATGATCAGCCACGGCATCGGCTACAGCGAGGGCTTTGCGCCTACTTCCCAGCATGATGCCTACCTGGCCCTAGCCGCCTGGGGTCTGCCGACCTCGCAGTACACGGAGGCAGTGGACACCGCTGACGGCGTCGTCGAGAAGGTCCTCTACTGGGCTGACCACCGCCATGCCGCCACCCATGAGATGGACGGTCTGGTGATCAAGGTTGACGATATGGCCTCGCAGCGTGCACTGGGCTCCACCAGCCGCGCACCACGTTGGGCGATCGCCTACAAGTACCCGCCGGAGGAGGTCACCACCAAGCTGCTGGACATTCAGGTCGGCGTGGGACGTACCGGACGCGTGACCCCGTACGCAGTCATGGAACCGGTATTCGTGGCGGGATCCACCGTCGCTATGGCCACCCTGCACAATCAGAGTGAGGTCAAGCGCAAGGGCGTGCTCATCGGTGACACCGTGGTCATCCGCAAGGCCGGCGAGGTGATCCCGGAGGTGCTCGGACCGGTCGTCGAAATGCGTGATGGCACGGAGACCGAATTCGTCTTCCCTGAGCACTGCCCGGAATGTGGCACCACGTTGGCACCGGCGAAGGCTGATGACATTGACTGGCGTTGTCCGAATGCGCGCACCTGCCCCGGCCAGCTGTCCACCCGCCTGACCTACCTGGCAGGCCGTGGCGGCTTTGATATTGAGGCGCTGGGGGAGAAGGGTGCGCAGGATCTGATCCGCAATGAGATCCTCATCGATGAAGCAGGTCTTTTCGATCTCACTGAAGATGACCTGCTCAAGTCCGATGTTTACACCACCAAGGCCGGCAAGGTGAATGCCTCAGGCAAGAAGCTGCTGGCCAACCTCGAGCAGCGCAAAAACACCGACCTGTGGCGTGTGATCGTCGGCTTGTCCATCCGCCACGTCGGCCCCACCGCAGCCCGCGCGCTGGCCGGCCGCTACGGCTCCATGCAGAAGCTCATCGACGCCCCCGTGGAAGAACTTGCGGAAACCGACGGTGTGGGCATGATCATCGCCCAATCCTTTAAGGACTGGTTCGAGGAGGAATGGCACACCAACATCGTGAACGCCTGGGCTGCTGCCGGGGTGGCCATGGAAGATGAGGAAACCGAACAGCTGGAGCAGACTCTGGAGGGCCTGACCATCGTGGTCACCGGCGGTTTGGAAGGCTTCACCCGTGATTCAGTGAAGGAAGCCATCATCTCCCGCGGCGGCAAGGCATCCGGATCGGTATCCAAGAAGACCGACTACGTGGTGGTGGGTGAAAATGCAGGTTCCAAGGCCACCAAGGCTGAGGAACTGGGACTGACGATTCTGGATGAGGAGGGCTTTGTCCAGCTGCTTGCCGGGGAACTGCAATAACGGCCGGCTTTGTGGTTCATGGAAAATGACCTGTGGGAGAAACTTCCTCTCACAGGTCATTTTCTTTAGTTAAAGCTGGTTAAGAGATGATCGCCCCGACGATGGAGCCGAGATCGCCTAGGTGCTGAACCTCACTGGCCAGGAAGTCCGGACCACCCGGGCGTCCGATGATCAACGCCAGGCCGGTCTTGCCCAGTGGTGCAATGGCTAGGGATGAATCCAACAGGGCCCAGCTCTCCGGAATCCAGTCTTCGCGCTCCGGGAGGAGCATGCGGGCTGTCTCCAGGGCAATATTCTGAGGAACGGTGCCATCATCTTCCGGTGCGGCCTGGGAGGCTGCCACCCGACGGACCGGGTCTGAGGTGTCAATGACCATGGCCCAGCCGGAGGTCATGGTGCGGGGGATGACGTTGACCATGGCCTCCATGGCCTTGTCCACGTTCCGCTTGCTGCCGGCAACCGCTGCGAGCATCTCGATCTGACCGCGACGGTCAACTGTTCCGGAGAAGGGGCGGATGGAATCAACCTGAACGCCCTCGACCTCCTCAGCGGCGGTGATGAGGGTGTCTGCCATGACATGCTTGGGGATGGAGACCACGAAGTCATCCATCACGGTCCCGTTGGGGAAGCGCTCCACCACGTCCACGGATTGAATGTTGGCCTCCACCAGTCCCAGAGCTTCAGCAAGAAGCGCCAGGCTGCCTGGGGTGTCGGACAACAGGACGCGGATCAGGAAAGACATCAGGGGATCGCTTCCTTTACTTTCAAATAGGTTTCAGTCTGGACAGAGAAAAATAAGTGAAGATGCATGCGGAGATGTTAGTCACCCCACATTCTTCCATTTGACAGTACCACCGTACTTGCAGCTTCAGGCTCAAATCCCCGGCACACTCCAACCCTCGCAGTTCCAAGTCCGCTCTGTGCAGTAAGATGAACCAACAGTTGCGCCTGCTGTGTCAGTACCTCGTCATCAGCGGGCGTATGTAACTTTTATCAACCCCCATTGTGACTAGCGAAGAGGATCAGAAACCAAGTGCCTGAGATTTCGCGCGACCAGGTCGCTCACCTTGCCAAACTGGCCCGACTGGCGCTCAGCGAAGAGGAGCTGAAGCAGTTCGCCGGACAGATCGATGACATCGTCGGATACGTTTCCGCCGTGCAGAATGTTGATGTTGAAGGGGTCGAGCCGATGAGCCACCCGCACAGCATCACGACCACCATGCGTGAGGATGTTGTCAAGAAGACCCTGAACCCCGAACAGGCTCTCGACCAGGCTCCGGCCGTCGAGGATGGGCGTTTCATGGTTCCGCAGATTCTGGGTGAGGGCGACTAATTATTATGAGCAACAAGTACCTGGTTGAAAGCTCTGACATTGAGCTGACCAAGAAGACCGCAGCTGAACTCGCTGGTCTGATCCACTCCCGTGAGGTCACTTCCCGTGAGGTCACGCAGGCCCACCTCGACCGCATCGCTGCCGTCGACGGTGACATCAACGCCTTCCTACACGTCGGTGAAGAAGCAGCCCTGGCTGCCGCCGATGCTGTTGATGAGAAGCTGGCCGCCGGCGAAGCACCGGCATCAGCACTGGCTGGTGTCCCACTGGCGCTGAAGGATGCACTGGTCACCACCGATGCACCGACCACCGCCGCATCCAAGATCCTCGAGGGCTACATGAGCCCTTATGACGCCACCGTCACCCGCAAGCTGCGTGAGGCTGGCATCCCGATCCTGGGCAAGACCAACATGGATGAGTTCGCCATGGGTTCCTCCACGGAGAACTCCGCTTATGGTGCTACCCACAACCCATGGGACCTGGAGCGCACCGCAGGTGGATCCGGCGGCGGTTCCTCTGCAGCACTTGCCTCCGGTGAGGCACCCCTGGCCATCGGTACTGACACCGGTGGTTCCATCCGCCAGCCGGCAGCACTGACCAACACCGTGGGCGTCAAGCCGACCTACGGCACCGTCTCCCGCTATGGCCTGATCGCCTGCGCCTCCTCCCTGGACCAGGTGGGCCCGACAGCACGCACCGTGCTGGATGCGGCGCTCTTGCACGAGGTCATCGCTGGACACGACACCTTTGACGCCACCAGCGTGAACAAGCCTGTTGCTCCCGTTGTGGCAGCAGCACGCGAAGGTGCCAACGGCGACCTCAAGGGTGTTCGCGTCGGTGTGGTCAAGCAGTTCGACCGCGAGGGCTACCAGCCTGGCGTGCTCGAGGCCTTCCATGCTTCTGTTGAGCAGATGCGTTCACAGGGTGCAGAGATCGTTGAGGTTGACTGCCCGCACTTCGATGACGCACTCGGTGCTTACTACCTGATCATGCCGTGTGAGGTTTCCTCCAACCTCGCACGTTTTGATGGCATGCGTTATGGCCTGCGCTCCGGCGATGACGGCACTCGTTCCGCCGATGAGGTTATGGCACTGACCCGTGCAGAGGGCTTCGGTCCTGAGGTCAAACGTCGTATCATCCTGGGCACCTACGCACTGTCCGTCGGCTACTACGATGCTTACTACCTGCAGGCACAGCGTGTCCGTACTCTCATCGCGCAGGACTTCGCCCGCGCCTACGAGAAGGTCGATGTGCTGGTTTCCCCAACCACCCCGTCCACCGCGTTCAAGCTCGGTGACAAGATCACCGATCCGCTGGAGATGTACAACTTCGACCTGTGCACCCTGCCACTGAACCTGGCTGGCCTGGCCGGAATGTCCCTGCCTGCAGGTCTTGCATCTGACACCGGACTGCCTACCGGACTCCAGATCATGGCTCCTGCATTCCAGGACGACCGTCTCTACCGTGTCGGCGCTGCTTTCGAGGCTGGCCGCAAGTAGTTTTTACTGAATTGATGCCCGGGA
The DNA here is from genome assembly GCF_945649885.1 of uncultured Corynebacterium sp. GTDB lineage: Bacteria > Actinomycetota > Actinomycetes > Mycobacteriales > Mycobacteriaceae > Corynebacterium. The sequence goes on along the minus strand of NZ_CALZFS010000033.1, from coordinate 17,303 downwards.
TGCTTAAGCATCCCGGGCATTGTTTCATTTCCTGGACAGGGGAGTAGTGTAGGCTAGCCTATCGAGTAACGATATATCGGAATCAAGGAGGCTGTTTATGACAGAGCCAGTACGCAAGCGCAGGGTGATGAAAGCCAAGGGGGCAACGGTCACCGCCACCAGGCGACTCTCCCCGGATCTGATCCGCATTAGCTTTGACTGCCCGGACATCATCGGCGCTGAGCTGCCCTTCACCGACCACTACGTCAAACTTCTCTTCGCCCCGGAGAACGCCGACTACTCCTGGCCCTTCGATCTTGCGGAGATCCGCGAAACCAAGCCACGCGAGATGCTCCCGGTCACCCGCACCTACACAATTTGCAACGTCGACACGGTAGCTGGCACCTTTGACATCGATTTTGTCGCCCATGGTGCGGAGGGGTTGGCCGGCCCCTGGGCGCAGCAGGCGGCTATCGGTGATGCCATCGGATTCTCAGGCCCGGGTGGTGCCTGGAAGCCGGAGGGCGATTATGGGCACTTTGTCCTCGCCGGCGATGAGGCCGCGGCCCCCGCCATCGTGGAGGCGCTCAAGCGCCTGCCAGAGGGCACCACAGCCACGGCTTATATTGAAATTTCCTCCCAGGAAGCGCTTTTCGACGTCCCGAGCACTCCTTCGATCGAGGTGGTGTGGGTGCCACGCGATGGTGCCGTGCACGGCGCCCAGCTCATCGAGGCTGTACGTGCAGGTGGTTACCCGGAGAAGAAGACCTCCTGGTTCATCCACGGGGTGGCAGAAATGGTCAAGGAAACCCGACGCTTCCTCTTCGTTGACGGTGACATTGATAAAAAAGATGCCTCCATCTCCGGATACTGGCGACTGGGTCTGACTGAAGATCAGTGGCAGGGGTCCAAGCGCGAGTTCTCCGAAGCGATGGAGGCGGAAGAGGCGGCAGCTGGAAAAGCCTAGCTACTGGGAATCAGACACCACGTAGGCAGCTGCTGCGGCAACACCGGTGACAGTGAGTACCGCAGGCCAGGCGCCGATCTTCTTGGCCAGGGGGTGGGAGAGTCCGAAAGCTCCCACATAAGTTGCCAGCAGTGCGGTGGCCACAGCCGGGCCCTTCTTCTCATTCCAGCTGCGTGCCGCCAGTGCACCGGAAGCGACCAGTGGGATGGTGCCCAAGGGGCGGATGCCGGATTCGCGGGCGGTCAGCCAGCCTCCGAGGAGACCTGCAGCGATAACGGTGGCGGTACTGACTTTGTCAGCACTTTTAAGTTTCATTTCCATAACGACCAGTGTAGTGAAAGCACCCAAGGTGCACTACAACTCCGCATGCCCGTTCGGGCTTTTTATCCGTGGGTAACTGCAGATGATCACGCCTTGTTCAGGTTTCCGCAGGTGTGAGGAGGTGTGGATGTGTACCCCATGATCGGGCACTAACTCTGTGATGGGTTTAATATGGGGAATATGCGAATTGCCACTCTCACGTCAGGCGGCGACTGCCCCGGACTCAATGCCGTCATCAGGGGAATCGTCCGAACCGCCACCAATGAATTCGGTTCCACAGTTGTTGGCTATCAGGACGGTTGGGAGGGCCTGCTGGCTGACCGACGCGTCCAGCTCTATGACGACGAGGATATTGACCGTATCCTGCTGCGCGGCGGAACGATCCTGGGTACCGGTCGACTGCACCCGGATAAGTTCAAGGCGGGCATTGACCAGGTCAAGGCAAATCTCAAGGACGCGGGCATTGACGCGCTCATCCCGATCGGCGGCGAGGGCACCCTCAAGGGTGCGAAGTGGCTGGCAGACAACGGTATTCCCGTTGTCGGTGTGCCCAAGACCATTGACAATGATGTCAACGGCACTGACTTCACCTTCGGTTTCGATACGGCCGTCTCTGTTGCCACCGATGCCATCGACCGACTCCACACCACCGCTGAGTCCCACAACCGTGTCATGATCGTGGAGGTCATGGGCCGCCATGTGGGCTGGATTGCGCTGCATGCCGGCATGGCCGGTGGTGCCCACTACACGGTGATCCCGGAGGTGCCCTTCGACATCTCTGACATCTGCAAGCGCATGGAACGTCGCTTCCAGATGGGGGAGAAATACGGCATTATCGTCGTTGCTGAAGGCGCTCTTCCCGCTGAGGGCACCATGGAATTGCGTGAAGGTGAGGTGGACCAGTTCGGCCACAAGACCTTCACCGGCATCGGCCAGCAGATCTCTGATGAGATCCACAGGCGTTTAGGCCATGACGTCCGTACCACGGTGTTGGGGCACATCCAGCGTGGTGGAACGCCAACAGCCTTCGACCGCGTGCTCGCCACCCGCTATGGCGTGCGTGCGGCACGTGCCTGCCATGAGGGACAGTTCAACAAAGTCGTGGCACTCAAGGGGGAGAGGATCAAGATGATCAGCTTCGAGGAGGCCGTGGGCACCCTCAAGGAGGTACCCAAGGAGCGTTGGGTGACCGCACAGGCCATGTTCGGCTAAAAATACGCAAAACACCAGCTCAGTAACCCGGATCCACATCATGGAGCCGGGTTCTTCTATGTCCTGGTAGGGAATAGGAAAATAATGTGACCTGAACTACTTGACGGCGGGTTGGGTGATCATCTAGTTTCAAGCTATACCCAAACGCAAACGATTGCATTTGGTGTGATTTACCAATTTGTCGGTAAATTTCCAGAAAGGTGGTCAGTCCAGTGTCCTCAGAACAGCCCGCTATTGCGGGAAAGAAGCGCGCCACCACGCTGAAAGACATCGCTGAGGTTACGCAGCTGTCCGTCAGTACGATCTCACGGGCGCTATCCAACAATGCGAGCATTCCAGAATCCACCCGCCAGCGGGTCATCGATGCTGCTGAACGTTTGAACTACCGGCCCAATGCACAGGCCAGGGCGCTGCGTAAATCACAGACCGACACCATCGGACTCATCGTCCCTAACATTGAGAACCCCTATTTCGCCTCACTTGCAGCAGCTGTGCAGAAACAGGCCCGCAGCGCAGGAGTCTCCACCATCCTCACCAACAGTGAGGAGAATCCGGAACTGCTGAACCAGACACTCGATGTCATGGATGATCAACGGCTCGATGGCATCATCGTGGTCCCACACTTCCAGACCGAACAGAAGGCGAAGGAACTGGCAGGCAGGGGAGTACCCATCGTGCTCGCTGACCGAACCTTCAACCACACGAATCTGCCATCGGTGACCTCTGATCCGATTCCAGGTATGACCGCAGCGGTCGACCTGCTCACCGCGGCGGATGTCAGCCTGGGATATCTCTCCGGACCGCAGGACACCTCCACCGGCAGACAACGACTGGGGGCCTTCGAGGATCTCTGCATCAACCGGGGTATCACCGGGGTGTCTGTCTACTACGGTGGCTACCGGCAGGAATCCGGTTATGAGGGTGTGAAGGTGCTGCTGGAACAGGGTGCCAACGCCATCATCGCAGGTGACTCCATGATGACCATCGGTGCACTGATGGCCATTCATGAAATGGACCTGAAAATTGGTGAGGACCTGCAGTTGATCGGGTTTGATGACAATCCGATCTTCCGTCTCCAGAACCCGCCACTGACCATCATTGACCAGCATGTAGCTGATATGGGCAGGACCGCCTTTGATCTGCTCCAGCGCATCATCGCGGGGGACAAGGAACGCAAGTCTGTCCGCATTCCCACCACATTGCACATCCACGGCTCTACGGCACGGTCTGTCGCAGCCAGAGAAAAGGCAAAAGCAGCGGGAAAGAACACACGAGGGGTGAAATAAAAGATGGTGAGTGAACACGCAGACAAGCTTCCGGCCCCCATCCTGCAACTGGACGGGGTCTCCAAGTCTTTCGGGCCCGTCAATGTAATTGACCGCGTCAGCATTGATGTGCGTCCCGGTCGGATCCTGGCACTGCTGGGGGAAAACGGTGCTGGTAAGTCCACACTGATCAAGATGATGTCCGGTGTCTACCAGCCTGATGGGGGACAGATCCTCATCGACGGTAAACCTACCCCGTTGCCAGATACCCGTACCGCAGAATCCCACGGTATCGCTACCATCCACCAGGAACTCAACCTGGTCCCCACCATGACGGTGGCGGAAAATGTCATGCTCGGCCGCACCCCGAGGAAATTCGGCTTGGTGAATTTCCGTCATCTGCGCAGGCAGGCACAGGCCGCCCTCGATCTGATCGGTGTGGATGTGGATCTTGATGCCCAGGTGGGAACCCTGGGCATTGCGCGACAGCAGATGGTGGAGATCGCCAAGGCGTTATCCATGAATGCCCGCATGCTCATCTTGGATGAGCCCACCGCCGCGCTGACCGGTCGTGAGATCGACCAGCTGTTCAAGGTGGTTGACCAACTCAAGGCCAAGGGTGTGGGCATGGTCTTCATCTCCCACCACCTGGATGAGATCGCCCGCATTGCCGACAGCGTCTCCGTGTTGCGTGATGGTCAGTTCATCGCGGAGGTTCCAGCCACCACCCCTGAAGATGAACTGGTCCGCCTGATGGTGGGGCGCAGCATTGAAAACCAGTATCCCCGTCAGATCCCGGAACTGGGTGAACCGTTGCTGGAGGTGAAGAACCTCTCCGCATCGGGTCGTTTCACGGATATCTCCCTGACGGTCCGTGCCGGCGAGGTTGTCGGCATAGCAGGGCTTGTCGGCGCTGGGCGCACCGAGGTGGTGCGCAGCATCGCCGGTGTTGATCCGGTTGATTCCGGCACCGTGTCGGTGGCCGGGAAGAGCCTGCGTGGCAATGATATCGCCGAGGCCATCCGGGCGGGTATCGGCCATGTACCGGAGGACCGTAAAGCACAAGGGCTTGTCCTGGACTCGTCGATTGCGGAGAACCTCGGCATGGCCACGCTGGCATCCACCGCCCGCTTCGGGCTGGTGGACCGCCGTGGCCAGATGAAACGTGCGGAGGATGTCGCTGAAAAACTCCGCGTGCGCATGGCCGACATCAGGCAACCCATCCGTGATCTCTCCGGTGGCAACCAGCAGAAGGCAGTCTTCGGCCGCTGGGTCCTGGCCGGATCCACCGTGCTGCTTCTCGACGAACCGACCCGCGGCGTCGATGTCGGCGCCAAGGTGGAGATCTACAACATCATCAACGAGATCACCGCCCGGGGTGGCGCCGTCCTCATGGTCTCCTCCGAACTACCCGAGGTGCTTGGCATGGTCGACCGCATCCTGGTGATGTCCGGCGGACGGATCGCCGGGGAACTCCCAGCCAAGGGCACCACCCAGGATGATGTCATGGCGCTGGCGGTGTCGCAGGTGGAGGATTCCCTCACCGAAGAAGCCCTGGAACAGCAAGAAACACTAATGGAGGAACGATGAACACCACGCAGAATGAGATGCAGTCATCTCCTGCACCCTCTGCACCGACCACTGCCACGGCCAGGAAGAACTCAACAGGTCAGAAAATCGGGCAGTGGATGCTCAATAACGGTGCACTCGTTGGACTGATCGCACTGTGTGTCGGCCTGTTCATCGCGACCCCACACTTCTTGACGGTGCCCAACCTGATCAATATCGGTGTCCACTCCGCCACCGTGGCGATCCTCGCCTTTGGCATGACCTTTGTCATCGTCACCGCCGGCATTGACCTCTCGGTGGGTTCGGTTGCGGCACTGGGTGCGATGACCTCTGCCTATTTCTTTGCGGAAGTCGGTTTGCCCGGCTGGACCACACTGATCATCGGCTTGCTCATCGGCCTGTTGGCCGGTGCCATCTCAGGGATCTCCATCGCCTATGGCAAGTTGCCCGCCTTCATCGCCACCCTGGCCATGATGTCGATTGCCCGTGGTATCACCCTGGTGATCTCCCAGGGGTCACCGATCCCGACGGCCCCGGCAGTCAATGCTCTCGGCAAGAACCACTTCGGCATTCCGATGCCGATCCTCATGATGGCACTGGCCGGCATCGTCTGTTGGTTCATTCTCTCCCGTACGGTGCTGGGACGTTCCATGTACGCCATCGGCGGCAACATGGAAGCAGCACGCCTGTCCGGACTTCCGGTCAAACGCATCCTGGTGATGGTTTATGGCCTGGCAGGTGTCTATGCGGCACTCGCCGGTCTGGTGATGGCCGGACGATTGTCATCAGCCCAGCCACAGGCAGGTGTCGGCTATGAACTCGATGCCATCGCCGCAGTGGTCATCGGTGGAGCATCCCTGGCAGGCGGTTCCGGTAAAGCCACGGGAACCCTGATCGGTGCCATCCTGCTCGCAGTGATCAGAAATGGCTTGAACATCCTCCAGGTCTCATCCTTCTGGCAACAGATCATCATTGGCGTGGTCATCGCTGTAGCTGTCGGCTTTGACGTCATCCGTAACAAAACCACCAAATAATCTTCCCCTTCCCTCCTTTGAAAGGACACCTCTGACATGTTCCGTTCCACCACCCGCAAGGCACTTGCGGTCACCACATCCCTCGCACTCGCATTCAGCGTGAGCGCCTGTAACCGTGAGTCCTCTGACACCACGGCAGCCGAGGGTGAAACTTCCGGATCCATCACCCTGGCTCTGTCCACCCAGAGCAACCCCTTCTTTGTGCAGCTGCGCGACGGTGCCCAGGACAAGGCAGATGAACTGGGTGTATCCCTGAATATCCAGGATGCTTCTGATGATGCCGCCACGCAGTCCAACCAGGTCAACAATGCAGCCACCACCGGTGCTGATGTGGTGATCATCAACCCGACCGACTCTGATGCCATCGTCCCGGCAGTTGAGGCACTCAACCAGGCTGACATCCCTGTCGTGGCTGTGGACCGCTCTGCCAACGGTGGCGAAGTTGCCTCCTTTATTGCCTCTGACAACGTTGCCGGCGGTGCGCAGGCAGCTGACGCGCTGGCCGAGGCCATCGGTGGGGAAGGAGACATCATCATGCTCCAAGGAATCGCAGGTTCCTCTGCCTCCCGTGAACGCGGTGCCGGTTTTGAAGAAGCGATCGCCAAGCATGAGGGTATCAATGTCGTCGCAAAGCAGCCAGCAAACTTTGACCGCACCCAGGGCCTGGATGTGGCCACCAACCTGCTCCAGGCACACCCTGATGTGAAGGCAATCTTCGCTGAGAACGATGAGATGGCACTCGGTGCACTCGAAGCTCTCGGAGACCGTGCCGGCACTGAGGTCATCGTGGTCGGCTTCGACGGCACCACTGAAGGACTTTCCGCTGTGGAAGACGGCCGCATGCTGGCCACCATCGCTCAGCAGCCAGAAGAGCTGGGTGCCCGCGCAGTAGAGGAAGCCGCAAAGCTGCTCCGCGGTGAGGACGCTGAAGCTGAGGTTCCAGTCGAGGTTGTCACCGTTAGCAGTGACAATGTCGCCGATTACCAGTAGCTAAACGCCCCTTAGCCAACCCCTGTGTCTCTCAGCAGCGCAGGGGTTCTGCTTTCCATGAACCCGTGAAAGAAACAAGGACATGAAAAAGACCGGACTGCTCAACCCCGACCTCAATTACGCCATTGCGCGACTGGGCCACACTGACACCTGGGCGGTTGCAGACTGTGGACTGCCCATCCCAGAACATGTGGATGTCATCGATCTCTCACTGGTGTTCGGAGTACCGAGCTTTTCGCAAACACTCTCGGCAGTGCTGGATGAGGTGGTGGTGGAAGGTGCCGTGATAGCCCTGGAGACACCAGAGGTGGTCAGGGAGATGATCCCGGGGCCTCAGGAAGCGGTCATGCATGAGGAATTAAAGCGCATGATCGCTGACTGTGCCTTCGTGATCAGAACAGGGGAAACAACCCCCTTCGCCAACGTCATCTTCCGCGCGGGAGTCGCATTTTAAGCACTGAATTTAACGGTCCCAGGCTGGTGGAATGTCAAGAATAGGACAATTGGTCATTCTATGACTATATTCATCTCATGCATTTCGCTGAAAACCCGCGTCTGGCGAACGACGCGGTGATTCTCGAACCACTGGCACATCAGTGGACGGGGGATCTCCAGGAAGCCGTCGCCTCACAAGAATTGTGGCGCCATTGGTTCGTCGCTCTACCCACACCAGAAGGAATGGCGGAGGAAATCGACCGCCGCATCGCCGAACACCGTGACGGATCATGTGCCCCTTGGGTCATCGTCTCCGCCGCGACCGGACGTGCGGTCGGTATGACCTCATTCCACACCTTTGACCAGTCCAATAAACGTCTTGAAATCGGCCGCACATGGATGGCAGCCCACGTTCACGGCACCGGAATCAACGCATCCGTCAAATTCCTCCAACTGCAACGCGCATTTGAGGACCTCGGTGTCAATGCAGTTGAGTTCCGTACCAACTGGCACAATCATCGCTCCCGTACGGCGATTGAACGCCTCGGTGCCAAACAGGACGGTGTGTTGCGCAAACACCGTATCCATCCTGATGGCACCGTCCGTGACACCGTCATCTACTCCATCACCAATGATGAATGGCCAGCTGTGAAGCTGACACTGCTGGAACGCCTGCACCGCCGCCTGCAGGTCCCCACTCTGCCGAGCGAAGTAGCGCTTTTCGACGCCGGCTAAAATCCCCCACAACCACCTTTAGAGCCGGTGCCCCGCAAGGGCACCGGCTCTCGACATCCCAGAGACAACCCCCATGCAGACAACTCAGCGGGGGGACAGCTAGAATAGTCACTCATGACTGCAGCCTTTTATGATCTGATGGACTTTGACGAGGTCCTTGAGAAGTATGACCCCGTAATGGGCCTCGAAGTCCACGTTGAACTGGGCACCGAGACCAAGATGTTCTCCGCATCCTCCGCACACTTCGGTGCAGAACCCAACAGCAATGTTGACCCGGTATCCCTGGGCCTTCCGGGCGCGCTTCCGGTGGTGAACGCCAAGGGCGTTGAGTGGGCAATCAAGATTGGACTGGCGCTCAACTGCAGCATCGCTGAGTCTTCCCGCTTTGCCCGCAAGAACTACTTCTACCCGGACCAGCCGAAGAACTACCAGATCTCCCAGTATGACGAGCCTATCGCCTACGAGGGCTACCTGGACGTCCAGCTTGAGGACGGCACCGAGTGGCGTGTTGAGATCGAGCGCGCACACATGGAGGAAGACACCGGAAAGCTGACCCACCTGGGTGGCACCTCCGGCCGTATCCATGGCGCAACCGCATCCCTGGTGGACTGCAACCGTGCCGGTGTTCCACTGATCGAGGTCGTGACCAAGCCGATCGAGGGGGCAGGTGCACGCGCACCGGAGATCGCCAAGGCTTATGTCTCCGCACTGCGTGATCTGGTCAAGGCACTCGGTGTCTCCGATGGACGCTTGGACCAGGGTTCCATGCGTGTGGATGCCAACCTCTCTCTGCGCCCCATTGGCCAAGAGGAGTTCGGCACCCGTACCGAGACCAAGAATATCAACTCCCTGAAGTCTGTTGAACAGGCCATCACCTTCGAGATGCAGCGCCAGGCTCAGGTTCTGGACAACGGTGGCAGCATCGACCAGGAGACCCGCCACTACCAGGAGACTGACGGTTCGACCTCCAAGGGTCGCCCGAAGGAAAGCGCTGACGACTACCGCTACTTCAACGATCCGGATCTGCCACCGGTTTTCGCCCCGGCAGAATGGGTTGAAGAAATCCGCGCAACCCTGCCTGAGCTTCCATGGATCCGTCGCGCGCGCATTCAGGAAGAGTGGAAGCTCTCCGAGGAGGAGATGCGTGATCTGATCAACGCCAACGCACTTGATCTGATCATCGAGACCGTCGAAGCCGGCACCACCCCGGATGAAGCCCGTGCATGGTGGGTGTCCTACCTGTCACAGAAGGCCAATGAGTCCGGTGTGGAACTGGATGCACTGCCAGTCACCCCGGCCAACGTTGCCCGAGTGGTCGCGCTGATCAGCGAAGGCAAGCTCACCAACAAGCTCGGCCGCCAGGCTGTCGACGGTGTCCTCGCCGGCGAAGGTGACGTTGATGAGGTCATCGCAGCACGTGGACTTGAGGTCGTACGTGATGATGGCGCCATTGAGAAAGCCGTGGATGATGCCCTGGCCGCGAACCCGGACATCGTCGAGAAGTACCGTGCCGGCAACACCAAGGTCACCGGCGCCATCGTCGGTGCCGTGATGAAGGCAACCCGTGGTAAGGCTGACCCAGCCCAGGTGAACAAGCTGATCGCTGAGAAGCTCGCTTAAAAAACGCCTGTGAAAATGCTCCCTGGAATTCCAGGGAGCATTTTTTTATGGCAGGGTGGATGGCTTTTCAGCACAATGGGTGCTTATGACATACCTACCTGCATCAACACGCTATGACGATATGGATTACCGCACCGTTGGTCATTCCGGTCTGAAGCTTCCCGCCATCTCACTCGGGTTGTGGCATAACTTCGGTAATGACAAGCCACTGCAGACCCAGCGAGACATCATCCGCCGGGCTTTTGATCGTGGCGTCACCCACTTTGACCTGGCCAACAATTATGGTCCGCCGGCAGGCTCCGCGGAGGAGAACTTCGGACGGATCCTCAAGGAGGACTTCTCCCGCCACCGCGATGAGATGATCATCTCATCCAAGGCAGGTTGGGACATGTGGGAGGGTCCCTATGGTTTTGGTGGTTCCCGCAAATACCTGATCAGTTCACTCGATCAGTCCCTGAAGCGTCTGGGCGTGGACTATGTGGATATTTTCTATCACCACCGTCCAGATCCGGATACCCCGTTGGATGAGACCCTGTACGCGCTGCGTGACATCGTGGCCTCAGGAAAGGCTCTCTACGTAGGCATTTCCTCCTATGGTGCGGAACTGACCGCGGAGGCGGCAGAATTCATGGCGGAGGAGGGCTGCCCATTACTCATCCACCAGCCGAGCTATTCCCTGGTCAACCGCTGGGTGGAGGAACCTGGCGATGATGGGGAATCATTGCTGGCTTCTGCAGCCAACAATGGTCTCGGTGTGATCGCCTTTTCTCCGCTGGCGCAGGGTCTGCTCACTGACCGTTATCTCGAGGGGATACCGTCAGGATCCCGTGTCACCCAGGGCAAATCCCTGTCAGAGGGCATGTTGTCTGAAGACAATATCGGGATGGTGCGTCGACTCAATGACATCGCCCAGGAACGCGGCCAGTCTCTGGCACAGATGGCATTGGCCTGGGTCCTGCGTGAACAGGGGGAATACGGCGTGGAAACCGTCACCTCCGCACTGATTGGTGCATCTTCAGTGGAACAGTTGGATTCCAACCTGGATGCCCTGGGCAATATCGCCTTCACCACGGCTGAGCTCAATGCCATTGATGAGATCGCACATGATGCCGGGGTGAATATCTGGGCTTCGGCCACCAGCTCCAAAGTCCGGGAGAACTAACCCATCAGGATCAGTTTGATGGCAAGAGCGGTGAGGATGATGGCCACACCCACGTTGATCCACCGCCACACCCGTGGGCTGGACAGCGGGCCGGACAGTGCTGCCGCACCGTAGCCGAGTAGTGGGAACCAGATCAGGCTGGCCCCCAGGGCTCCGGCCACGAAGATCCACCGGCCGGAATCGCCGTACTGGGCACCCACGCCACCGATGAAGACGAAGGCGTCCAGGTAGGCGTTGGGGTTCAGCCAGGTCAACACGATGGCCATGAGCATGGGCTTGACCCATACCTTCTGCGTGACAGCGCTGCGTGTGCGGCGTCGTTGTTTCGTCGTCACGCCGCCTCCGGAAGAGGTGTCCACCGCAATGGGCTCGGATTCCTCGACAAAGGTGACCTCGGCACGGGCGTGGAGCGCGTCCTTGGCCGCCATCACGGCAAACCACAGTAGGTAGGCGATGCCGCACCAGCGCAGAATGTCCAGAATGATGGGTGCGGTGTCAGAAATCAGGCCGACACCCACGGTGCCGAGGGTGAATAACGCGACATCAGAGATCAGACAGATGAGGATGACTGCGGTGATGCCTTCGCGTTTGACGCCCTGTTTGATCACCAGAACATTCTGAGGGCCGATGGCCAGGAGGAGACTGGCCCCCAACATGAGGCCGGTGATGAAGATGTCCATGTCCTGCATGTTCTCCTAAGAAGTGACTTAAGTAAAATGATTGGATCTGAACATGGTTTAGAATTGCTTCATGAACACTGTCCACCTGGAAACATTGCTGGCCATCCTCGATGAAGGGAGCTTCGAGAACGCCTCCCTGGCACTATCCATTTCACCCTCGGCGGTGAGTCAACGCGTCAAGGCGCTGGAGAAGACCGTCGGCAGGGTCCTGGTATCGCGCACCCAGCCCGCCGTGGCCACCGAAGCCGGGGAAGTGCTCGTGCAGGCAGCCCGCAAGATGACGTTGCTGCAGGATGAGACACGCCAGCAGTTGTCGGAACGCCTGGCGGAGATACCCCTGACCATCGCCATCAATGCTGACTCCCTGTCCACCTGGTTCCCACCCGTGTTCGCGAAGGTGGGCACCTGGGGTGGTGCAACACTGAAGTTGCGGATCGAGGATGAGGCACACACCCTGTCCATGCTCAGACGTGGTGATGTCCTGGGAGCCGTCACCCGGGAAGGTGAGCCGGTGGCTGGCTGTGAGGTGGTGGAACTGGGCACCATGCGGCACCTGTCCGTGGCCACCCCGGCACTGCGGGACCGTTATACCTCGGAGGGGGTGGTGGACTGGGAACAGCTGCCGGTGCTGAGATTCGGTCCCAAGGATGTGCTGCAGGACAAGGACCTGGAGGGACGCGTGGAACGTCCACATGGACGCAGACGCATATCCATCGTGCCCTCTGCAGAAGGGTTCGGGGAGGCGATACGCCTGGGCCTGGGGTGGGGGCTGCTGCCCGAAGCGCAGGCTGCTCCGATGCTGGCTGCCGGTGATGTCATCCAGCTGGATGATCAGGTGGTGGACACCCCGCTGTACTGGCAACGATGGCGCCTGGAATCAAGGCTGCTCGCCAGACTCACAGACGCCGTGGTGGATGCGGCCCATTCGGGCCTGCGGAACTAAACCTGGAAAGGCTCCGGGTTCTTGACCTCTTCACCAGCGGGAATCGGCCCTGGCAGGGTGGTGCCGGCCGCAAAGGGGGAACCGCCGAGAGCCTCGCGGCCATGTTTGCTCATGAATCCGGAGAGGTCGGGGCCCACCGGGACGATCTGGGTGGGGTTGATCTCCGCATGGGTGATGAAATAGTGATCCTTGATCTCGGAGAAATCAGTGGTGTCGCCGAAGCCCGGGGTCTGGAATAGATCCCGCAGGTATCCCCACAGGTTCGGCATCTCCGTGATCTTGTTGCGTGAGCACTTGAAGTGGCTGTAGTAGACAGCATCAAAACGTACCAGGGTGGGGAAGAGGCGGATATCAGCCTCGGTGATGTGGTCACCCATGAGGTAACGGCGGATGGAAAGACGCTCCTCAAGCCAGTCAAGTGCCACCCAGAGTCGCTCATAGGCCTCATTGTGGGCTTCCTGGGATCCCGCGAAACCGGTGCGGTAGACGCCATTGTTAACCTCGGTGAAAATACGCTTCATCACGGGTTCCATCTCCTCGCGCAGGTGCTCGGGGTAGAGCTCAGGCGCACCATCACGGTGGAACTGTTTCCACTCCAGGTTGAAGTCAATGGTGATGGATGGATAATCATTGGTGACCACCTTCGCGGAAGCTTCTTCCACGATGGCTGGAACCGTGATACCGCGTGGGTAATCAGGGAAGCGGTTGAAATAGGCATCCTGCAGGCGTGGGATATTCAGGACCGGGTCAACCTCGCCCGGATCCAGGTCAAAGGTCCAGGAGCGGACATCATGGGTGGGGCCGGTGAGTCCTAAGGAGATGACGTCCTCCAGGCCGAGCAGACGGCGGGTGATCACCGTGCGGTGTGCCCAGGGGCAGGCGCGGGCTGCGACCAGGCGGTAACGGCCGGCCTCCACCGGCCAGTGGAAGGTCTGGTCATCCTGCGCTACCGGCACGGAACCGGCGGGGACTGTGGACACAATCCGGTCGGTGATGTAGTTGGTGTCGCGGACAAATTCGCCATCGGAGGAGGCGTTCTGGGGCGCTCCGGCCCAGTCCTTGTTGTCTGAGGTTGAAGAATTCATGGTGGTCTCCCTGCCAATAACTTGTGTTGATGTATCAACAACTTTAGTGCATGTGGGCAGGTTTGGCCAACGGAACATATATTCGAACCCTGATGAATCGGGTGTAAGTGCTGGTTGATAGAGTAAAAATCATCATGGCTACACGAAAATCTATGGCGGGTGACCCGCGTAAACGCCGTCAACGCAAAGGCAAGGCAGCTGCCTCAGGAATGCTCACCACTGTGGTGGCAATCATCGTCGCAGTGGCGTATTTCATCAACGGCGACCTCCCGGGGAACCCCGGTGGTGGATTCACCGGGACCTCCAAGTTATCTGGTACCGCAGAGGAATACCGCGCAACGCTATCTGAACTCGAGGTTCGCGGACGCGCACCCATGACCGGTTATGATCGTGACCACTTCGGTACGGCCTGGACCGATGGTGTCGATGTGCAATTCGGCAACAATGGTTGCGACACCCGCAATGACATCCTCCGACGTGATCTCAGTGCCCTGCAGGTGCGTGAAGGAACCCGCGACTGCCTCATTGAGAAGGGCACCCTGGAAGATCCCTTCTCCGGCGAGAGCATCAAGTTCGTGCGTGGTCAGTCCACCTCAGGGGCAGTCCAGATAGACCACGTGGTCCCGCTTGCCGACGCCTGGCAGAAGGGTGCCCAACAATGGGATGAACAGACCCGCAAGAACTTCGCCAATGATCCAGACAACCTCATTGCGGTCAAGGGAAGCCTCAACAGTCAGAAGGGTGCTGGTGATGCAGCCACCTGGTTGCCCCCGAACAGGGCCTTCCGATGCGACTATGCCAAGACCATCATCACCGTCAAGGATCGCTATGACATATGGGTGACGCAGGCAGAAGTCGATGCACTCTCCGATCAGTTGGACACCTGCCCCGCATAACAGCTCGGTCACCTTATCCGGCACGCCGGTTTGGTTCGCTGCCTCAATGCCCAAGATCGCATATTCTGGCAGCATGACTGACAAATCGCGCAACACCGACCCAAACCGTGACTCGGTTGACAACGCTGCCGAGAACTCCACTTCCCGACCGGGATCCGGGGCCAGTCCGGCCAGCAAAGCCCGGCCGGTGAACTCTGCAGATCTCAGTGATCTTGACGATGACTCGGTTATCCCGACCTACAGGGGGCCAGCAGCCACCGACAATGCAACCACTGCCTTCGAACGCCCCACAGGGACGTCGCCAAGCGGCTCCCTGGCCTCTGACGCACCGACCACAGTGACCCCACGCCCCTTCAGCCAGTCCGCGCCACCGCAGGAGGTGCCACCTCCTCCAGCCCAGCCGACCCGCCAGCTTGACCGGGAACCACAGCAGGTCGATTATGGCGACACCGACTTTGCCGCCACGGCCGTGCCCGCCTCAGCTGTGGCAGAGCAGCCGGTCCTGGCGGAAGAGCAGGTCGACGTCATCGCTGACACGCGCCGTGGCACCCTGGACTTCGGCCTGCTGATCATCCGCGCAACCATTGGTATCTACCTGATCATCCGCGGTGTCTTCACCTTCTTCAACCTCGGTGGCTCCCAGGGCCTGTCCGGCCTGGAATCTGAGTTCTCCGGATACCAGTGGCCAGAAGTACTGGCCATCCTGCTGCCATCCCTGGAACTGGCCGCAGGCGTCTTCCTGCTGCTGGGACTCATGACCCCCGTTGCTGCCGCCGTAGCTACAGTGGCCACCTCCTTCACTGCGCTGCACCAGATCAACGTCCATGAGGGCGGCTGGGGTGAACTCGGCGAGCCGATCATGCTGGCCATCATCCTCACCCTCGTGGTCATCGGACTGCAGTTCACCGGCCCGGGCAGGATCTCCCTGGATGCAGGACGCAGTTGGGCACGACGCCCGCTGGTGTCCTCCTGGATCTTCGTGATCATCGGCATCGCCCTGGCGGTTGTCCTCTGGTGGTTCGGTGCCAGTGTCAACCCCTTCGGATCAGGTTTCCTGGCCCAGCCTTAACAACTTAGAATCAAGCGAAAACTCCCGGCAGCTGTGAAAAGCTGCCGGGAGTTTCTGCTTGTCTCAAAGGGGATTAGTCGACCTGGCGGACTGCGCCCTTATCAGCGGAGGTGGCCATCTTGGCGTAGGCCTGCAGAGCCTTGGACACCACACGCTGGCGGTTCTTCGGCTTCCAAGGCTTTTCAGAAGCCTCTTCAGCAGCGCGACGACGCTCGATCTCCTCAGCTGGAACCTCAAGTTCGAGGACGCGGTTGTGGATGTCGATGGTGATGATGTCGCCGTCCTCCACCAGACCGATCACACCACCGTGTGCAGCCTCCGGGGAGACGTGGCCGATGGACAGTCCGGAGGAACCACCGGAGAAACGACCATCGGTGATCAGGGCACACTTCTTGCCCAGGCCAGAGCCTTTGAGGAAGGCGGTGGGATGCAGCATCTCCTGCATACCCGGACCACCGGAAGGACCCTCGTAGCGCACGACTAGGACATCGCCGGCCTGGATGGTCTTGTTGAGGATGACTGAGACGGCCTCCTCCTGACTTTCGACAACACGTGCCGGGCCGGTGAATTTCCACACGTCCTCATCGATGCCGGCGGACTTGATCACGGCACCATCTGGAGCGATATTGCCGCGCAAGACCACCAGGCCACCATCGACGGTGTGGGCATGCTCAACACTGTGGATGCAGCCGTTTTCAGCATCCGTGTCCAGGGTGTCCCAACGGTTGTTGGTGGAGAATGCCTCAGTGGTGCGGATACCACCGGGTGCAGCATGGAAGAGATCGATGGCCTTCTCAGAAGCCTTGCCGGAGCGGATATCCCACTCATCAAGCCAGGACTGCAGATCATCGGAGAACACGGAGTGGACATCCTTGTTCAGCAGGCCACCACGGTTGAGCTCACCGAGCAGTGCGGGGATGCCACCGGCACGGTGGACATCTTCCATGTGGTAATCGGAGTTCGGGGCCACCTTGGACAGGCAGGGGACACGCTTGGACAGCGCATCAATGTCTGCCAGGTCGAAGTCAACCTCACCTTCCTGAGCAGCAGCCAGGATGTGCAGGATGGTGTTGGTGGAACCACCCATGGCCATATCCAGCGCCATGGCGTTCTCGAAGGCCTTCTTGGAGGCGATGCTGCGAGGAAGAGCGGACTCGTCCTCGTTGCCGTAGTACTGCTCGCAGAGCTTGACGACAGTCTCGCCGGCTTCTTCGAACAGGGCGTGGCGTGCAGCGTGGGTGGCCAGGGTGGAACCATTGCCCGGGAGGGAGAGGCCAAGTGCTTCGGTCAGGCAGTTCATGGAGTTGGCGGTGAACATACCAGAGCAGGAACCACAGGTCG
>NZ_CALZFS010000032.1 GCF_945649885.1 uncultured Corynebacterium sp. | reverse complement strand
CGACGCCCCGAGCATCACGTACAAGACATTGTCGGACTTGGAGGTGGACAGGAATACGGTGCGGTTGATCACGCGTCGTACGATCAGACCGATCAGACCCAGCACCACGGCGATACCGGCGATGGTGCCCGGGATGGTGGCGATCAGGTGGTAGGCAGCATCAGAGATGCCGACGGCGGCCGTCCAGCTCTTCGGGATCGCAAGTCCCATGAGGTGACCGACAACCACAAACACCATGCCCCAGTGGAAGAGCGGGGAGCTTAAACGCAGCAGTTTGGATTCGTAGATCTGGGAGGAGTGGGTGGTCCAACCGAACTGGTCGGTGCGCCAACGCCATGAGATGCCGATGATGAAAGCGGCGATGCACACCCACGGGAACGCCACCCAGAGGAAGATTTCAAAATTGGACATTATTCTTGGTCCTTAGCTTTCCGGTTGTGATGTCGGGAACGGAAGTGGCGTGCCGATACCGACCAGTTCCGCAGGGGGACCACTGCGGATCAGCTCCATGTAGCTGTCGGCGGTGTCCTGATCAATGTCCGGCAGTGCCTGGCATAATGCGATGACCAGGTAACGGTAGGGGGAGTCGAGGTTATCCAGTGCAGAACGCAGGACCTCGATGCCGTCACGGTGGGCGGCCAGGATCTCGGTGGCGTCAGCAAAACGCTCAGGTTCAGCAAGCGCCGCGGCTTCCAGCACCACACAGAGGTGGTCGGGAAGTTCATCGCGTTTGGATTCAAAACCCAGCAGTCTTAGGGTGTCGCGGAACGCCAGGATGGCGGTGCCACGCTGACGGGTGTCACCCACGGCGTAATAGGTGAGAAACAGTGAACAGCGTCGGCGCTGATCGAAGGTCTCCACATAGTGTTCCTCCATCCAGCGCAGCCCCTTCACCCGCGCGTGATCAAGGAACTCCACCACGTTGGCAGCCACCGGCAGCGGCAGCTGATCCAGTTGCGACTCAACGGCACCCAGCTTGTCCATGAAGTCATCGCCGGGATAATCCATCATGAGGGAACCGATCATGAAGACGAGCCTGCGTTGTTCATCGCTCATCTTCACCTGTTGGACCAGGTCCCGAGGGATGATCCCGGTGTGTGTTCTCTTGCGTGTCATGGCCACTAGTCCTTATGGTCCGGGAACATGGAATCTGGACGTTCGCCTGGGTTCCAGGAGGCCAGGCTGACACGGCCAGCAGCGGCCGGTGCGCCGGTGCCACAGGCTTCCGGTGCACCCTCACCGAGGCTGATGTTGAGGGATTCCGCAGCGCTGGTCGGATCGATGTTGCCGAAGGGATCCAGACCTTGGATGCCACGGGGGGTCTCCGGAGAGGCGGTGGGGATGACATAGCGGTCGTCATACTTGGCGATCGCCAACAGGCGGTACATCTCCTGCATCTTCTTGCCATCCATGCCGACTGCCTGCGCGATTTCCTCCTGGGGCTCATTGCCCAGGTTGATGTCACGCATGTAGGAGCGCATCGCAGCCAGCCTGCGCAGGGATTTCTCCACCGGGCGGGTATCGCCCGCGGTGAACAGTCCTGCCAGGTATTCCATGGGGATACGCATGTTGGCCAGGGCACTGAGCAGGATCTTATGATCCTCACCGTCATTGCCGGAGGCAGTGACCTCATCAACGATCGGGGACAGTGGCGGGATGTACCAGACCATCGGAAGGGTGCGGTACTCCGGGTGCAGTGGCAGTGCCAGCTCGTACTTGAAGATCAGGTCATGGATCGGGGACTGCTGGGCAGCATCGATCCAGGAGTGTGGGATGTTCTCACGCTGGGCAGCGGCAATGACCGCTGGATCGTGGGGATCCAGGAAGAGGGTCTTCTGCGCCTCGAACAGGTCGGTCTCATCCGGGGTGGCGGCGACTTCGGCGACGCGGTCGGCGTCATAAAGCAGCACGCCCAGGTAACGCAGACGTCCCACGCAGGTTTCGGAGCAAACGGTCGGCTGGCCGACCTCCAGGCGTGGGTAGCACAGCGTACACTTTTCCGCCTTGCCGGACTTGTGGTTGAAGTAGACCTTCTTATACGGGCAGCCGGAGACACACATGCGCCAACCGCGGCACTGATCCTGGTCCACCAGGACGATGCCGTCCTCCTCACGTTTGTACATCGCACCCGATGGGCAGGAGGACACACAGGTGGGGTTGAGGCAGTGCTCACAGATGCGGGGGAGATAGAACATGAAGGAATCTTCAATCTCCTTGGCTACCTGGAGGTTCATCTTCTCCAGGATGGGATCCTCATCCAGGGTCGTGGTGGACCCCCCTAAGTTGTCATCCCAGTTGGATGACCACTTGATGGTGTCCATCGGACGGCCATCCAGCTGGCTGACCGGGCGCGCGGTTGGCTGGGTCGCCTGGCCAGCTGGTGCGGAGAGCAGCTTGTCATACTCATAGGACCAGGGCTCGTAGTAGTCCTCGATGGTGGGCAGCTTCGGGTTGTGGAAGATGGTGGCCAGCTTCTTCAGTCGGCCACCGGCTTTCGGCTTGAGCTTGCCGGAGTTGGTGCGGACCCAGCCGCCCTCCCACTTGTCCTGGTCTTCCCAACCACGTGGGTAGCCCACACCTGGGCGGGTTTCGACGTTGTTGAACCAGATGTACTCGGTGCCTTCGCGGTTGGTCCATGCCTGCTTGCATGTGACCGAACAAGTGTGGCATCCGATGCACTTGTCCAGGTTCATGATCATTGCGATCTGTGCCATGACCTTCATTAGTACTGCACCTCCTGGGAGCGGCGACGGATGCGGGTGACCTCGTCGCGGTTGTTACCGGTTGGACCGATGTAGTTGAAGCCGTAGGTGAGCTGGCCGTAGCCGCCTGCCACGTGAATCGGCTTGATCATGATTCGTGTCAGTGAGTTGTGTGTTCCACCACGACGTCCGGTGTTCTCATTGAGTGGGGTACCAGCCGTGCGTTCCTGGGCGTGGTTCATGAAGACCGTGCCCTCTGGAATGCGGTGGGAGACGATCGCGCGGGCGGAGACGATGCCGTTGCGGTTGTAGGCCTCGATCCAGTCGTTGTCTGCGATGTTGAGTTTTTCCGCGTCTTTATTCGACATCCAGATCACCTGACCGCCTCGGGAGACGGTCAGGATGTGCAGGTTGTCGTAGTACTGGGAGTGGATCGACCACTTGTTGTGCGGGGTGAGATAGCGCACGCTCACCTCAGCCTCACCATTGGCACCGGTGAGGGTTTCACCGGGCCCGATCTCGCCGTTGATGTGGATCTTGTCCAGTGGTGGGCGGAAGATCGGCAACTGCTCGCCATAGTCGATGAACCAGTCATGGTCGAGGTAGTAATGCATGCGGCCCGACAGGGTGTGCCATGGCTTGTCATATTCCAGGTTGATGGAAAACGCCGTGTAGCGGCGGCCATTGCGTTTGTCACCGGTCCACTCCGGGGAGGTGATGACCTCCATCGGACGTTCCTTGACCTGGTCCCAGTTGATGCGGGTGCCTTCATGGTCCGCGATGAGATCCATCATGTCCGTGCCCACGCGCTTGCCCTGGTTGCGGAAACCTTCAGCAGACACCGCACCGTTGGACACCCCGGACAGGTGCAGGATCATCTCGATGGCCTTGACCGCGGAGTTGAGCTGCGGGCGTTCACCGGCGGACTCGGTCATGCTGGTGCCGTTGATCAGACCGAGTTCCTCCACCTGTTGGGACACGTTGAAGGCGGTGCCGTGGGTACCGGTGCCGAGCTTCTCCGTCAGGGGGCCCAGGTGGGTCCACTTCTCGTAGATCTTGGTGTAGTCACGTTCCACCGGGATGATCTTGGCCATGGTCTTACCGGGCACCAGGCCAACCTCAGTGATGTCCGGGACGATGCCGCCGGGCATGTTGAGTTCATCGGCGGTGTCATGAGCGATCGGTGCGGTGATCACATCGGTCTGGGTTCCCAGCCACTTACCGGCATGACGGGTGAACTCCTTGGACAGGTCATGGAAGACCTCCCAGTCCGTGCGGGTCTCCCATGGCGGGCTGATCGCCGCATTGAAGGAGTGGATGAAGGGGTGCATGTCCGTGGTGGACAGGTCATGCTTCTCATACCAGGTGGCAGCCGGTAGCACGATGTCAGAGACCAGGGTGGTGGAGGTGTTGCGGAAGTCCGTGGTCAGCATCAGATCGAGCTTGCCCTCCGGGGCCTTCTCATGCCATTTGATGGATTCTGGTCGCTCGTCCGGATTGTTTTCTGTTGCTGTGGCATCGGAATCAACACCGAGCATGTGGCGCAGGAAGAACTCCGTGCCCTTGGCAGAAGATCCCATGAGGTTGGTGCGCCAGTTGAGCAGGATACGTGGCCAGTTCTCCGGGGCATCCGGATCTTCACAGGCATGGATGAGTTCACCGTCGGTGAGCTGCTGGACGATGTGCTCCTCAACGGAGATACCCTTGTCTTCTGCTTCCTGGGACAGCACCAGTGGGTTGCGGTTGAACTGCGGGTAGGAGGGCATCCAGCCGCGTTTCATGGACTCGATCAGGGTGTCTGCGGTCATCTTGTCGCCCACGGAGCCACGGTTGGCCAACGGGGAGGACAGACGGTCAGCGCGGGTGTTGTCATAGCGCCACTGGTCAGTGGTCAGGTAGTAGAAGCCGGTGGTGATCATCTGACGTGGTGGGCGCTGCCAGTCGGTGGCGAAGGCGTACTGTGCCCAACCGTTGGCGGGACGCAATTTCTCCTGGCCCACGTAGTGTGCCCAACCGCCGCCGTTGACACCCTGGGTGCCACACATGGAGGTCAGTGCCAGGAAGGTGCGGTAGATGGAGTCGGCATGGAAGTAGTGGTTGACGCCAGCTCCCATGATGATCTGGGAACGACCCTTGGAATCATCAGCGTTCTGGGCGAATTCGCGTCCGATGCGGATGGCCTGGTTGGCAGGCACACCGGTGAGCTCCTCCTGCCATGCAGGGGTGCCCATGACCGGATCGTGGAAGTCCTTTGGCCATTCACCGGGCAGGTCGAGTTCTTCACGGTTGACACCGTAGTGGGCGAGCATGACGTCGAAGACGGTGGTGAATTTGCGTCCACCGATCTCCACGGTGGGAACACCACGGGAGATCACCCCGGCACCCACAGGACCGGTTGCATCCTGGCCGGTCGGGGTCAGGTCGAAGCGGGGGAAGAGGACCTCGGCGGTGCCGGTGGTGCTCTGGACATCGGCAATCGACATCACCGGTGCCACGCCATCCTGGCGTAGGTTCCACTTGCCTTCGCCTTCCTCACCCCAGCGGTCAGCCACGGTGCCACCGGGATCAACCACGCTGCCATCAGCCTGGATGGTGAGCAGGCGGTGGGTGGCGTTCGGAGTCTGCGCCATTTCAGGTGCAAAGGATTCCGCGCCGGCGGCGGTGAGGAACTTGCCGGCGGTGTAGGTGCCGTCACCGTGGGCATCCAGTTCCACCAGGAACGGAGCATCGGTGTACTTGCGCATATAATCCATGAAGTACGGAGTCTGCTTGTTCACGTGGAATTCCTTGAGAATCACGTGACCCATGGCAAAGGCGAGGGCACCGTCGGTGCCGGGGTTGATGCGTGCCCATTCATCAGCAAACTTGGTGGAATCGGCGAAATCGGGGGAGACCACGACAACCTTGGTGCCCTTGTAGCGGGCCTCCACCATGAAGTGGGAGTCCGGGGTACGGGTGACCGGGATGTTGGAACCCCACATCATCAGGTAGCTGGAGTTATACCAGTCGCCGGATTCTGGAACGTCAGTTTGGTCGCCGAAGGTCTGCGGAGATGCCGGTGGGAGGTCGGCGTACCAGTCATAGAAGGACAGGGCCACACCACCGATCATCTGCAGGAAGCGGGTGCCGGCCCCGTAGGAGACCTGGGACATCGCCGGGATGACGGTGAAGCCGTGGATACGGTCCGGGCCGTGCTGGCGGATGGTGTAGATGTGGGCGGCGGCAGCCATCTCAATGGCCTCGTCGTACTGGACGCGGATCAGACCGCCCTTGCCACGCTGGGAGATATATGCCTGGCGCTTCTCCGGGGTCTCCTGGATCTCACGCCATGCCAGGACAGGATCGCCCAGGCGCGTCTTGGCTTCGCGGTACATGTCCACGAGCACGCCACGCACATAGGGGTAGCGGATACGGGTCGGGGAGTAGGTGTACCAGGAGAAGGAGGCACCACGGGGACAGCCGCGTGGTTCATAGTCCGGCATGTCCGGGCCGGTGGAAGGGTAGTCCACAGCCTGGGACTCCCAGGTGATCACGCCGTCCTTGACGTAGACCTTCCAGGAGCAGGAACCGGTGCAGTTCACACCGTGGGTGGAGCGGACCATCTTGTCGAAGGACCAGCGGTTGCGGTAGAAGACATCGGCCTGGCGGCCTCCCTTGAGGAAGATCTGTTGTCCTTCAGGACCCACGGTTCCCTTGCGGAGATAGGTTCCGAGCTTGAACAGGGGATTGACGGAATCCGTGTTCGAATGGGTTGTAGTCATGTTGGTGAGAAGCCTTTCGGTTATCCCGGGAAGGGGGCGTTCGGACGGGCGTAGTAGATCCAGGTCAAGGCGGTGGCGATGATGAAGAACACCACGCAACCCCAGTAGAAGCCCACGGTGGGGGTCATGGAGAGCAGGACACCGACAATGAAGGGGCCGAATGCCGCGAGGGCACCGGTCCAACCGATGACACCACCGGCCTGCTTCCGGGGCAGGATCATCGGCATCTGTTTGAAGGTGCCGGCGTTGCCAATACCGGTGAAGAAGAACAGGGCCAGCATGGACCACAGGAACGGCCAGAAATCATCCGGGGTTGCTGCCCGGGAGAGGAAGATCGCTGCGGCCGTGGTGGAAGCGATCATGCCGACACCACTGACAAAGGTCCAGATGGCGCCGCCGAATTTGTCACACAGTGGACCCCAGGCGGCGCGCACCAAGGCTCCGATCAGTGGGCCGAGGAAGGCGTAGGTGGCACCTGCGTGCAGAGCTTCGGCGGGGAACTGCTCTGCCATCGGGGAGGCGATACCGAAGTGGTTGTTGATGACCAGGCCGAACTGGGCGGCAAAGCCGGCGAAGGCTCCGAAGGTCATCATGTAGACGACGCTGAGTATCCAGGTGTTTTTATTGCTGAAGAAGTTCAGCTGGTCCCGGAAGTTCACCTTCATCGGGATATTCTTCAGGAAGAGGAAGGACATCACCGCGGCCAGAATGGTCCAGGGGACCAGCACGATGGCTGCGTTGTGGACGAAGACCTCGGACCCCTCACCGGTGCGCTGCGGGGTGATGAAGCCGATGCCCAGGAGTCCAAAGCCCATGACCCAGGGGCCGAGGAACTGGATGATGGAGACACCCAGGTTACCCACACCGGCCTGGATTCCCAGGGCGGTTCCGGACTTGGCCTTGGGGAAGAACCAGCCGGTCGACGGCATGTAGCCGGAGAAGACGCCGCCACCGATGCCGGTCAGGGCGGACAGAACCAGAAGCCACCAATAAGGGGTGTTGGAATCTTGGACGGCGAGGAACCAGCCGAACATCGGGATGAGGAACAGTGCGGAGGACAGTCCGACGAGATTTCTCGTACCGACGCGCGCAGGCAGGAACATGTAGATCAGGCGGAGCGTACCGCCGGCAAGCCCTGGGATGGATGTCAGCCAGTAGAGCTGTGCAGCCGTCAGGTCGAATCCGATGCGGTTGAGCAGTGGTGCGATGGCGGAAACCAGGTACCAGACGGAGAAGCCGATGATGAGGGAGAAGGTGGTGATCGACAGGGTTCGCCAGGCGATCTTGGAGTCCCAGTGGTCGGGATCTTCGGGATCCCACCCTTGGAGGGTTGCTCCCTTGGTGTTGAGTTCTGTCACTTTGCGCCTCTTCTTGTGAGAATGGAAGGGCTTTTCAACAAGCCCGTATGTGGCTGTGATTTTCTCCAATCTAACAGCGTTGACCTGCTAGCGTCTATTTAAGTACGATGTTTCCCGTTTTAAATTACGCAACATTTCTGTGTTCTAATTCACTGGCTGCAGGTTTGTTGCAAGGGGGGCATGTCAACATGAATGTGGTTTTCTTTTCGCACCCCTTGGTGGGGGTGGGGAGGGAAATGAGGAAAGGGTTTTCAAGTGGCGATCCAGGGCATGGATTTATCGGGAATGGTCATCGTCGTGTCTGATCGGATCCATTCGGGCGAGCGGGAGGATCAGGCAGGCGTCCTCACGGAGCGGCTCCTCTCCCGCACCGGGGTTGATGTGGTGCGCCGTGTCGTCGTCCCGGAGGGGGTGGAGGCTGTGGATGACGAGCTCCGAAGGGCGGTTGCCGAAGGGGTCCGCGTGATCGTCACGGTTGGTGGCACGGGCGTAGGGCCACGCAACCGCACTCCGGAGGCCACCGCACCGCTGCTGGAGACGGAGTTGAGTGCGGTGATGTCACAGATTCTGTTTGCGGGACTGGCCAATACCCATCAGGCTGGACTCTCGCGCGGCCTGGTCGGACTGACCGCGCGAGAAAGTGGGGCCAGCCTGATTGTGAATGCGCCGAGCTCTGTCGGCGGGGTCAGTGATGCGCTTGGGATTGTCTGTCCATTACTCGCTCCGATCTTCGAGCGCCTCTACTGATGTCTGTCCGAAGGTCTCAGGCGGTGCGGGTCAGGCGCAGGTGCCAGTCGCCGGGACCTTCCTTGAGGTAGTCCACGGTGAAGGTTTCCGTGCGGGCTTCAATCTCATCCAGTAGGGGCAGGGGGTTGTGTGGGGCGATGAGGATCATGGACTGGCCTACCTGTCTGGTGTCCAGGGCGCCGTGAATTGCGCCATGTCGGACCGCATGTGGGATGTTGGAGGCGTTGAGCGTGGGCTCCTCGGGTTCTCCGGGATTGTTGAGGTCA
The DNA here is from genome assembly GCF_945649885.1 of uncultured Corynebacterium sp. Classification (GTDB taxonomy): domain Bacteria; phylum Actinomycetota; class Actinomycetes; order Mycobacteriales; family Mycobacteriaceae; genus Corynebacterium. Next base: position 16,332 of record NZ_CALZFS010000032.1, on the reverse strand, counting down.
TTGAGGGGGAGGTTGATGGCCATCGTGGTGTGCCTTTCTCGAGCAGGTTCATGTCAACGATAACTCAATTAGTACCATTGAAACCGTGCTAATTAAATTGCTTCTGGCGTACGTCGTGGCCGGAGACCACGATCATGCTTAACCCCACAGCCCCTCAACAGTCTCAGGCTTCCACCAAGCTGGCATCCCTGAACAGCTCACTCCAGAAACGCTCCCGCTGGCACAGTCTGGTGGCCTGGACCGCCGTGGTACTCATGGTTGCCATGGGCCATCAGCTGGGCGCACTGGTGAGCTGGTGAATTGCTATCCACACCGGCACTATAGGCGTGATCATGACCGCGATCATCGTCTGCACCACGTATTTCATCGAAACCCTGACCCGTACGCCCACCACAGGCGGGTGGGGACACCTCTCGAATATCGGCGCCATTTTGATCATCGCTGTGATGATCTGGCACACCGTGAGGATCCGGGGCAGCTTGTGTGGTTCACTGTCCACCAACCTGGTCATCACCCTGCCGCCCACACTCAGCAACACCCCCACATCAGTGCCCAGGCATCAGACCGTGCCCGACGTGCCCTGCCGGTTTTTGTCACCACACTGACAGCCGCGACGCTGTTGCACCTGGCAGGCATGCATCAGCAGGCAGGTGTGACACACCCGGGCATGATGGTGACTACCGTTTTCCCCCTGCACCCGATTATCACCACGGTGTTCACCCAGCGACGCAGCAATCACGGGCAGCGGTGGACGCGGGCGTCGATAAGCGTGGACACCGGGGTGCTGGCGCACATGGTGCTGATGCTTGCCGGTGCCGTCATCACCATCAGGTGGTATGGATATCAGGTCGGATTGCTCCGGAGGAATCAGAGATCTTCCCCTGGGAATTTTCGCGGAAGACACACGGGGGTGGTGCACGGTGTCCGGGCATAAGAATCAGGGCATGGTCTTTACTGTTTATGTGGAGGGCAGTTCCACATCACCGAGTGTGGAGAGTTCCGCCACGGTGTCATAGTCAGCTTCGGTGCCATCACCTGGTACCTCCACAACCGCACCCACTGCCCTGAGCAGGGCTTTGGCTGGCTGGTTGCGGACATCGCCGAGTTGGGCGAGCGCCTGATGTAGTGAGGTGGTTCGCCACACAGCACACAGGGGCTGTAACCATCCATCGGCCGCGCGGGTGACAGCCACATCGGCGTCACCGATCGCAGCGATGAGAGTGGGGAGAAACTCCGCGGAATAAGGGGCATCCACCGCCAGCACGGCTGTGAACTCCTCAGCACAGGGAAGGCTCTGTGCACCTGCGGCGATACCCGCCACCGGTCCACCCAAGGGAGGCTGCTCACTGATGGTGTCCACCCCGTCAATCACCCGCGGGGACACCACGATGACATCATGCTCATCACCGAGCGCCTCCAGGAGATAGGTCAGCAGGGTCCGGCCATCCAGCCGCACCGCAGCCTTATCCACCCCACCCATGCGGGAACCCTCGCCACCAGCCAGAATGATCACGTTCATGTCAGATACACCTGCAGTGGCGCGCCGGGGCCAGGCCCCGGGGTATCCGGGGCGAGGATGACAAAACCATCAACACCGTTGAGCGAGGCCACAAAATGGCTACCCCGACCCTGACGGGTAAAGGGTGTTGCTGTGGCACCCTCAGGCCCCCAGGCGAGTCGGACCGGGACGATGAGGTCCTTGGTCCGGGCATCAGGGAAGGCCACACCTGCTGCGGCAGTGACCCGTGGGCGGGAGTCAAGGTCAGCCACGGTGGTTATTCCACGAAGTTTATCCACGGCGGGGCGGATGAACAGCAGGAATGAGACGAAGGCAGCCACAGGATTACCCGGGAGACACAGGACCGAAGCTGATGTTCCATCAGCACGTGCCCATGTGCCAGCACCCTGGGGCTTTCCAGGTTGCATCTGGACCGGACCGAACCACATATCAGCCCCTGAGGCGGTATCGCCGATGACAGCCTTCACCACGTCGAAGGCGCCGGCAGACACACCACCGGTGGTGATCACCAGATCGCTTTCTGTGACAGCCCTGGTGAAGATCTCACTGAACTCCCGTGGATCATCACTGGTGTGTTCCTGGGTGACATGGATAATCCCTGCTTCCCCCAGCAGGGCTGCCACCATGGGGCGGTTGGAATCCGGAATCTGCCCCTCACCTGGAATAACACCGGCCGGGGCCAGCTCATCGCCACTGCTCAAGACCGTGACCGTGGGCCGGGGATGAACACTGACCTCAGCAACACCCGCGGAGATCAACCCGGCGAGCATGCTGGCATCAACTAGTTCCCCGGCGCGGGCCACACGATCACCCACAGCAACATTGTCACCACGGGGGCGGATGTGTGCGCGGCCGCGGTAGTTGTTGATGGTGATGGTGGGTGTGAGTTTTTGCGGTCCAGGGAGTGCGGAGGTGTCTTCCACTGGGATCACGGCCAGTCCCTCCGGTACCGGATCATCGGGGATCGGTGCTCCGGTCATGATGCGCACGGCACAGCCCGGTTCCGGGATGCGGGCGGTGGCACCGGCGGCAACATCACCGGTCACCTCAAGCGTGGCGGTGCCGGCAGGATCAAGATCGGCCACATTGATGAGGAAACCATCCATGGCGGAGTTGGAAAACGGGGGCACAGCCAGCGCGGCATGGCAGTCCTGTGCCAACACACAACCAAGCGCATCGGATAGCGGAAGGTTCACCGGTTGCCCAGGTGTGATCAGATCAAGAACCCGGGTGAGATGCTCAGTAATGGTGGACACGTGTGGGGGACTCCTGAAGAGGGGGAAGTGGAAAGGGAACTAGCCACCGATGGCGGACATCGGACGATCCGGTTGGAGAAAACCTTCATCATCAATGCCGTGTCCAGGTTTCTTCACCCACATCGCACCAGCCCACACCGCGGCAAGCTCATCATCGGAAGCCCCGGAACGCATGAGATCACGCAAGGGGGTTTCACTGCGTGCAAACAGGCAGTTGCGGATCGTGCCATCACTGGTCAGACGGGAACGGTCACAATCCCCACAGAAAGGATGCGTCACCGAGGCGATGATGCCCAGCTGCCCGCTCAGTTCCGGATCATCACGGTCAGTGGCATTCCACAGCGCAGCAGGAGCCGCACCCCGTGGTTCCCTGGCAGGGGTTAGTTCAAAGCGTTCCTCCAAACGCTCGATGATCTCCGCAGCCGTCACCATATCCGAACGTTTCCACTGCTCACGCGGACCCAAGGGCATCTGCTCAATGAAACGCAACTGCGCACCCAGCCCCAGGCAATAGGACGCCAGCGGAACAACATCCACCTCATTCACACCCGGCATCACCACCGCATTGACCTTCACCGGATCCAGCCCCGCAGTCACCGCAGCCTCAATCGAGGTCAGCACCCCGGCAAGCCTGTCGCGCCGGGTCAGTGCCAGATAACGCTTGGCGTCAATGGTGTCCAGAGAGATGTTGACGCGGTGCAGACCGGCCTTCTTCAAACCGGCGATGCGCTTATCCAGCCCCAGCCCGTTGGTGGTCAGGGCGGTGCGCACCTGCTTGCCCTCATCGGTGCGCAACGCGGTGGTGGCGGCGATGATGGTGTCTAAGTTCTTGCGCATCAGGGGTTCACCACCGGTGAAACGGATCTGCCTGATGCCGAGTTTTTCCACGGCGATGCGGATGAGGCGGATGATCTCTTCGTCGTTGAGCGTCTGCTCGGTGGGCAGCCACTCCAGCCCTTCTGCAGGCATACAGTAGGTGCACCGCAGGTTGCAGCGGTCGGTGAGGGAGACGCGCAGGTCACGGGCAACACGGCCGAAGCGGTCGCGAAGTTCGCGCGTGCCGTCGGTGTGGGCCGGGGGGAGGTCGGCAGGGAGCGTGCTTTGCGATGTCTGCTGTGGCTGCTGGGGCGGCCCAGACTGGAGAAAGAGGCGTGTAGTCATGTGATCTCCATCCTAGAAACATTGCAGATTAAAACCAACTATAACCGGAAAAAATCGGGTCTTCATAGGGGTCCCGGATTATTTCTCTGATTACTTTTCGCCGGGTCCCTTGAGTTTGATCACTTCGAAGTCACCATCGGCCAGGTGCATGCGCAGGTCTTTCTTATCGAACTTGCCCACCGAGGTCTTGTCGATCTCCTTGACGAAGGTCCAGTACTCCGGCAGCATCCAGTTGGGCAGACGGTCACGCAGCTGGTCACGCAGTAGCTCAGCAGTTTCGCGGGTGGGCTCCACATGCGGGTAGAGCAAGGTGACAGCCAGTGGACGTTCCACCCATTTATCATCCGGGAAGCCGATGACGGCACACTCCACCACCTCGTTGGTGGCCATGATGAGGTTTTCCAGTTGACTGGAGTAGATCCACTCGCCACCGGAACGGATTACGTCACGGGAGCGGTCCTGGATGGTGAGGAAGCCATCGCTGGTCACCGACCCCACATCACCGGTGCGCAGCCAGCCGTCGGCGGTGAAGGAATCATCCTCCTGGTCCACCTCAGCACCATTGAAGGTGTGGGCGAGTCCGCCCTCTTTTGCCGAAGAGGATTGGAAGTAGGATCCGGTGACCCATGGCCCACGAACCTGGATCTCACCTTCATTACGGTCGGTGGAAGCCATGACCTGACCATCGTTGACCACCCGGAAGTCCAGGGAGGCGGGGAAACGCCCCTGGGAGACACGATAACTCCAACGTGCCTCACCGGATACCCCAGATGGTGGGCGGGAGACAGTACCCACGGTGGAGGTTTCTGTCATGCCCCACACATGGACCACATCCACGCCATAACGTTCTTCCCACAGGGTGATCACCACCGGTGGCACTGCAGAACCACCCACATAGAGTTCACGCAGGGACATGCGCTCCGGTGGGTTCTTCAGATAGTGAACCATCAGCTGGATCCACAGGGTCGGCACACCGTGGGCCACACGGGGCAGGGTGGTGGAGATGATCTTCGCCAACGTCGGGGCGGAGAGATCCTCACCGGGCATGACCAGGGGAGTGCCCGACATGAAGGCCGCAATCGGCACACCCCAGCTGAGCACGTGATAGATCGGTACACAGCACAGGAAGGTTTCGCCATGGGCTACCGATAAAGAGTCAGTGGTGCGCAGACTCAGAGACTGCAGATACAGGGAACGATGGGAATACACCACACCCTTGGGTGCGCCGGTGGTGCCGGTGGAATAACAGATGGCCGCGGCGGTGCGCTCATCCTGCTCCGGCCAGTTAAAGTTGGTGGAACGGCCATCCAACAGAGACTCATAGGAATAACTCTCCACCGTCTCTGGCAGATGTGAGGCAGGTTCGGTGATATCCGCATCGCCGATGAAGATGATGGCACGTACACCGGGACATTCCTTCAGGACCTCACCCAGTTGAGGGGCCAGACGGGGATCGGCCACGATGACCTCGTCTTCGGCATGGTTGATGATGAAGGAGATCTGATCATTCATCAACTGCTTGTTCAGCGGGTTGAATACCGCGCCCATGCAGGCCACCGCGAACATTGTCTCCACGTGTTCCGCACAGTTGGACAACAGGGATCCCACCCGCTGGTCGCCGGTGATGCCGAGTGAATCACGCAGGGCATGGGCCAGGGCGGCGGCGCGGGCCCCGATATTGGCAAAGGTGATCTCCTCCTGCTCATCCCCGTCATAGGTGGTGATGATGGTGTCACCATGGACGGTGGATCCGTACTTGAGGATCCGGGACAGTGAGAGGGGGACATCCTGCATCGTGCTGAGCATGCCGACCACTCTAGCGGGCTACCGAAGCCACAGGGGAATAAAACCGGGCTGGTCCATATTGATAAGGGGTAGGGAAGTTTTCTCGCCTGTTCGACGTGTTTAAGTCATACCGATTGAGACACTGTCCGCGTAATGCGCTAATATGTCCCAACAAGGCCGGGCAAGGTATTCCCGGTGCACACACATTCCCCCCACACAACGGCCTGTTAACTCTAGAAGCTGGCGGGGGGAGTACCTTCATCGGGCACCTTTGAGAGGTGTGGGCATATCAAGCCACACCACGGTCTGGAACTGAACGCACTGTCGCATCTTAAAATTGGATGCGGGAACTGTGTTTTCCTTCCCATGTGAACTGTCACGCAACCTGGATTGTGCGTGTGTTTCCACCTGTGGTGCAATTTCCCTGGTGGAGCCCGCCACGATGTAGGCCTGTTCAGGCGCATCACACCTAAATTACACAGAAGCAGCTCTCAGCCTTCATCATTCCTCGCATTTGAACCGGGGAACGTCAAAAATCACATCACGGCTGGAATGCAACGAAAGGATATCTGTGACCAACACAGACACAACCGCAGCGAACCAGGGCGAACTGACCGCTCTTCGACTGCCGGAACTGCGCAAGATTGCTGGAGAAATTGGCCTCAAGGGCACCTCAGCACTGCGCAAGGGCGAATTGATCAACGCCATCAACGCTGCGCGCTCTGGAAACACCGGAGCTAAGGCACCTGCCACAGCTGCACCTACATCTGAGGAGAAGCAGGCGCCACACACACGTTCCCGACGTGCCACCAAGACCACCGCTCCAGCAGTGGAAACTCCCGCAGCTGCTGCAGAGCCAGCCGATAACGCCGTTGAGACCACCCAGTCTGAGGCTCCGGCACGTCGTGGACGTCGCCGGGTGACCGCACCTCCGGTCACTCCACCAGCTGCTCCTGCAGTCCGGGAGCAGGAGCGCACTGAGAACACTGTTGACCAGCAGGTTCAGGAACCAGCTCAGCAGTCCTCCGAGCATGCTGTTGATGACGGTGATGACCAGGACAACCGCTTCGAGTCCCGTTCCGCAGCACGCCGGGCACGCCGTAACCGCCAGCGCCAGACCCACCGCGACACCCAGGGCGGCCAGGATATTGAGCAGGTGGAGCAGCAGCAGAACGACGCACCTACCGTGACCCCGGATGCCGCCCCACAGGCCGAAGAGACCACCGTTGCAGCTGAGCAGAACACTCAGCAGACTTCCGAGCAGCGCACCCAGCAGTCCGCTGATAATGAGCAGGACTCCGGCGACAACCGTCGTTACAACCAGCGTCGTGACCGTCGTGGACACCGCAACGACCGCCACGACCGCAACTATGATCGCGATGACAACCGCAGCGATGATCAGCAGTCCGGTGAGAACCAGCAGGACTCTGACGATCGCAACGACAACCGTGATCATGACAACAATGATCGTCGTCAGAACGGTGGCGGACACAACAACCGCCAGAACAACCGCAACGACAACCGTGACAATGATGAGCACGGCGATGACCGTCGTGGCCGTCGTGGGCGCCGCAACCGTCGTGGCCGTGACCGTGACAACCGCAACGACAACCGTGGCGACAACCGTGGTGACAACCAGAATGACCACCAGGCTGACAACCAGCAGGAAGAGCAGCTGCAGAACGTGGCCGGCATCCTGGACATCGTGGACACCAACGTCGCATTCGTCCGCACCACCGGTTACCATCCGGCACCGTCCGACGTCTTTGTCAACAACCAGCTGATCCGTCGCATGGGACTGCGTTCCGGCGATGCCATCACCGGCCAGGTTCGCATGAACCAGGGCGGCAACCAGGGTGGACATGGTGGACACGGTGGACACGGTGGACGTAACCGTCAGAAGTACAACAACCTCAGCCGTGTGGAGTCCGTCAACGGTCTGCCTGCTGAAGAGGCACGCAACCGTCCGGAGTTCAACAAGCTGACCCCGCTGTACCCGAACCAGCGTCTGCGTCTGGAAACCGAGCAGAAGGTCTTGACCACCCGTGTCATCGACCTGATCATGCCGATCGGTAAGGGACAGCGCGCACTGATCGTGTCTCCACCAAAGGCCGGTAAGACCACGATCCTGCAGAACATCGCCAACGCCATTGCTACCAACAACCCTGAGTGTTACCTCATGGTTGTGCTGGTTGATGAGCGACCTGAAGAAGTCACCGACATGCAGCGTTCGGTCAAGGGTGAGGTCATTTCCTCCACCTTCGACCGCCCACCAGGGGAGCACACCGCTGTCGCCGAGCTGGCCATCGAGCGCGCCAAGCGTCTGGTGGAGCAGGGCCAGGACGTTGTTGTCCTGCTCGACTCCATCACCCGCCTGGGCCGCGCCTACAACAACAGTTCACCAGCGTCTGGACGCATCCTGTCCGGTGGTGTTGACTCCAACGCGCTGTACCCACCGAAGCGTTTCCTGGGTGCCGCACGAAACATCGAGCACGGTGGCTCACTGACCATCATCGCCACCGCGATGGTGGAGACCGGTTCCGCCGGCGACACCGTGATCTTCGAGGAGTTCAAGGGCACCGGTAACGCCGAGCTCAAGCTGGATCGTAAGATCTCCGAGCGCCGTGTGTTCCCAGCCGTTGATGTCAACCCGTCAGGTACCCGTAAGGATGAGCTCCTGCTCAACCCGGATGAGGCTCGCATCATGCACAAGCTTCGTCGTATTCTGTCTGCACTGGATAACCAGCAGGCCATCGATCTGCTGATCAAGCAGCTGAAGAAGACCAAGTCCAACGCGGAATTCCTGATGCAGGTAGCCTCAAGCGCACCGATGGCAGGCACTGAAAACGACGAGGAGTACTCCTAATGTCAGGACAGGTATCAGCAGTTGACGATATCCTGGCGGAATACCACGGACTCGAAGAACAGATGGCCGATCCCGCACTGCACAATGATGCGACAGCAGCACGACGAGTGGGCAAGCGCTACTCCGAACTGCAGCCGATCATCAATGTGCACCGTGAGCTGACCCAGGTCCGCGATGACCTGGAGGCAGCCCGGGAAATGGCACACGAGGACCATGAATTCGCCGATGAGGCTGCACGCCTCGAGGTGGAGTTCGTGGAACTGGAGGAAAAGCTCGCTGACCTCCTGGCACCACGTGATGAGCACGATGGTGATGACATCGTCATGGAGATCAAGGCCGGTGCCGGTGGTGACGAAGCAGCCCTGTTCGCAGGTGACCTGCTGCGCATGTACCAGAAGTACGCCGACAAGCACGGGTTTGTCATCGAGGTTCTGGACTCTGCGGAATCCGATCTGGGTGGCGTCAAGGACATCACCTTGTCTGTGCGTTCTCGTCAGCCATCCCGTGATGGTGCCTGGAGTCAGTTCAAGTTCGAGGGTGGAGTCCACCGCGTACAGCGCGTGCCGGTGACCGAGTCCCAGGGACGCATCCAGACTTCCGCTGCCGGTGTGCTGGTTTATCCTGAACCGGATGAGATTGAGGATGTGGAGATCGATGAGAAGGAGATCCGCGTCGATGTCTACCGTTCCTCCGGTAAGGGAGGTCAGGGTGTTAACACCACTGACTCCGCCGTGCGCATCACCCACCTGCCCACGGGCATCGTGGTGACGTGTCAGAAGGAACGCTCCCAGATTCAGAACCGAGCACGTGCCATGCAGGTGCTCGCAGCCCGTCTGCAGGCTCTGAAGAAGGAGGAGGCTGACGCTGAGGCCGCCCAGGGGCGCGCATCCCAGATCCGCACCATGGACCGCTCTGAGCGCATCCGTACCTACAACTGGCCGGAGAACCGCATCAGCGATCACCGCATCGGCTTCAAGGCCAACAACCTTGATTCCGTTCTCGACGGTGAACTAGATGACCTGTTCACTGCCCTGCGTGCCGCTGAACGTGCAGAACGACTCGAGGCTGACAGCTAGACAATGCGCACCCTCGGGGAAGCCATGCGCGACGCCACCACCATCCTGGATCAGGCTGGGGTGGCGTCGCCACTTAATGATGCCCGCCTGATCGCCGCACACCTGCTTGGTTGTGGTCCGCTCAACGTGGCCCTGTACCTGCGCGATGGTGTTCCAGACGGCTTCGATGAGGCCGTCCGGCGTCGCGCGCAGCGGGAACCACTCCAGCACATCCTGGGGCGTGCCCCGAGGGGTGCGCTTGATCTGCAGGTCGGTCCTGGGGTTTTTGTTCCGCGCCCTGAAACTGAGGTGCTGGCCGATTGGGCTGTGCGCCAGGCACGCGGCATCGATAAGCCCGTCATCGTGGACCTGTGCACCGGCAGCGGGGCGCTTGCCGCCTACGTGGCCCATGAGCTTATCGACGCCCGAGTCACCGCCGTTGAACTTGATCCTCAGGCTGCCACCTGGGCAGCGCGCAATTTCACCGAGTTCACCCCGGACGTGGAACTGGTCCTCGGTGATGCCACTGACCCCGCGCTCCTGCCGGAGCTGCACGGGGAAGTGGACATCCTGGTGTCCAACCCACCCTATGTTCCGGAGACCACCGACCTGGAACCGGAGGTCTACTCCGACCCCCACATCGCTGTTTTCAGTGGTGACAGCGGCATGGATGTCATCGTGGAGATGATCCACCTCATCCACGCCCTGCTCAAACCTGGGGGAGTGGTCGGGGTGGAACACGATGACACCACCTCAGAACAGGTGCAGGCAGTATTCACCAGCCACGGAGGGTTTGGCAATGTGGCCGTGCTTGAAGACCTGACCGGTCGGGCACGCTTTATCACGGCGAGTAGGCTGTGACTTTGAGTTTCAAACTTTTTTATCACCATCCGTATATCTTTCTAGGAGCACCCCCACAGTGAGCAGAATCTATGACTGTGCCGACCCGGAATCCCGCACAGCAGGCGTCAAGGCCGCTGTTGACGCGGTCAAGGCCGGTCAGCTCGTTGTCCTTCCCACGGATACCCTCTATGGACTGGGCTGCGATGCCTTCAATAACCAGGCGGTAGCCAACCTCCTGGCCACCAAACACCGCGGCCCGGACATGCCCGTTCCTGTCCTGGTCGGCAGCTGGGACACCATCCAGGGACTGGTCCAGTACTACTCCCCACAGGCGAAAACCCTGGTGGAGGCATTCTGGCCTGGTGGACTGTCCATCATCGTCCCACAGGCACCCAGCCTGCCCTGGAACCTCGGCGACACCCGCGGCACCGTGATGCTGCGTATGCCCCTGCACCCGGTGGCCATTGAACTGCTGCGGGAAACCGGCCCCATGGCTGTCTCCTCAGCCAATATCTCAGGCCACCAGCCACCGAGCACCGTCACCGAGGCACGCCAGCAGCTCAACCAGAACGTCTCCGTCTATCTTGACGGTGGCGAATGCGCCATCGGCAAACCGTCCTCCATCATCGATATCTCCGGTGATCACCCCAAGCTTCTCCGCGAGGGCGCCATCAGTGCAGAACGCATCGGTGAGGTTCTAGGAGTCTCGGCGGAAAGCCTGCGTTAGCAATGGGAGTCGGTTTCGCGGGAATCCCGCTGCGCGAACTGGGACTGGTGATCCTGGTGGCCGCCGCCCTCACCTATCTCACCACGGGAATCATCCGTACCCTCATGGTGCGCAGTGGTCGCCTCAATGAGATCCGTGACCGCGATGTGCACACCATGCCCAAACCCCGGCTCGGTGGGGTGGCCATGTTCAGTGGCTTCCTCGGCGCGGTATACCTCGCAGGCCAGCTACCAGCCTTGACAAGAGGCTTCATGCCCATCACCCCGGAGATGCACGCTGTGATCTGGGCGGGCTTTGGCATCGTGGTGGTGGGCGCGCTGGATGATCTTTTCGACCTAGACGCGATCACCAAACTGGTAGGCCAGATCGTCGGTGCTGTGACCATGAGCCTGTTGGGCCTGACCTGGACGATCCTCTATGTGCCCTTCGGTGGGGGAACCACCCTGTTGATCGACCAGGTCCAGTCAACGATCCTGACCACCCTGTTCACCGTCGCCCTGATCAATGCCCTCAACTTCGTCGATGGCCTGGATGGGCTCTCTGCCGGCGTGGGCATGATCGCCGGTGCTGCCATATTGGTGTTCTCCCTGACCATCCTCTTTGACCAGAATGGTGCCGTCTCCGCCTACCCACCGGCCATCATCGCCGCCGCCCTGGTGGGGGTCTGTGCAGGATTTCTGCCCCACAACTTTGAGCCTTCACGCATCTTCATGGGGGACAGCGGATCCATGCTCATCGGGCTGCTGCTGGCGGCGGCCTCGACCTCGGCCTCCGGCAAGATCAACATGAGCCTGTACGGCACCGTGGATATGATCGCATTGATGTCGCCGATCATCGTGGTGCTGGCTGCGGTGGCCATCCCCCTGCTGGATCTGGTGATGGCGGTGATCAGACGCGTGGGCAAAGGCACCTCACCTTTCTCCCCGGACAAGATGCATCTGCACCATCGTCTCCTGGACATCGGGCACACCCATCGCCGTGTCGTTCTGGTTCTGTACATGTGGGTCACGGTCGTGGCCTTCGGTGCGGTGAGCTTCTCCGTGGTTCCGCCGCTGTTTGCCGTCGGCATCACCATCGCCGGTTTCATCCTGGCTGGCGTGCTCACCGTTGTGCCCCTGATGCATGGGGGAGGGCTGCACCGTGCCTCTGAACGTGACGGGGCCCATCAACCTGAATAATCAAGTTTTCACACTTGTTTCACCCTGATTCTCAGGTTGTGAATAGTCACCTTTATCGTTTAGTTCCATCAACCCGGTAGGATTTCCCGACGTGAGTAACGAACAGCCCCAGACCCCAGACATCTCAGCACCCCCCGAACTGTCAGAGTTCGACGATCACCGCCGACCACTCCAGCGGGCCGTCAAGCTTGGCACCGTCGCCCTGGTCGTGCTGACCATCATCTCCCTGGCCGTCTGGGGCGGCCTGCGAGACCTCCCCGGCATCTGGGGTGTGCTGATCGGTGCGGCGCTCGGTGGCGGCTTTGTCATCCTCACCGCACTCAGCGTGCTGATCACCTCCAACACTGATGCCGCCACCACCGGTGCCATCGTGCTGGGGAGCTGGTTGCTCAAGATCGTCGTGTTGATCATCGTGCTCGTGGTGATCCGTGACATGCAGTTCTATGACACCGTGGCACTTTTTGTCACAGTGATACTCGCGCTGATCGTGGTCCTGGCCATGGAAGTCTGGGGAGTCATGACTTCCCGGGTTACCTACATCGGCTAGAAAGCCCACCGCCTTCTTTCCTCACGGCCCCCTGCTCACGCGGCAGGGGGCCGTGAGGCATCTCATGGTGTCTGCGGGGGTGGCATAGTTGGTGGACCGTACGTACGTCATGTCCACATGGACAGGGAGGGCCGCCGGATTGTGGGGGAGTGGGGCGACTCACCCCACTGCTGTCGGTGTGACTTTAGGCGAAAATCCCACTAGTGGGATTTCTGTTTCCGGAAACCGTCAAAAGCCTGAAAAAATTTGGTAACTTTCCTGCACTGACCAGCGTCAATCCGGCAGTGAAATAGCAGAAAACTCCTAGCCTTCGGGTGTGTAACCACCCCCGTTTTCCCAGATGCTGGCAGTTGTGACACACCTAACACGACATGAAAGAACCCGCTCACGCGGTATTTCTGCAATAGGAACACAGTGGAATTCCCGTTCCCCCCGCCCCACTTGGATAAAAGCCCAAATCACCTGTTAGTCTATTACGCGGGTTGAACCAAGGAACCCTTGAAGGCAGCAGACAATAACGCCGGAGAGAGTTTCAAGGAGCACGTCCCCTGTAATCGCCGCGCTGATGTGCGACGGAGTCCGTGACGATTACAGCGAGTTTTTCAGACGTCCATCGCACCGTGCACAAACCCACGCGTGCACGGCCCGAACACGGGAGAGAACGCTGAGCGTTACAACACTGTCCATGAAGGGTGAATTCCACGCCCCGAGTTTGGACGACGAATTTTTCCCGGGGCACGTAACCGAAAGTGGCGAAGTGGTGGACATGCTGTTCACCGATTTCGCTAACGGTTGGTTCGCACTTGATCGCCTGATGCTGATCCGTCTTCTGATGACAGCCATCGTGGTGATCTTCTTCCTTTGGGCTATGCGTAAGCCGAAGCTGATTCCGCATGGCGTCCAAAATTTTGCAGAGTATGCACTCGATTTCGTTCGTATCCACATCGCTGAGGATATTCTCGGAAAGAAGGAAGGCCGCCGGTTCCTGCCGGTCATCGCCACCATCTTCTTCGCGACCTTGATGATGAACGTTACGACGATCATCCCGGGACTCAACATCTCGCCAAACGCACGAATGGGCATGCCCCTCGTCATGGCGTTGATTGGTTACGTTGCGTTCGTTTACGCAGGTTCCAAGCGCTACGGATTCTTCAAGTACGTGAAGTCTTCGGTAGTGGTCCCGAACATTCCACCAGCACTTCATATTCTGGTGGTCCCAATTGAGTTCTTCTCGACTTTCATCCTGAGGCCAGTAACCCTGGCGCTGCGTCTTATGGCCAACTTCCTGGCCGGCCACCTCATTCTGGTTCTGCTGTACTCTGCCACGAACTTCTTCTTCTGGCAGATGAACGGCTGGACCGCAATGTCCGGTGTCACCATCCTCGCAGCGGTCCTCTTCACCGTTTACGAGCTCATCATCATCTTCCTTCAGGCGTACATCTTCGCTCTGCTGGTTGCGGTGTACATTGAGCTTTCGTTGCATGCGGATTCTCACTAGATGAAACAAAAAGGTCGTCACAGTACCCTCGGCTGAGGGAACCGCGACGAGCGGACCACAACACGGTCAACTGAATAACCCCACTTAACATTTTTTCGCCCAGAACCTCTGGGCACAAGAAAGGGAACGACATCTCATGAACGAAATCATCCTGGCTCAGAGCGAGACCGTTGCTGCAGCTGCTGACTTCCGTGCAGTTGGTTACGGCATTGCCACCATCGGCCCTGGCATCGGCATTGGCATCCTCGTCGGTAAGGCACTCGAGGGCATGGCTCGCCAGCCTGAGATGGCCGGTCAGCTCCGTACCACCATGTTCCTGGGCATCGCCTTCGTTGAGGCCCTGGCACTGATCGGCCTCGTTGCTGGCTTCCTCTTCGTTTAATCAGCTAACTAACCGAAAGCTGGTAAACCATGGCGAATCCTATTTACATCCTTGCGCACGCGAACGCGGATGCCCTCCCTCTGGAGAGCGGCAACTCGATCCTGCTGCCTAAGGCATATGACATCGTCTGGTCCCTCATCCCGTTTCTGATCATCCTGTTCATCTTCTGGAAGTTTGTTCTTCCGAAGTTCCAGGAGGTCCTGACCGAGCGTGAGGACCGGATCAAGGGAGGCATTCAGCGTGCCGAGGCCGCACAGGCCGAGGCGAAAGCTGCCCTTGAAAAGTACAACGCACAGCTCGCTGAGGCTCGCACCGAAGCTGCTGAAATCCGTGAGCAGGCGCGCGAGCGCGGCAAGCAGATCGAGGCAGAACTGAAGGCGAAGGCCGACGAAGAGAGCAACCGCATCGTCGAATCCGGAACGAAGCAGCTTCTGGCACAGCGCGAGCAGGTCGTCAACGACCTGCGCCGCGAAATGGGCCAGAACTCGATCAACCTGGCCGAGCACCTTCTTGGAGATCAGCTCTCCGAGAACGTTAAGCGCTCCGGAACCATTGATCGCTTCCTCGCCGACCTCGACACTGTGGCACCGAACGGAAAGTGAGCGACATGCACGCAGCGAGCCGTGAGGCACTAGCAAAGGTATCGTCCGATCTGGACACTGCCCTCAAGGCAGATAACGCCGTAGCAGTTGCCGCCCAGGCCGGAACCGAGCTGTTCGACGTCGTCGAGGTTCTCGACGGCGACCGCGGTCTGCGTGTCGCAGTGGCTGATTCCTCGAAAGACGCGCAGCAGCGCGTCGGCCTCATTGAGGCCGTGTTCGGTGGAAAGGTTTCCCAGGCTACTCTCGAAATCCTCAAGGATGCCGCAGAGCAAACCTGGTCAACCCCACGCGAGTTCCGCACCGGACTCGTTGAACTTGGCCGTCGCGCCCTCCTCCGCTCTGCGGAGCAGCAGGGTCAGCTCGGTCAGGTCGAGGACGAACTGTTCCGTCTCAGCCGGATCCTTGATCGTGAAAGCTCGCTGACTCAGCTCCTTTCCGATCGCACCCAGGAATCGGTTACACGCCGCGATCTCCTGGCCAAGGTGCTCTACGGCAAGGTGGCAGCAGTCACCGAAGCCCTGGCACTGCAGGTCATTGGTCGCCCTGAGCACAACCCAATTGATGATATGAGCGCACTGGCAGCCACCGCAGCACAGCTGCAGGGCCGTTCCGTGGCACATGTTGTCTCCGCAGTTGAACTCAATGACGGACAGCAGCAGGCGCTAGCTGAAAAGCTGGGACGAATTTACGGTCGTGCGATGAGCATCCACTCCGAGGTTGATACCAGCCTCCTCGGTGGCGTGGTCATCCGCGTTGGAGACGAAGTAATTGACGGAAGCACCTCGGGTAAGCTCGAGCGCCTCCGCGCAAACTTCGCTTAAGACACGACGAATTAGACAAAAGTAATGCTGGAAGAAACAACCGAGAGCAGGAAGAACATGGCGGAGCTGACGATCTCCTCCGATGAGATCCG
>NZ_CALZFS010000031.1 GCF_945649885.1 uncultured Corynebacterium sp. | reverse complement strand
GGGAATGGATCTGATGGTTGTGGTTGGTCAAACTGAAAAATGAGAAGAATCTGCATTCATCTATTGGGAACATAGTCCTGAAGAACCATGAACACAGGGCATTGTGTGGAGCTGTGTCTGGGCAGAGGACGAAGCCTGGAATCTGGGCAAGGAAGCACAGACCAAGGGCTATCACATCTCCTGGACCGAAGTTCGCCTGGCTTCCCCCTCGATCCCACAGACCCTCCACAATCAGTGTTCATTCCCGGCCAACTCACTCTGGAGCAGGATGATCTCAATGCTGAAGAATTCAGCGTTTTCATCCCTTTTGAAGACCTATCTGACACAGGAAGAGGCTGAACAGAGTGGGCCAAACGAGGATGCAGTCTGGGAGTTCACTCAACCATGGACTGGCAGGTTCACACTGGCCCCCTTTAAAAAAGAGCATTTTTCACACGGTTGGGTAAAGCCTCACCGATATTCACTGTGAACCAACTTCCACCTACCTCCCCACTCATTGACCCAGGTCAAGGAACTCTTTCATGATCCGCCATAGGCTGAAGAGGAATCAAGGAACCAATGGAGAGGATCCACATAATGTCCAAGACCACCCAGACCGCCAAAATGGTTGACCTTGTTGCCAAGGTTCACGGCGATAATCATCTCCACCTGGCTGAGGTGAAGAGCTTGTTCCACGAGGTCAATAGCCACTATCCACAGCTCAAGGAAACAACCGCGCCTGAGCGTGCAGAGCTCAAGGGCAAGTTGGCCCAGATCCGTGAGCTATCCAATGATTTCCAGACCCCGGCTGATGGCTGTGAGGGATATCAGATGATGGATGCAGGCCTCATGGAGTTCGAAAAGGACGTGCTGGCACAGCTGGGATAAGGACCCACGCGAGTATCAGGATCATCCATGATCAGAAGCCTGATCGAAGCCTGCAGTCTCTGACAGATTCACCACGGTGAGTACCTTGCACAGGATGTGATCGTCCGGGTACTCACCGTGGTGTTCAATCTGGTGCTGCTCAGCAAATATCTCCCACGGCTCTTCTTTCCCAATCTGCTTCAAGCCGGTGGAGGTTACCCACCCCGCTGATGGTAAGCGCGGAGGTATCTTCCCCCTCACCATTTTCCATGATGAAGGTGGTGATGAAAATGCTTTGTTTATACATCTTGTGCTCAGCTTCTGAACTCTGACGCGGGATCGGAATCAGGGTAGTACCTCCTCGATCTGTGCCTTCAGGGTTTTCTCCCAATCATTGCGTGGAGGAGTGGTGGAACTGCTGCTGATCCAGAGGTCTGCAACTGCTGGCATGCTGTTTTCTGAGCGGGTATGAATAGTCGGCCCATATATAACCTCACCCTCCAGAGATTTCTGCTGCATCCACCTCTGCCATTCCGGCAATTCCCGGGCGCGGTCTGCCACCTGTGCCGCCACCGCAAGCATCGTCTCATCACCGGTATGACTGTGGATGAACAGCTGACTCTGGTACCCCAATTCCAGGGAGCTGACCTTTACCCCCAGCTCATTTATATCTTTCACCAGGTCTATTGCTTCTTCCAGACGGTTTCCGCTAAGCGGATTGTCTTCATCGGGAATCACCCGGAGCTTCATCCAGCTTTGTCCTTCATGGTCAGGCACGGTGACATTCAAGGAACCTGCCACTATCTGGTCGGCGGAATCCACCAAGTCCTCGATGTGATTCTCCAGGCAGGCGATGTCATATGCATCGCAGGGTGTGGTATCCACAGCCCAGGGACCAGCGGCGTCAATACTAAGGCGCTGGATATCTCTCCCCACCAGGTTGCTGACCACATCCAGGTTAATTCCACCGCCCATCCCCGGGGAGATCGCCACCTCTGTGCCATCGACCATTGCGGTTACCCTGTAGATGCCAAATTGCAAGCCTTCTTCAACCGTTCGATTTTTCTGCTCTTCTAACAGGGTCAGTGCTTCAGCAACCCCGGCCATGTCTGATTCACCCAGATCTGTTTCCACAAAAATCGTGAAGGGCATATCAGGAGGAGGATCGGGGGCCTGTCCATCGATCACGGAATAGGCACCACCCAACCAGTAGTGGATACCAAGATCTCGATCCTGTGCTTCTTGGTTAAAGACCTCCACCAGGTCCTCACCGATTTCCAGATCATCACCGGCACAGGCACTGAGCCCCAACCCCATGATGCCCAGGAATGCCCCAACCCAGAGTTTTTTTGGCTTCATAGGGGCCTATCCTAAGCAAAACTCTCATCTACCCACCTGCACGGTGTCCTGAATCGACACAACGCTGGTTACACAATCCACTGTGTCGACTTATTCACACTTCCCCTCATTTGAGTTCATATGGTTTGACACACCGATCTCATGCGAAGCCGGTGTGTCGAAGCTTTCATGTTTAGCCTTCACAGCCCTGAAAACGTGTCTCTCCAGAATCGCTTTCAAGGCGAGGACAAAGCTTCAGCCAGGCATTGCAGGGCTTAAAACAGCCAGAAGTGCGTTCAGCAATCTTCGCTCTCTCAGGATCCTGAAGGTAATTCACCCAGCACAGGGGCAGTTTTCGCGCCCTGTCTGAGCCAGTGGCGTACAGCTGCGGTGGCGCGGCAGTCATCGCCGTTATAGCTGAGCAACTGGGCACGTGCGGCCTCCGCATCTTCCGCGGAGCCTGTGGAGGCGATCAGGAAGGCATGCAGGCTGTCTTCACCGGCGAAGTCTTCCTCATCCCAGTTGAATCCGGCGGCCGGTGCCAGCTGTTTCAGGCCCAGGCCTCCCGGCCCCACCAACTGCTGCCTGGCTACGGCGAACATGTCCACCCACTGGTCAGAGCCGATGAATCGGCGTACTTCAGCCTCATCGGGGACACCGGGGACCCTGCCATGGAAGCGTCGGGCAGAAGACAACATCCAGTGGTTTTCACCATTGCTGGAATAGCAGAAGGCGGCGAAGCTCTGGCCGTGCTGTTTGGCTTTGTCCCGGCGTGCCATGAGCCAGCGCCAGAACTGGGCGAAGTTCTCACCCTCCGGGTTTTCGCCGAGGCTGTCCCAGATGACGAAGGGGGTGTAGTCATCGCCATCGAAGGCGCCCCAGAGGTAAGCACCGAGGTCGAGGTAGGCTTCCACGTCCACGTCGATTTCCACGTCGAAACGCGGGGCGGTGGTGGTGGGTGCGCGGCGGAGTACAGGGATGTCAGCACGCCAGGCTGCGGCGATGTGGGAAATGTCGCCGAGGGAGGCGTCGATAAGCTCCTGTGTGGTGGCGATGCCGCGCTCGCGATAGGTGGCGGCGCGGTCACCGGAGAGGAAGAGGCTGATTTCATCGGCGTCGCGCAGTTCGGGTTCACAGGTGGACCAGAAGCGGCAGTTGGCGCATTCCTTGACCCGACGCGGGCCGGTGGGTGGTGGGGCAAGCAGGGCGCGTTCAGCGGCCGGGGTGTAGCGGGTGACGTCAACCAGGTAGGCCCAGTCGCGGTCCTGCCCGATCACCGCACCGTGCTTATCTGTGTCCCCGGCACCAGCTTCATCCAGTCCGTAGAAGGCGAGCGCCAGGCGGTAACCATCAATGGTGTGGTGCCGCAGGGTGGCCGAAACTGTCACAGGTTTACCCCTGCCCAGGCGGGAGGTACCGATGGCCTGCATTTTCTGATGTGCGCTCGCACGGGCTACGCGGTGGTTGCTCACCATCACGGGCACGTAGGTGCCTTCCGGGGTGCGCACCAGGATGTCGGCCACCACTTCCCAGGCAACGCCATCCAGCTCACCGGTAAATACGGCCCCGGTGATCACGCTGGCCTGCGCGGCGATCGCCTCCAAGGTGTGGAACTCAGCGAGTTCCTCCTCAGGGTCAAGATCAATGCGTTCAAAAGGTATGCGGCCACGCTTCTTCGGGGTCTGTGGCAAGCGCCCCATCACCTCGGCCAGGCCTGCCTCACGACGCACTCTACGCTGCAGTGATGCCTCAAGCGGAGCGATTTCAGGGAAGCGAATACGCTGCACCTGGCGGTACCTGCATCCCACGAGGTCACCTGGTGTCAGACGTTCCGATTGCATTCTTCCCACAGTGACACGAGCTTATTGCAATATCGTGGGTAAAGTTGAATCGAGAAGTCGAGAACCAGCCGACCGCGATGAAAGAATTGAGAGCACATGGGTATCTTCGAAGCGATCCGTTCCGCCCGGGCGAAGACCAAGGCAGAGATCAAAGCCGCTGAGGCAAAGGTAAAAACCGAGTCCAAGAATAAGGCCAAGCTTGACCTAAAGCGCGAGAAGCTCATCGCCAAGCAGGAGCAGAACCTGCTCAAGGCTGAGAAGAAGGGACTGAAGTCCCGTCGTAAGCATGAGCTGAAACTGGCCAAAGAAACCCTGGCTGCCAAGAAGGCCGGCAAGTTCAACAAGAACAACGTCAAGCGTTGGAGTGGCACTGCCCGTATGCTCACCCCACTGCTGCTCCCCCTGGCTTACCGTGTATCCACTGAGATTCGCGATCAGTTCGTCAGCAGCCGTGCTCGCCGTGCCGGTGTCACCACCGAGCAGCTGTCCAAGTATGCCGGTCACGGCGCTCCCCTGAAGGCGCGTATCGCCGGTGTTCGCAAGACTGCCCGTGACTCCGGCCTGCCGCAGGGCTTCGTGCTGGATGTGGAAGAGCGCCTCAAGGAACTGGACGCGGCTGTGGACAACTCCGAGTACATGGCACCACAGCAGCGTAACCGGGCCCACCATTCCATTGAGAGCGATCTGAACCAGGTTTCTGATCAGATTCAGGATCGCCTGCTGGACCGCTAATAACTACATGCTCAGACCACCGGAGACTGACAACACCTGACCGGTGGTGAACCCTGCCTGTGGGCTGGTGAAATAGGCAACCGCCTCGGCGATCTCCTCCGGGGTGGCTGTTCTGCCCTTGGGTATCGCCTTGATGGTTCCAGCCATCACCTTGCCCGTCAGGCCCCCGTTCTCCAGCATCCCGCCGAGCAGGTCCGTGTCGGTGGGACCCGGACTGACGATATTGATGGTGATGTCTTTGCGTGCTGTCTCCCGAGCGATGGATCGGACAAACCCCATCAGTCCGGCACGCGCAGCCGAGGACGCCGCATCACCGAGTGTTCCAGCCTTGCCGGAATCCGAACCGATGATGACGATGCGCCCATAATCATCACACTGTTGCAGGGCTGCACGCACCAGGTTCATCGGCCCGAGCAGCTCCGTGTTGATGATCTCCTGTGCCTGATCTGGGTCCTGTTTGGTGAAGAACTCCAGTTCATGACGGTGGCCGGTGGTGATGACCAGGGTGTCGAACTGGCTGACCTCCGCAAACGCCCGGGAGATGCCTTCCGGATCGGTGGCATCCAACTGCACCACATTCACCGCCGGATCCAGCTTTGTGGTGGGTGGATTGCGGTGGTAGCTGAGGGCGATGGAGTCGGCGCTGATCAGCAGACGACGCACCACCGCAAGCCCAATGCCACCAGCCCCCACCACGAGCACCCTAGTCATAGGTATACCAACCCTTGCCGGACTTGCGGCCGAAATCACCGGCCTCATACTTTTCAGTGAGCAGTGGATGTGGCGCATCCGTCTCATCACCGGTCAGCTCATAAGCGGCCTGGCGAATCAGATAGGTGACGTCTAGGCCCACCAGATCCATGAGTTCAAACGGTCCCATCGGATAACCCAACGCTGACTTGGCTGCGGTGTCAATGTCCTCGAGGGAGGCGATCTCCTGCTCCAGAAGACTGAGCGCCTCCGCACGCACCGCACCCATCAGACGATTGGCGATAAACCCCGGGATCTCCTTGTTCAGCACCACCGGATGCTTACCCATCTTCTCCACCACGGCGACAACACTGTCCACCGTGTCATCTGAGGTCTCCGCATGACGGACCACTTCCACCGCCTTCATCACCAGCGCCGGATTGAAAAAATGCATGTTGCAGACCTTCTCCGGGCGTCCCGTGGCATCTGAGACCGCGGAGGAACCATAGGTGGAGGAGTTCGTGGCCAAAATCGCATGCGCCGGGGCGAGCTCATCAATCTGGGCAAAGACCTTCCGCTTCACATCCAGACGTTCAGTGGCTGCCTCAATCACCAGATCCGCATCCCCCAGCGCTTCCTTCTGATCAGTGGTGAAACTGATCCTGGACCAGGCCGCATCCACCTCATCCTGGGTCATCCGCCCCTTGGCCACACGCCCCTTCGCCCAGGTCTGCATATCCTGCCTGGCTGCTTCCACCGCCTCAGCAGAAATATCCTGCACCACCGCATCAAATCCGGCCGCGGCTGCCGCCATGCCGATCTGACGGCCCATGGCGCCGGAGCCTATGACGGCGATCTTCCTGATATCTGTCATGTCAATTCCCCTTGAATTCCGGTGTGCGCTTATTCAGAAAAGCGGAGGCTCCCTCAGCCTTGTCCTCCGTGGTGTACAACAACGTCTGGGCCAGTCGCTCCAGAAGCAGACCCGTGCGCTGGTCAGTTTCGGCACCATTGCCGATCACCAGTTTCGCCAACTGAACCGCCAGCGGCCCCTTGCTCAGGATTGTCTCCACAGTGGCGCGGGCACTCTCTATGAGAGAATCCAACGGATGAACCTCAGTCGCCAGGCCATAATTCAGTGCCTGCTCCGCAGTGAGAATCCGCGAGGTGAGAATCATCTCCACGGCACGTCCCTTGCCCACCAGGCGGGACAGTCGCTGGGTACCACCGGCACCGGGCAGCACACCCAACGTGGCTTCCGGTAGACCCACCTTGGCATTCTCCGACATGACCCGGATGTCACAGCTCATGGCCAACTCCAGGCCACCACCAAGTGCCACGCCGTTGATCGCGGCGATGGTCGGCTTGGGGTACTCCTCGATGCGGTCATAGAGCTTCTGCATATGGCCGGCCAGACCATGGTGCAGGTCATAGTGCTGCAGCTGGGAGATATCAGCTCCCGCCACGAAGGCCTTCTCACCAGTACCAGTGAAAATGACAGCCTGAACCTCAGCGCTGCCCTCCCACTGATCCAGTACCTCCTCGATCTCCGCCAACACCGTCTTGGACAGGGCATTGCGCTTATCCGGACGGTTGATGGTGATGGTGCCGATGTTGTCTGTGACCTCGGCGAGGATGGTCTCGAAGGTTCGGGGTCCGGTAGGGTTTGTCATTACTGTGCTCCTCCTGCAGTGAACGCGCCGACACCGGTGATGAAACGGCCGAGGGTCAGCTGGTGAACCTCATCAGTGCCCTCATAGGTGCGGACGGATTCCAGATTATTGGCATGGCGTAGTGGTGAATAATCCAGGGAGATACCGTTGCCACCGAGCATGGCACGTGCCTCGCGGGCAATCTCAATGGCCACGCGGGTGTTGTCCAGCTTGCCGGAGGAGATCATCTCCGGGGTGACACCGGTGGTGTCCTTGAGTCGACCGATATGATGCGCCAGGTGGTAGCCCTTGTTGATGGCAACAGCCATATCAGCAAGTTTCGCCTGGGTGAGCTGGAAGTGGGTCAGGGGAGTGCCGAACTGCTCACGGTGGTTGGAATATTCCAGGGCCGCATTGAAAGAGTCACGCGCTGCTCCGAGGACACCCCAGATAATTCCATAACGGGCTTCATTGAGGCAGGAGAATGGTCCACGCAGACCGACCGCGGAATCTTTCGGAAGCATGGCGGTGGAAGGGAGTCGGACATCTTCCATGGTGATCTCACACTGCACTGAGGCACGCATGGACAGCTTCGGTTCAATGACCTTGGTGGAAAAGCCCGGGGTGTCCGTCGGAACGACGAATCCACGGACACCGCGACCATCACCAAATTCCTCAGTCTGCGCCCAGATGATGGCCACATCGGCGAAGTTTGCCAGGCCGATCCAACGCTTGGTGCCGTTCAGCACCCAGTCTCCACCCGGTTCCTGTCGAGCGAAGGTCTTCATGGCCGCCGGGTTGGAACCGGCAGTGGGCTCGGTCAGGCCGAAACAACCCACGGCCTCACCCTTGGCCATGCGTGGCAGCCATTCCAGTTTCTGGTCCAGGGAACCATGCTTATGGATTGCGGCCATCGCCAGGGACCCCTGAACAGAGACGAAGGTGCGCAGACCGGAATCACCGGCCTCCAGCTCCTGTGCCGCCAGTCCATATTCCACGGCGGAGTGGCCCGGGCAGCCAAAACCATTGAGGTACATGCCCAGCAGACCCAACTTGCCCATCTCAGGGATGATCTCACGTGGGAAGTGGCTGGCGTTGTACCACTCTGCGATATTGGGGCGGATCTCCCTGTCCACAAACTGACGGACCTTCAGGGCAATGGATTTCTCCTCCACGGAGAACATGCTGTCCATCTGGGTGACATCCACCGGACCCCACCAGGAACCGCGGAGATTGACCAGCACCGGTGGTGCGGTGATCTGTCCCGGGGTGGCGATCAGCTCATTATCAATGCTCTCCTGCTTGAGACGGGAGGCGACCTCGGCCAGGTGTTCACGCAGCTTGAACTTCTGTGGCTTGCCCGATGGGGTACGTGGCAGCTCATCCAAGGCCTCGATGTACTCAGGCCAGTAGGGCTTGGCGATATTGGTGGATTCCAGGTGCTTCTTCAGCGCCTCCATGGTCAGTGGCTCACGACCCTGTTCCATAACCACCATTGCCGCAGCAACCTCCTGCAGACGGTCATGAGGCATACCGACCACCGCGATATCCGCGACATCCGGGTGCTGCACGATGACATTCTCCAGGTCAGCCACGGGAACGTTCTCACCACCACGGATAATCACATCCTTACTGCGGCCGGACAGGGAGACGAATCCCTCATCATCAATGACCGCCAGGTCACCGGTGATGAACCAGTCACCATCAAATTCCTCCAGGGTCTTGTCCAGCATTCCCAGGTAACCACGGAAGAGGAAGGCGCCGCGGACCTGCAATGAGCCTTCATTCCCCGACTCAAGTTCCTTGCCTTCAGAGTCCACAACCCGCACCTCCATGCCAGGCAGTGGGCGACCGTCAGTGTTGATGATCTTGTCATCCGGGTAATCCGGGTGTCCCATGGTGGACAGGCAGCACTCCGTCATGCCCCAACCACCGAAGACATTCATCTCCGGGAGCTTCTCACGGGCTTCGGTGATGAAACTGCGTGGGATGGTGGCACCCATGCAGCAGAAACGCTTGAGGCTGGTCATGTCGTAGTGATGCAGGTTCTCCGCATGGAGCAGGTCATGCAGGAACGGTGCTGCACCGGAAGTGTGCGTGATGCGGTACTTCTCCACGAGGTAGACGAAGTAGTCCACGCTCCACACATCCTGGATGACACCGGTGCCACCCAGCATGAAGGGCAGGCTGACGCCGTAGAGGTAACCGGTGAGGTGGCCGAAGGTGGATGCCATGTGGATGACTGCAGAATCATCCATGCCCAGCTTGTCTGGCCAGGGCAGGGCACCGGCAAGCACGGTGTTGTGGGTGTGCATGACACCCTTGGGCTTACCGGTAGTGCCGGAGGTGAACATGATCAGGGCCAGATCATTAGGATCAGGACGCAGTTCGGAGAAATCAATCGGGGATTCCTCACGGCGGGCACGTCCGGTCTCCAGGAAGTCCTCGAAGAGGTCGAAGCCCTTACGCTGTGTCTGACCACGAACAACAATTGTCTTCCGGAGATCAGGAAGATCATCCCGGAGACGGTCCACCATGTCCATGTAGTTGAAGTGACGGAAGGTTTCGGTGATGAACAGCACCGACACTTTGGCGGTCTTGGCCATGTGGCTGATCTCGCGGTCCCGGTAGATCGGGATCAGGGGGTTGGTGACCGCACCGACACGGACGGTGGCCAGGTGGGCGATCAGCCATTCGTACCAGTTGGGAAGATGGATTCCCACGACGTCACCAGGCTTCACACCTGCCTCGATCAACGCATGGGCTGCCACATCCACGTCTTCCGCGAGCTCACTGTAGGTGTGGCGACCATTCTGTTCCACGGTGCACAGCTTGTCTGGGTTGGCGGCTACGGCATCATCAAAATAGTCGATGAGAAGTCGGTTCTTCCAGATGCCGTCGCTGATGTACTTCATCTTCTCTTCGTCGCTAAGCAGGAGTTCAAAGGTGGATGTGGGGCTCATGGTCGTGGTGTCCATTTCTCTGTGGCCTATCTCTGAATGTGGGGAGGTGATACTAGATCATGGTCAGACCACCGGAGACAGACAGGGTCTGACCGGTGATATAGGAGGTCGCAGGGGAAGCGAAGAATGACACGGCATTGGCCAGGTCATCGGGCTGCGCTAGACGACGCAGCGGAATGGCCCGCTCCAGCGCCGCGCGCAGTTTGGGATTCTCCTCAGATATCTCCGCAAACAGCGGAGTATCAGCAGGTCCTGGGCATACAGCGTTGGCGGTAACACCATAACGGGCCAGCTCACGGGCCAGAGTCTTGGTGAAGGAGACGACTCCACCTTTACAGGCTGAGTACACGGCCTCCCCGGAGGAACCAACGCGGGCAGCATCGGAACCGATGTTGATGATGGTTCCGCCGCCTTCCTGCTCCACCATCACCCGTGCCACCGACTGGGAGCAGTGCAGTGTTCCATAGAGGTTGATGTTGATGATGCGATCCCAGATCTCCGGCTCAATTTCGAGGAAGGGGCCGATCTTGTCCCAGCCGGCGTTGTTCACCATGACATCGATGCGTCCGTACTTCTCCTTGGCTTCTGTAACCATGGCATCCACAGCTTTACGGTCAGCAATATCCACGGTGACGCCGATGGAATCATTACCTAGTTCAGCAGCGGTGGCGGCGGCTGCCTCACCATTGAGGTCAGCGACCACGACGGTGGCGCCATCAGCTACCAGGCGCTGGGCGATGCCCTTGCCGATTCCCTGTGCTGCGCCGGTGACAATGCAGATACGTCCAGTGAGAGTGCTCATGTAAATCTTCCTTTTTTAATAAGTGGAGGGGGTGTTGGTGATCCGGGCTGCCTCTATGGGGCGAATTCGCGGCCCAGGTTCTGTCGGGAGATGATCAGCTTCATGATCTGTGCAGTCCCATCACCGATCTGGAGTCCCAGGACATCGCGGAGACGCTGTTCGATCGGGCGGTCCTTGAGGTAGCCGAACTGTCCGTGGGAGAGCAGGCACTGGTTGATGACGTCATAGGAGAGCTTGGGAGCCCACCACTTGCACATCGCGGCTTCCTTGGTGTGTGGCTGGCCGGCATCCTTGAGCCAGAGAGTCTTGTGGCACAGCACTCGAGCTGCGGTGAGGTGCGTGTCGGCTTCTGCAAGTGGGAAGGAGACTCCCTGGAACTTGGAGATCGGCTGGTCGAAGGCTTGTCGCTGGCTGGTATATTCCCAGGTTTCATCGAGGGTTACCTGGGCGGCGCCGATGACCTGGAGGCCGATGAGCGCACGGGAGAAATCAAAACCCTGCATGACCTGGGTGAAGGCCTCGCCTTCCTTGCCCAGCAGGTTTTCCTCTGGGATCCAGACGTTGTCGAAGTCCACAAAACCACGGCCCACGGACAGGGTGCCCATGTCATTGGCAGCGGTGCGGGTGATGCCATCGCGGTCCAGTTCCACGAGGAAGGCACTGATACCGCGTCCGCGACGTCCCTCCTCAGTGCGGGCGAAGATGACGGTGGCACCGGCGTGGATGGCGAAGGACATGGACTTGGTTCCGTTGAGAACCCAGCCGTCCTTGTCCCGGCGCGCGGTCATATCGGGGTTTCCGGCATCGGAACCGCCGGTGGGTTCGGACAGGCCGATGGCGACGATGTCTTCACCGCTGGTGATCTTGGGGACCCATTTTTCGGCCAGGGACTTCTGGGCGTTTCTGGCCACGACCTGACCCACGAGGGAACCAACGACCTGGACATAGGAGACGTTGATGTCTCCACGGGAGATTTCCTCGATGATCATGCCGCTGGTCAGTGCGCGTTCACCCTGGCCGCCGAGTTCCTTGGGCAGCTCCGGGGCGATGAGGCCGCGGGAGCCCATTTCCTTACGCAATGCGGGGTCGATGATCTTATCGATCTCACGCTGCTGATAGTCAGGTGCGATCTGTTCGCCGAAGGCTCGGGCCTCATCGATGTAGCGCTGCTGCTCTGTGTCAACTGAGAAATCCATTATTTTCCCACCTTGGAAGCGAAGTCCGGCTGACGCTTCTCGGCGAAGGCGACTGCGCCTTCCATGCCTTCCTCGGTGGCGCCGTAGAGGTCCAGGGCGGACATGGCCATGTTGGACAGGCCTGCCTGGTGGTCGGTGTCAGCGTTGAAGGACTGCTTGAGGAAGCGGATGGCGGTGGGTGACTTCTCGCCGATCTCATCTGCCCAGGACATGGCTACGTCGATAAGCTTGTCCGGCTCAGCGACTTCGTTGACCAGGCCCCAGTCCTTGGCGGTTTCTGCATCGTATTGGCGGCAGAGGTACCAGATTTCGCGGGCGCGCTTCTCGCCTACGATGCGGGCCAGAAAGGCAGAGCCGAAGCCGGCATCGAATGATCCGACGCGAGGTCCGGACTGCCCAAAGCGTGCTGTGGAGGAGGCGATGGTGAGATCGCAGAGTACGTGGAGGACATGTCCACCGCCGATGGCCAGGCCGTTGACTGCTGCGATGACGGGCTTGGGGATGTCACGGATGGTCTTGTGCAGCAGGCCGATTTCAAAGAGGCCAGTTTCGCTTGGTCCATAATCACCGGTTTCAGCGCGCTGTTTCACATCGCCACCGGTGCAGAAGGCTTTTTCGCCGGTGCCGGTGAGGATCACTGACTGCACACCGTTGTCTGCCCATGCCATCTTCAAGGCCTTGATGAGCTCTTCGACGGTCTGTGCACGGAAGGCGGTGTGGCCGGTTGATGGTGATTAACGCAGCAGAGTTGCGACGCTCGTAGAGAATATCTTCGAAGGTGGTGTTGACGACGGGTGCAGACATGGTGACAATCCTTTTCTCAATGATGTTCAGGTGCGGTTGTTGGTATCAAGGGGTTTCTGCCAGCAGATCCGGGTAGTCGCTGTAGAATTCGGTTTTTAGTGCGCCATGGATCATGATGGAGACCTGGGTCGAAACGAATTCCTCAAAGCTCATCCGTTCGGAGAAGTACCAGTACTTCAGTGCCCAGGAATGGGCGATCAGCAGGAGGTCATAGGAATAGGGACGCGGGTTGAGATTGCTCCGGAAGAAGCCGGCCTCGATTGCTCCCTGAACCGACTGCAGCATGAACTGGCCGGTTTCCAACTCGAGTTTTTTCACCAGGTCCTGGCTTTCCCGGTCCAGAGTCACTGTTTCCCGGTAGGTCAGGAGTACGGCTTTGCGGTTATCCCGGACCACTTCTGCGTAGGCGGTGAATGCTGCCACCACCCGGCGAACGGGGTCCTCCACTGGTTCCAGGGCCCGTGGAATCTGGTAGCCCATCTGATCAAGCACATCGACGATGACTGCCCGGACCAGGGCTTCCTTGTTTTCGTAATAACGGTAGATCAGTCCGACGGAGACCTGCGCTTTATCAGCGATGGCCTTCACGGAGGTCACCCGGGAACCCTGCTGCTGCATCAGGGTGGCGGCGGCGTTGAGGATTTGGCGTGTGCGAACATCCTGTCGCGCGTTGAATGCCACCTCATCGGCACTGCGGTGCTGTGCTGTGGTCATGGTGTGAGTGCCTTTCGGTGTTACTGATCACTATCCCGATCATTGAATGAACTCTCATTCACTTTGAATGAACGTTCATTCAATGACCTAACACTAACCCAATAAGGATGTGTCCACAGTCACTTAACCAACAATTGAGCAATCGACATCACAGCGATACCCGAATGGCAATAAAGAGACAGTCTCACCATTGCGCTGCCCCCTGCCCCTTTCCGAAAACCGCCCCTATGGAAAGCGTAGAAACCACAGATATCTCTATCCCATGAAGAAGCGGTATCGTATCCATAATGCCCATCAACTCCACGGTGTCAGAATCCCAACAAACTGCACCAGAAATTAAATACAACCTGCTCGTAGGCACCCTTGCTGCAGCCGGTATCACCGTCTCACTGGCGCAGACTCTGGTGATCCCCATCATCGGACGCCTGCCTGAGATCTTC
The DNA here is from genome assembly GCF_945649885.1 of uncultured Corynebacterium sp. Lineage (GTDB taxonomy): Bacteria > Actinomycetota > Actinomycetes > Mycobacteriales > Mycobacteriaceae > Corynebacterium. Next base: position 11,465 of record NZ_CALZFS010000031.1, on the reverse strand, counting down.
GACAGCACCGCAGCGAATGCCTCATGGATCATCACCGCCACCTTGCTGGTGGGTGCTGTGGCCACACCGGTGATGGGTCGGCTCGCTGACATGTACGGCAAGAAAAAGATGATGCTCTTCTCCCTGATCCCCTTCATCCTGGGATCTGTGGTCTGCGCCCTGTCCATGGATCTCATCCCCATGATCCTCGGACGTGGCCTCCAGGGACTGGGTTCCGGACTGATCCCACTGGGCATCTCCCTCATGCATGATCTCCTGCCGCGTGAGAAGGCCGGAGCCGCCATCGCCCTGATGAGTTCCTCCATGGGCATCGGTGGTGCACTGGGCCTGCCACTGGCTGCAGGCATCGCCCAATTCGCCAGCTGGCGGGTGCTGTTCTGGTTCACTGCCGTGGTGGCAATCACCGTCGGCCTGGCCATCTGGCGGGTCATCCCAGCAGTCACTCCGGCCGCGCGCTCCGGGGGCTTCGATTATTTCGGTGCCCTCGGCCTGGCCTCCGGACTCATCGCCTTACTCCTAGCCGTGTCCAAGGGCTCGGAATGGGGTTGGGGCAGTGCCCTGACCATCGGGCTCCTCATCAGCGCAGCCCTCATCCTGGTGGGTTGGGGCTGGTTTGAGACCAGACAATCCGCACCACTGATCGACCTGCGCACCACCGCACGACCGGTGGTGTTGATGACCAACATCGCCTCCATCCTCATCGGCTTCACCATGTATGCCATGAACCTCATCCTCCCGCAGGTCATCCAGCTGCCAGTCTCCCTGGGCTACGGTCTGGGACAGAGCATGCTGCAGATGGGACTCTGGCTGATCCCCATGGGCATGGGCATGATGCTGGTCTCCAATGCCGGTGCCGCCATCAGTGCGGCACGTGGCCCGCGGGTAACCCTGACACTTTCCGGTGTGGTCATCGCAGCAGGTTATGCACTCACCGCCGTGGTGTTGGCCACCATCGGTAATCGTGCACCAGCCGCAGAGGCTGATGGTGGCGCAGTCCTGGCGACCCTCATCCTCTTCTCCGCCTGCAGCCTGGTGGTGGGTGTGGGCATCGGCTTCGCCTTCGGATCCATGCCCTCACTGATCATGGGAGCCGTCCCCGCTGCAGAGAAGGCCGCCGCCAACGGCTTCAACTCACTCATGCGCTCCCTGGGCACCACCGCCTCCTCAGCGGTCATCGGTGTGGTGCTGGCCAGCATGATGAACAACGGTGTCCCCACTCTGGGGGGTTTCCTGACCACCCTGATCATCGGCTGTTGTGCGGCCCTGGTGGCAGCCGTCATCTCCTACTTCATCCCGGTCACCACCCAGACTGTGGCGGTGAACTAACGGCTGTAGATCGGACATATCAAGTAAAGGGGAGCAGTTCACATTGGTGAACTGCTCCCCTTTAGCTTTTAAAACGCTCCAGCTACAGCAACCCCTGCTCACGTGCAGCAGCAACAGCGGAGGTGCGTGAACGCACGCCCAGCTTGTCGTAGATGTGCACCAGGTGGGACTTCACGGTGGCCTCAGAGAGGAAGAGGATGCGTCCGATCTCCCTGTTGGAGGAACCACCGGCCACCAGTTTGAGCACCTCCAGCTCACGCGGGGTGAGGGAGGTCTTCGGGGTGCGCACACGGGTCATGAGGCGGTTGGCCACCATCGGTGACAGTGTGGAATCCCCCTCGGCGGCGGAACGTACCGCGGCCAGGAGTTCATTCGGTGGGGCGTCCTTGAGCAGGTATCCAAGGGCACCTGCCTCAATGGCTCCGAGGATGTCGGCATCGGTGTCGTAGTTGGTCACCACAAGCACCTTCGGCGGATTCTCAATATTGCGTTTGATGGCGGCAGTGGCGTCAGCACCCGTGGATACCTGGGTGCCCTGAACACCGGGACCGAAGCGGAGATCCATGAGGATCACATCAATGCCTCCATCCGCGGCAGCCTGTACGGCAGCCTCAGCGGTGGAGACCTCCCCTACAACTTCAATGTCATCTGCGCTTTCCAAAACAGCACGGAGTCCAAGCCTGACGATCTCGTGATCATCAGCGAGCAGCACGCGGATCATATATTTGACTAGGTCCTTCCCATGGCGCATCCCCGGCGGCTGGGATGGCCGGGGCATGCCTCAACAGTCATTAGAGCAGATGAGTCATTCTTTAGTTTAGCGTCTCTCAACTCTTGTTTGAGAATTCAATCGGAAGTGCGACGGATATGGCTGTGCCCTGACCATGGGCAGATTCCACCACCACCTCACCATCCAGCTCCTGGGCACGCTGCCGCAGCGCATTGAGTCCGATATGCCCCAGGCCTGCCGGACGCTGTGCCACATACTCAGGATCAAAGCCCACACCATCATCCACAACATCAAGACGTACCTGGTCATACTCGTAGGTGAGAGTGACATGGCAGTTGGCTGCCTCAGAATGTTTGGCCACATTCCCGATCGCCCCCTGGGCGATACGCAGCAGAGTGGCCTCTGTCTTCATGGGCAGCTGGCGCTCATCACCATCAACGTTGATGACAAAGTTGATGCCCATCAGCGTTTCAGTCACCCTGTGTAGCGCACCTTCCAGGGAGGTCTTGGACAACGCCGCCGGCTGGAGGGCAGCGATCATGGCCCGGGCTTCACTGAGGTTGTCAGAAGCGGTGGTGCGCGCCAGGCGGATCTTGTGCAGTGGTGATGCTGCAGCACCATCAGCGTCCAACCCCTGGGAGATGATTTCCTGTTCCGCCACGTGCAGCAGCATCTGGATGGAGGACAACCCCTGGGCCACGGTGTCATGGATTTCATGGGCGATGCGCTGACGTTCCTCCGCAATACCTGCACTGCGTTCCGTCTCTGCCAGCTGGGAACGAGTTTCAATGAGCTGATCAATCAGCACCTGCTTCTCATTGTTCACCTTCCACAGGGTGCGGAAAGCGTAGTCAATGGCGATGGTGACCAGTGCTGCCACCGACGGCCCCATCACCCCACCCAGTGTCAGGCCGCCGGGGTACTGGCTGACAATGGCCACCGCCGTCCCGCCCACCACCGCGACGATGCCACGCACATCCGGCATCACCTGCAGGAAGAGGAAGTACAACGGGAACACGATGTAGATGCTGACCGGCACGATCGGCAGCATGAGCACCCATACCAGGGTGAGCAGGAACAACCAGATCAACTGCGTGGTGTGGCTGAAATTCACCCGTCTGGAGGAACCGAAGAAATAGAGAAAACCCCAGGCGAACAACAGCACACAGGACGCGGCGAACAACGGCAGCATCAGACGTGCGGAGGCACCCAGACCGACCACCAGCAGGGTGGCGGTGAGGATGTGGATACTGTTGCGATAACTCATCGCACCGGGTTGGCCACCACGGCGTGCAAGATTCTCAACATCGAGCTCATTGCGCATCGAGTCCGGCTGGCGATCTAGGCTTGACTGCATGCGTCGTACATTACCCACCACCGGCCTGAAGACCATCCTCCTGAGCAGTGTTATTGCACTCGGTGTGTCAGGCTGCACAACTGATGAACCCGAGGCTGCCCCGGCTCCGGCAACCACTTCAGCAGTTCCCGTGGAGACGGTCCCGGAGGCGAACGTCGACGCACTCCCCGTTGATGCCTTGCCCGAGGTCCCCCGCGCCGCCCAGCAGGCATGCCCCTATCTGGACACCCAGTGGGTTGCGGACACCAACGGCCAGCGCATGACGGGGCTCGGCATAGATGAACGCTTTGCCACGCCCGCCTGCGTCTTCTGGTCTTTCCCCGAAGAACCCCAGCTCACCGTGATCGTGCGCGAGATGGCCACCGTGGACGACGCCATCGCCGTGGTGGACTGGGCAGCCCCCATCGACACCACCGAACCAGCGGAGGAACCGGAAGGCTGGTCCGGCGGACGCCTGGGCGGATCAGGTGGTGCCGGCGCACTTTATGCCGTGCAGAAAGACACCACTGCCGTGGTGGTCTTCACCAACCAGGACCAGTCACTCAAAGCCCAACTCGTGGCTGAAGAAGTGATCACCAACTTGAGACTCTAAGTGGCTTAGACCGCGACGTCGTTATACGGCATCAGCGGCGACACCAATGGAAAAACAACCTCCATGAGCAGGAAGAACACCGCAACCACCAGTGCCAGCATCACCAGGAACTTCACCAGGCGCGGGCCGGGAAGATAATGCCACAACAGGCTAAACATCTAGGACTCCTCCAGAGCTGCGGGGCGTTCCCCGTCGATTTTAGTGATACTCTCCACCAACATGCCATGTACGATCATGCGCTCCGCAGCAGAAAACTGTGGGTGGCAGGTGGTCAGGGTGATCAATGATTCAGCGCCCTCCCTCACCTCGGTCTCCACGAAACCTGGGACCGGATTGATCACCTCCACATGGTTCGGCGTGGTGATATAACGACCCTGGACAGTGGCATACTCCCCAGTGACCATGCGCTCCATCTGCTGCTCTGTGAAACAATCTGCAGCCTCCCCATGACGGGTGACAGCATCCCCGCTCAGGGGCATCACACGGTACACATCCCATGACGTGGCGGTCTCCATGACGATGGCATCACAGGAATTCAGGTTATCCAGATCATTAAAGGGTGCACCCTTACCCACACGGTGACCGGCAAGCGCGAAATTGCCCGGCTGCCCAGACATCTGCGAATCCGTATAACGCCCCGGACCGGCAATCAGCTCTGACTCAGTGGTTCCCTCAATCACCGCAAAGTGAAAATCAGAACCGAAGGTGGGAATGTACATGCGGGCAAAGGCCTCGCCCAGTTCTGGGTTCAGCGCCTGGCGGGGATTCACGCGCTCACCCTCCGGCGCACTCCAGCTCTCCTCCAGCAGCTGATTCGCCTCATTCTGCTGTCGACCAGACTCAATATTGGTCCAAAAGGACTCATAGAAGGCAAAAAGTAAGGCCAGAGCACCGAGGGTGAGAAGAATCTCCCCGAGAATTTGGGAGACGGTGATGCGTGGGCGGGACTTCTTGTCCCGCAGAGTTCCCGGGGTGGCAGCGCCGACCCCGCTATTATCAACTGACTGCATTCCTGGGCTCTCTGCCCCCACCACTCCTGCCGTGTAGGCAGCCTGTGCTGCCTACCTGCTTGGAGACCAGGGACCTCTGCTGCTGAGTTTTAGGTTACTGATGTTTTATGCACGTACCATGAACAGGTGTGATTTCACCGTGCTACCGACTTCATGTACCACCGAGGGATCATCATACAGCTGTTAGGCATAAAGCTACACCAAATCCAACCTGGGAAGGGTGAACACGAAGGTGCTCGATTTTCTGATCTACCCGGTGTCCGGAGTGATGAAACTTTGGCACCTGCTCCTGCACAACCTCATAGGCCTCGACGATTCCATCGCCTGGTTCATCTCCCTGTTCGGCCTGGTGATCACAGTCCGCGCCATCATCGCCCCCTTCACATGGAAGATGTACAAATCAGGACGCCTGAATGCCCAGATCCGACCACGCCGCGCAGCCATTGAAAAGGAATTCGAAGGCAGGCACGATCAGGAATCCATCCGTACCATGCAGCAGAAACAACGCGACCTGAACAAGGAATTCGGCATCAACCCCCTGGCCGGTTGCGTGCCCATGCTCATTCAGCTGCCTACCGTCATCGGCTTGTACCAGGTGCTCCTGCGCATGGCCCGCCCCGAAGGCGGTCTGGACAATCCGACGATCCACCCCATCGGCTTCCTCAGTGCAGAAGAAGTACAAACCTTCCTTGAAGGCAAGGTAGCCAACGTACCCCTGCCTGCGTACGTGGCCATGCCTACCGAACAATTGGCCTTCCTGGGCACCACCCGCGGTGATGTCCTCAGCTTCGTGCTCCCCCTGTTCATCATCGCGGCCGTCTTCACCGCCTTCAACATGGCACTGTCGACCTACCGCAACTTCCAGACCAATGACTACGCCTCCGGGTTCTCCACCGGCATGTTAAAAACATTCATCTGGTTGGCCGTACTCGCCCCCATCTTCCCACTCCTGCTCGGACTCACCGGCCCCTTCCCCACCGCCATCGCACTGTACTGGGTCACCAACAACCTCTGGACCTTCGGCCAGACCGCCATCATGCACTTTGTCATCGAACACAAATACCCGCTCACTGAAGAGTTCAAAGAACACCACCGTGTACTTCGCGACATTTACCGTGAAGGCCAGAAGGAGAAGCGTTCCTTCCTCTGGACCAGACGGAAGAACTGTCTCATGATGGTCCTCACCCCACACAAGGCTTCCGAACTCCACGCAGAAAACGTAGCCATGACCGAGGAGAGAACCTCCCGGCTGGAAGCAGAAAAGGCTGAGAAGAAGGACCTCAAAGCCAAGCGGAGAGAATCCCGACGCAAGATCAACCAGGAAACCATGACAAAGATGAAGGAACGCCGCAAAGCAAACAAGGCCAAGCGGCAGGCTGGTGGGAAAACCCCAGGGGAGACTTCAGGAGAAGCTGCTCCAGAGATTACTGAAGATACCGGCAAGGACAGTGCTGAGAGCACCTCTGGAGACACCCTGACAGATCATCCCGGCACAGAAAAAGCTTAAGGTGCTGCGCGGGGGGGCTCACAAGGCTCCAACAGGTTAAAGCACAAAAGGTGGTTACCACTGATCTATGTCAGTGGTAACCACCTTTTCTTATAATCTCTACCGTGTCTAGATTGAGTAATCAGCTGGAGGTGCGGACAGCAACTGTTTGGCCAGCTCGCGGGAGGTCTCCAGAGGGCCGATCTCCTGAAGCAGACGGGATCCGGCCAGACCACCATCAAGGAATACCAGCAGCTGGTTTGCCTGGGTGGTACCCGGGTAACCATTCTTTTCCGTGAGCAGTTCCGTCAGGGTCTGGTGACACCACTTGCGGTGTTCCATCACCGCTGCAACAATGCCCTTTTCTGAATCAGACTCAGGCCGTGGGTACTCATTGGCAGCATTCTGGAAGTGGGAGCCACGGAAACCCTTCTGCGGTTCTTCCTCAATGCACTGGTCGAAGAAGCAAAGAATTTTATCCTCAGGATCCTTCAGGTCGTCTACCCGCTCATGCCAGGCTTCCCGCCACTGTTGGTCCAAGTTCTCCAGGTAGGCGATGACCAGTGCATCCTTGGAACCAAACAGGGAGTACAGGCTGGCTTTGGCCACATCAGCTTCACGGAGGATGCGGTCAATGCCGATGACTCGGATGCCTTCTGTGGTGAACAGGTTGGTGGCGCTGTCCAGGAGACGTTGACGGGGGCTTGGTCGATTGCGACGACGACTTGCCCCGGCACTGGTTTTACTCTTGCCTGAAGCGCTGGCAGCCACGTTCGGCCACGTCCTTTCGAGGTTGTATGGGTTACTTCAGTGTTGTCTGCAGATAACTCCCTGAGCCCAGGGGTCCAAGAAGGTCCCTAGACGGCAGGGAATTCAGCAGAGATATCGGATCTCTATCCAATATAGACAAACCGGTTCGTACAGTATTAATCTACAGGCCCGTTCAGTGATTGTGAAAGTATTATCTTCTTTATTGAAAATTTAGTTGCCGGTCCTGGTCGATGGCCACAAGAGCAACTCAGGGAAAGTGCAAAGCGACCCCCAGCACTGCTGGGGGTCGCTGTTGATCTAGTGTTTTCTAAATCGTGCTCCGGTGAAGGCTGGAGAGTTACTTCTTAACTGCGCGGACGATACTGAGCAGAATCACGGCACCAATCAAACAGGTGATGAAACTGAAGATCCAGCCTCCGCCGGCGACATCAACCCCAAAGAGGGAAAGAAGGAAGCCACCGAGCAGGCCACCGATGACACCTACAACAATATTGAGGAGAATGCCCTGCTGGGCGTCGGTTCCCTTGATCTTTGACGCGATCCAGCCGGCGAGACCACCGATGATGATCCAGGCAATAAATGACAGTCCAAGCATGGTACGAACTCCTTTGTTTGTTCTTACCGTTCTTTGTTTTCACCCACATTTGAGACGTTCATGGGTTCTTTATTAATTTTAGTGATACTTGACTGCGAATGCCCTTCATAGAGGACTAATTAAGAGAATCGTAATTGAATATTATCCAAATAGTGATGGCGCCTTAAACATCCTGTTTTTTAAACAGAATCCTCAGACGCCATACCAAGGGACTTATCAGCCCCCTGCCAGAAGCTCAGCTGCCTATGACTGTGGACGCACCACCATCATCGGGCATGGTGCGGACTGCAGAAGGGCACGCGAGGTGGAACCCAGGAGCATACCCTTGAATCCGCCACGACCGTGAGAGCCAACCACCAGGAGCTGTGCACCCTCGGCCGCTTCAGCCAGTGCACGGACCGGACGGTCACGGGTGATGATCTTCTTGACCGGCACGTTCGGATACTTGTCGATGAGTGGCTTGATGCGCTCGATGAGCATCTCGGTCTGCTCGCGCTCCACATCATCCCACTGCTGCTGAGCTGCTGCCAGACCGGCCAGGGATGCCTGGACCTGCATATCCATCCAGGTGTGTACTGCGATCAGCTCGGAACCACGGGCATCAGCTTCAGCGAAGGCATATTCAGTGGCCTGTTGGGACACCTCGGATCCGTCAACACCGACCACGACTGGACCGTACTTGGTGTCTTCGTTGACTGCGCTGTCCTCACGGACCACGACAACCGGGCAGCTGGCGTGGGAGACCACGGCACCGGATACAGAACCCAGAACCATTCCGGAAAGTCCGCCCAGTCCACGGGAACCCATGACGATCATGGTTGCGGACTTGGACATCTCCAGCAGCATGTCGATCGGGCTTCCCTCTGCGATGGTGTGTCCGATTTTGATCTCTGGGGCTACCTCATGTGCGATGGCACGTGCTTCATCGATCTTCTCCAAGGACTCGGCCTGGAGGTCGTCGAAAAGCTCCTGTGGCGGAACCATGCCCTCGGCGTAGAGGAACTGGGGCATGGTGTAGCTAGATGCCAAACGGAGGGGGATGCCGCGCTTGTTTGCCGTGTTCGCAGCCCACCGAACTGCCTGTTTGGAGGCGTCGGAACCGTCTACTGCGACGACGACGATGTCTTCTACGCTCATGTCTTTGTCGACCTTTCTCACTGCGAACCGCGGGCCAACAGCTCCCCACGATTCAGAATCACTGTCATCTCCCAGTGTACCGCGTATGCCCAGTGCTGTACGCCGGTTAGAACCAGATACGGGGGTATTTACAGTGAGATATGTCGTACTTAATCAGTGGATTTTTACCATACCCGGCCAAGCGTCTCAATAGACGCCTTTCTCACCGCAGGGTCAAAGGAATATGTCACGGTGATGATCTCATCCAGGGCATAGCGTTGCCCGAACTCCTCAAGATCCCGCACCACCTGGTCGGCGGTACCCACAAAGGTCATTTCGAGGGAATCCGTGATGTGCTTCCACACCATCGGCCCCAGCTTCTCCTCCAACCCCGTCTCCGGTGCCGTCAGCTTTGAACGTTGATTGGTCACGATGCCAGCAAACATCTTATGCAGCGTGGACAGCTGGAAACGTGCTTCCTCTTCCGTATCGGCAACGAGCACGTTCGCCGCAGCCATCACATAGGGCTGCGCAGCACGCTCACGGTAGGAGGCAATCGCCGGCCCCATCTGGAAGGGGGCAAAATGACTGGCAAAAGCAAAGGGCAGCCCGACTTCAGCAGCCATCGCAGCACCATTGACGGAAGAACCCAACATGTACAGCGGCACATTCGAGCCCTGCCCCGGGTGTGCAATCACCGCCGGGCGACCCTCTCGGTCCCCCAGATAACCTTGCAGTGCGCTTATCGACGCAAGAACATCCTCCACATGTGCACTCGAACGCCCCAGCTCCCTAGCTGTGGCAGGGTCCGTTCCGGGTGCCCTCCCCAGACCAGCTTCGATCCTGCCCGGGAACATCGCATCCAAGGTCCCGAGTTCCTCTGCAACATGAAGCGGCGAGTGATTCGGCAGCATGATGCCACCCGAACCCACCTTGATGCTGGTGGTGTTGGCAGCGATATGCCCCATCAGCAAGGTCGTGGCAGAGGATGCCAGTGCTTCAGAATTATGGTGCTCAGCCACCCAGTATCTGGCATAACCGGTGGCTTCTGCTGCCTGAGCTGCTTCCACGGAGTGGGCGATCGCTTCACCTGCCGTCATACCTTCACTGATAGCTACAAGGTCGAGAACGCTTAATCGTGGTTTTGTCATATCAGCCCGTAAAGTAGGTGGAGTTGTTGAGGTGTTTAACCCTCAATTGATGGTGCATCGGCATTAGCCGGGTAGAGCAGATCAAAAATGACTCGCCCGACCTCTGATGAGAGCTGGCCGGTGCCCGTGTTTAAGAATTCGATGATTGGGTTGATGATTACGTTGAAGTCCATGACAAACAGGGTAGTACAAAAAGCAAAGGCTCAACCGCCACTGCCAATCAGAAATGGACTCAACCCCTCCCGCGTCATCCTTCCGCAGGACAAGGAACCCCTGCCTGCCGCGGAACTCGTGGAATATCTGATCGGTACCCAACGCCATAGAAACCCCTTGGATGATGCTTCCGCTCTGCAGCGTCGCTTCGCTGATGGTGAGGTGGTCAACCTCTGGGGGCAGCCCTATGCCCCCTCAGACATCGTCAAACCTGGCGAGGACATCTGGTTCTACCGCATGCCCGCAGCAGAACGTCCTGTCCCTTATAAGATCCACATCATCCATGAAGATGATGACCTGCTGGTCATTGATAAGCCCCCCTATCTTGCGACGATGCCCCGGGGACGCCACATTACCGAGACTGCTCTGGTGAAGATGCGGATCCTGACCAGCAACCAGGACTTAACCCCAGCTCACCGTCTCGACCGTCTGACTTCGGGTGTTCTCGTGATGGTCAAACGTCCTGAACTCCGTGGCATGTACCAGACGCTTTTTGCCCGGCGTGAAGCCACCAAGACCTATGAAGCCATCGGTGACTTCCGTGCAGAGCTGGTTCCGGGGGATGAGCCGATCTTCTGGGAATCTCGTATTGAGAAGGAACGTGGACAGGTCCAGGCCTTTGTCACCGAGGGGGAACCCAATGCCCGTACCCAGGTTCTCAGTGTCATCCCGGTGACTGCTGAGGAACAGTCCGATATGGAAGCCATGCATGGCCCACTGGCTCCACAGGCGCGTTATGTACTTGGTCCGGAGACCGGAAAAACACACCAGCTGCGTATTCACATGCGTGATGCTGGCGTCCCCATCCTGGGAGATCCTCTCTACCCGGTCCTCCACGCTGTCGACGATGAGGACTACAAAACCCCCATGCACCTCATCGCCCGTTCATTGTCTTTTGTTGATCCTCAAACACAGCTCTCACGAACCTTCAACTCTATCCGCTCAACTGGCTCCATGTAGGAAATACAGTCCCCCCCTGAAAAAAACATCACTCCACCAAAAAGGGGGGGGGTGTGTGATGACCCCAACCAGGACCACCACACACCCCAGAAACACAAAAAAGGAGAAGGAAGAAACCACTAACTCGTTTCTTCCTTCCCCTCATAATCATTAAGTTT
>NZ_CALZFS010000030.1 GCF_945649885.1 uncultured Corynebacterium sp. | reverse complement strand
TGCGAGTTTTCAAGCGCGTTCCGCCGATGGGTCATGGACTGGAACCGTGGCGGTTCGCACCAGATTCTCTCGTCCGCAATCGGATCACCGTCGAACCCGACGGTGTCCATGAAAGGAAGACAACCTGTGAGCGAGCTCGACTACTTAAATCTCAATAAGGTGCAGCAATACTCCCAGTGGGCAGTATTCCGCGCTATCCCCGGCGCATTGGACGATGACCGCACCACGGTCATCGAGCAGGCACGCGAGTTCTTCAAGAATCTTGCAGATGAAGGCAAGATCACCATCCGAGGCATCTATGATGCCTCCGGTCTGCGCGCTGACGCTGACTACATGATCTGGTGGCATTCAGAGGAGTTCGAGGACCTGCAGAAGGCCTTCGCCGACTTCCGTCGCACCACCATCCTGGGTCAGGTTTCTGAGGTGTACTGGATCGGAAACGCCATCCACCGCCCATCCGAATTCAACAAGCGCCATCTTCCGGCATTCATCATGGGGGAGGAGCCGAAGAAGTGGATCACGGTCTATCCATTCGTCCGTTCCTATGAGTGGTACCTCCTGGATCCAGGCGAGCGCCAGAAGATCCTGGTCAACCACGGCCAGGCGGCGCGGGACTTCCCTGATGTCCGCGCCAACACCCTCAGTGCCTTCGCCCTGGGCGACTACGAATGGATGCTGGCATTCGAGGCTGATGAGATGCACCGCATCGTCGACCTCATGCACAAGATGCGCTACACCGAGGCCCGCATGCATGTCCGTGAGGAACTGCCATTCGTCTCCGGCCACCGGGTTGATGACATCTCCGAGCTCATCGAGATCCTGCCTTAAAGTCTAAGCCAGGGCACTCAGTTGCTCTGCTTGGCTTTGGCTACAGAGAAAACGCCTGTTGCGCACCGTTAATTAACGGTGCGCAACAGGCGTTTTCTGCACTGTTCTGGAGAAACCCCCACATCACCTATTCGGTGACAGGCTTCTCCTCCAAGGTCAGGGAGATGGAGTTGATGCAGTAGCGAAGGTCAGTGGGGGTCTGGAAACCCTCGCCCTCAAAGACATGGCCCATGTGGGAACCACAGTTGGCACACAAGACCTCAACCCGGCGCATACCCAGTGAGTGGTCTTCCTTCTCGATGATCTTGTCGGCGGCAAGAGGGGAGAAGAAGGAAGGCCAGCCACAGTGGGCATCAAACTTCTCCGTGGAGCGGAACAGCTCATCACCACAGGCGCGGCAGCTGTAGACGCCCTCGGTGGTGGTGTCGGTGTATTCACCTACGTGTGGTGGTTCGGTACCAGCCTCACGAAGGACGTGGTACTCCCTGTCGTTGAGGCGCTCACGCCATTCAGAATCAGTGATCAGTTTGAAGTCGGTCATGTTTTCCTCTCTCTAGATATTCTTCGGCGATGTTTCAGGTGGGCTGTTGGTAGGGAAGTCGAATCCACCATCGGCTGCGGCTGGTCCTCCCATGGGAGTGGATCCTCCTGCGGTGAACAGTCCGGAGCTAGCTGGTGGGATAATCCCACCGTTAGCTCCACCGCTCAGCGTGGGATCTTCACCCACACTGGATCCGCCACGTTTCTTCCGAATATCTGCCATGAACCAGATTACAGCTGAAACAAATGTGACTGCTATCAATAATCCCCAACCAGCAGTGGCCCGGAAAAATTCCACCCAGCGTGCGATGTCTGGCCAGTGGGGTGAAGCGAAGGTTGATGGGGTGAGGAAGAGGAATGCTGCCATCCATGCCACCCAGTTGTGGAACACCGAACGTGGTGTCAGCAGGGTGAAGATCATCGGGAAGATCATCATGGAGTAGTACATCTGGCCCAGGGAGGACAGGAAGAATACTCCGGTGAGCAGGATTCCTGAGGTGGTGGCCGCCCAGAAGAAGGGTTCGGTGTTACGGAACCTCAACAGGGCCAGGACCGCGATGCCCACCATGAATCCAAACACCAGGAACCAGGTCAGTTCCATCCAGCTGGGCATGCCGAAGTAGATGGCCAGGCCGGGTAGGGAGCTGTTGGCGAAGTCGCGGGTTTCCCCCAGATAGGGCATGGTACGGGTGATGTAGTCGGAGGCGCCGGGCACCAGGGGCCAGGCTGCCAGGTTGAAAGCCACGGGCATCAGCACACCGATGATCAGGGCGCCCCACTGCTTCTTCACCAGGGGCAGGAAGAGCAGCGGCAGAAACATCGGCTTAACCAGGATGGCCAGGCCGATGATGAGTCCACCGATCCAGGATTTCTCATGGATGACGCACCAGAGGAACAACACCATCATCAACAGCAGAATGCCGTTGATATTGGAGAAGATCAGTGTGTTCTGGACAGTTTCAGTGAGCATTGCTAGCGCGATGGACAGCGGCCACACCATGCTGCGCAGGGCGAACCCGACCATGCGGGTCATGATGCCCAGTGCGATGACAATGGCGACCAGGTTGACCGCGATGAAGGCCAGCCGGGCGAGCGTGAAGTCCGTGATATAGCCGAGCGGAGCCAATAGGAGAGTGGCACCGGGGTTGTACAGGTAATGGGGATCCACATGGTGGTAGATCTCGTTATAAACGGGTGTGCCCTCGATGAAACGGCGCAGTGCGCTGTACACCGTGGTGAAGTCATCGGTGACGGAACCATTGATGGCCAGGATGAAGAAGCGGTGTGCCATCAAGATGATGGCGAGCGGCCATCCTACGGCGTTGCCGATTCTGTCCCACTGGCTCCGGCGCGGCCGCGGTGTGGGGGCGTCCGGGAAGGCTGGGGTGGTCGTCGACAAGTTTGCATCGTCGAGGTGCGGATTAGCTGGGGAACTCACTGTTCCAATCTATCGAATGGGGTGGGCAGGAGTGCAGTCCAACACCCCATTCCCGCATCCCTAGCTGCGCCGGTACCGCAGAAAGAGGGTGCTGTCTGTATCCAGGTGAGAATGTTCCAGCCGCATGGGCACACGTTTGGGGCTGCCGCCACGTACAACGGGTTTCTCCACGGTGCCAGACAATGACGGGTCCAGGGTGTGATGCCACACGTCAACCAGTCCGGCATCAACAACCTGGGCGTAGACCGATGCGCCGCCCTCGCAGCTGATGCGGGCATAACCCCCTGCACGAAGCTTGTCGACGACCACTTGGACCCCCATGCCGTCGACGTGGATCAGGTGTGCCCCGGTGGCCTTCAGTGCAGCGAGCCTGGTGTGGTCAGTGTTGTTCGTGATGATGATCGGTGCGGTGGGGGCCTCAGTGAAGAAACGCGTGGTGGTGTCAAAGTTCAGTGATGAAGACATCACAGCGATCGGAGGAACAGGCTGCTGCCCGCGCACACGTCGGTCGTGTTGCCCGGAGTCATTGATCAGCACACCGCCATAGTCTTCTGCCTTCACGGTTGCAGAACCGACCAGCACCACATCAGCCCACTCGCGCAGGCCCAGCAACAGTGCAGTATCTGTGTCATTACCCAGATGACCCGAGGTTCCACCGGTGGATGTTGATCCGGCAATGGTGGTGACCAGCACCGTACGTAGTTCCGGTTCCCCCACAGGAAGGACCGGGCCGATGAGCTGCTCCGTGATATCACCCATGAGGGTGAGTTTAGCTGTGGGTTTAGGTGCGGGGCCATCGTGGAGTGTGGGGGAGCGGGAGTAACCCTGATATTAGACACGTCCGGGGGGAAAAATAATGAATTAAGTCCCCGGCCAGGGATTATTTAGTTAGTGTTCAGGAATGGACTTTATTTACACCTCATACGCGGTCGGCACCCTGCTCATCTGGAATGTCCTCATCGCATTGGGCATCCCCGAATATGACCTTGAGGTTGCCTATGCCAATCTTCCGGATACTGTTTTATTCTCCGGGATGTGGTGAGCGTGGCCAGAACTATGAAAACTGTGTAGATCGTGGGAGCGTCCATCATCGGTTTGGTGGCGGGTGCGTTTGCGAGCCACCTCATGGGCATGAGAAAACCCCGATCATCTTTTAAGATGATCGGGGTGAATGTGGTCCTAGCTGGGTTCGAACCAGCGACCTTTCCGGTGTGAACGGAACGCTCTTCCACTGAGCCATAGGACCGCAACGAATGAGTGAATCTCATTGGTGCAATTTGAAGTTAACACGATGTTATTGAAACTTCCTAATTTCCGGTGTTTGAGCGGTGCCCCAGGGTGATAGAAATTTTCTCTCTATATAAAGAAGAGATTTTTACCGCGAGTGTGGTTCTTAACCACGGAGGGGACTGGGGTGGCCGGGTGTTGTCTCGCATGTGGAGAGGGGGAGATGGGCTGAGATGGTGGGGGTTGGAAAGCTGGGGGTCTATGTCAGACTCTATGATCAAATTCCTGGCAGAGGCGAGAGATGGCGACTTCCCTCTATCGAATTTCTTCTATTTGGGATTAAACAATGTTCAATCCGGTGCTTTAGGGCTATGTGCTGCAGAACTACGTCGCTGTAATTCACCTGATGTTCTTATTTGTCCTGGGAATTAGGATTGATTTAGTTATCTAGCTGCGGATTTGTGTTGTTCGAGCAGTTCGGGCTAAAGTTGGTTCTCGCAGCACAGAGAGCAATCAATACAGATTGAGTTCAGTGCAGTGAATGCGGATGTAGCGCAGTTGGTAGCGCATCACCTTGCCAAGGTGAGGGTCGCGAGTTCGAGTCTCGTCATCCGCTCTGGTACGTTTATTCGTACCTGAGGCGGGAATTACCGCCACGGTGGAATGGCCGAGTGGTGAGGCAACGGTCTGCAAAACCGTGCACACGGGTTCGATTCCCGTTTCCACCTCGTAGTAAAGCGCGTTTAGCTCAGCGGGAGAGCGCTTCCCTGACACGGAAGAGGTCACTGGTTCAATCCCAGTATCGCGCACAAGAGTTTGAACTAACTCTTAAAACTAGGTTCATGCGGATGTAGCGCAGTTGGTAGCGCATCACCTTGCCAAGGTGAGGGTCGCGAGTTCGAGTCTCGTCATCCGCTCTCATTTCACCGGGCCAATCGGCATGAAATGAACCCGCGCGTTTAGCTCAGCGGGAGAGCGCTTCCCTGACACGGAAGAGGTCACTGGTTCAATCCCAGTATCGCGCACAAGAGTTTGAACTAACTCTTAAAACTAGGTTCATGCGGATGTAGCGCAGTTGGTAGCGCATCACCTTGCCAAGGTGAGGGTCGCGAGTTCGAGTCTCGTCATCCGCTCAATGATATTAAGGCCGTCATGCTTTCTCTAGCATGACGGCCTTAGTTGTTTTCCAAGACGCGTGGCTGGTGGGGGCTGAGCGCCGCGGAGAAGGGCTATGAGGCCTTGATCAGCTTTGCTAACTGTTTAGTAGTGCAGATCACAAAGTTTCATTTTGGGGCTCTGAACTGGTTAGGCTTTGGTTAATTTCCAGAATTCACGGCTTTGAGGTTGAAGTGCTGGAACTAATCGGGACTGGTTTTCGACAACTCTCCCGAACCTGAAATTAAATCAGGTTTCCAGCACGATTATCGGACTTTTATCAGCGCTCCATGCTGATGGGAGGAACCGTCAAGCGTGGCATCAGACAACTGAGAGGATTCCATGGCACAGACAACAACAGGCATGATTCAGCGAGCAGGCGGCTGGAACGGAACCCACTTCCGGAAGGTCGCAGCGGTAGCTATGGTTGGAATGCTTGGTGCCATGCCCTTTGCTCTGTCCCCGACGGCATCCGCTCATGATGTCGTGCTCACCTCAACCCCAGAAAATGGGGCAGTGGTCGAGGAGTTCCCTGAAACCATTGAACTTGAGTTCTCCGGAATCCCGCAGGAACTCTTCAACACCGTGGCCCTGAGCAATGCGGACTCAGGAGACATCCTCTACTCCGGTGAGCCGGAGATCGACGAACGGGTCTTAAGCTTTGATGTGCCGCAGGACGTGGAGCGTGCCCCGGGCAACTACACCGTGGGATTCCAGATCACCTCATCAGATGGACATGCTACCAAGGGCTCAGTCAGCTTTGAGGTCGCCGGTGGTGAAGGGGAGACAGCTCAGGAAGAAACCGCAGAACCTGCTGAATCTGCAGCACCAGCCGAAGACGTTGACACCACTGCTGATGAGACATCTGAGAACTCAGGTATTGCAGCGCCATGGAACTGGATCCTGGGTGGCGTAGGTGTGCTGGTCATTGCCGGAGCGATCGTCATGATGATCGCCAAGAACCGTAATTCTAACTAGGAGTAAAACGCCATGAAACTCACCATCAAGAATTCTTTTGCAGGTAGCATGCTGCTGGTGGGTGCACTTGCACTTGCCGCATGTTCCCCGGCCAATGAAAACAACTCCCCGGCGGATAACACGGAGGATGCGGTCACCTCCGCAACAGCAAGTGCCACCGCCGGTTCAGCAACGGGTTCAGCCACTGCGGATTCCGATGCTGATTCCCTCCTGAGCATCTCTGATGCCGTGGTGCGTGCCACCGTCGAGGGCAACCCGATGACCTCCGTATTCGGCAGCATCCTCAACAACTCCGAGGATGACATCACCATTACCGGATTCACGGCCTCCGTGGAGGCAGAGAGCTATGAGATCCACGAAGTCGTAGACGGGGTCATGCAGGAGAAGGAAGGTGGCTTTGCCATCGGTGCCGGTGACAGTCATGAACTGGCCCCAGGCGGGGACCACTTCATGTTGATGGGTCTGTCTGCACCTATTGAGGCTGGCGACACCGTGGAGATCACCCTGGAGCTGGATAATGGCACCGAGGTTGACCTGGAGCCGATTCCGGTTCGTACCATTGCCGCCGGTGATGAGAGCTATGGGGAAGAGGGAGAGCTGATGGGCCATGACGGAGTCGACCACTCAGCTCACTAACGGTTCTTCAACTAAGGGGAAGGATGTTCATGGTTACCCGTAGGGGGTTCCTGGCCGGGGCCGGCGTCATTGCCGGCGGTTCGGCCCTGATGGCCTGCGCACCCGGTGCGGAGGCTGACAACGGTGAGGGGAAGGCGTCGATAAGCGCTGCTTCCAACCTGGCCACCCAGACGGTGGCCTTTGACGGGGTGCATCAGGCTGGAATTGCCACGCCACAGCAGGCGAGCCTGAATCTGGTCGCCTTCACCGTGCGCCCCGGCGTGGACCGTGACGGCATCATCCGCCTGATGCGCCTCTGGACTGAGGACGCACGCGCGCTGTGTCATGGACAGACTCCACTGGGCAGCCTGGAACCGGAGATGGCGGTGAGCCCCTCAAATCTCACCATCACCTGTGGGTTTGGCTCCCGACTATTTGATATCGCCGGCATTGTTGATCAGCGCCCCGAATGGTTGCACCCGATCCCTGCTTTCGACAGGGACCAGCTGGATGACCGCTGGGGTGAGGCGGACCTGGTGCTCCAGGTATGTTCTGACGATCCGATGACGCTCAGCCATGCCACCCGCCACATGATCCGCGCAGGTGTGGACTATGTGAGCACCCGCTGGTTCCAGAGCGGTTTCCTCAATGCCAACGGCGCACGGGAGAAGGACGCTACCCCGCGGAACCTCTTCGGGCAGAAGGACGGCACCGTCAACCCGCGAACCGAGGAGGAAATCCAGGAGGCAGCCTGGATTGATGAAGGACCTGTGTGGGCACAGCAGGGGACCGCCATGGTGGTGCGCCGCATCGCCATGAATCTGGACACCTGGGAGATTCTGGATCGTACCTCACGTGAGGTCTCAGTGGGCCGCACGCTAGACACCGGTGCACCACTGACCGGCACGGATGAATTCGATGAACCGGATTATTCCGCAACAGACAGCTACGGACTCCCCGTCATTGACCCGGTCAGCCACATGGCACGCTCCAAGCCGGCAGAAGGCCACCCGGAACAGGTGATCCTCAGACGTGTCTACGCCTATGACCTGGAGCCTGACCCCACTTCCGAGGAGCTGTCCAACTCCGGAATGGTGTTCATCTGTTTCCAGAAGAACCCTGATCTACAGTTCACCCCGATCCAGAAACGACTGGATGAAGGCGACCGCCTCAACCAGTGGATCACCCATATCGGTTCTGCTGTGTTCTTCATACCACCCGGCACTGATCCTGGGGATCCCGACCGAGATACATTCTGGGGTGCCGGACTGCTTCAGGCATAGGCACACACGGTAGGATGTTCCACGACAGTTGACTACCTTGGTCTCTCAAACGCCATAGGTCCGCTTCCCTGCATTCTGTGAACAGGACGCAGGGCGGACATACCGGCGTGAGACCTGAAGATGTGGAACATCACCAGTGGTCAACTGCGCACCTTGATATTAGTGAACCGGCGGCCAGGTATGCCGCTGGTTCACATGAGCGCACGAAGGAGCGCAATTTCCGTGAACACCTCCGTTGAACCCCACAACTTCGTGGAATTCGAAGTACCAGCAGGCACCGCCATCGGCCAGGCCATGCGGGAGCTCGAACTGCCCAACAAGGGCGATGACGCCATTGTCTGTGCAAAAGATGCCGAAGGACAGCTGAAAGACCTGTCCCATGTGCCGGAGGAGACTGCAACGTTCACAGCAGTACCTGCCAACAGCGAGGATGGTCGAGCTGTCATCCGCCACTCGTGCGCTCACGTGTTGGCACAGGCCGTCCAGGCTGAGTTCCCGGGCACCAAGCTGGGAATCGGACCGGCCATCGACAACGGCTTCTACTATGACTTCGATGTTGCAGAGCCCTTCACCCCGGAGAACCTCAAGGCCATTGAGAAGCGGATGAAGAAGATCATCAAGACCGGCCAGAAGTTTGAACGCCGCGTCTATGAGTCCACTGAGGCTGCCGCAGCAGAACTGGCCAACGAGCCCTACAAGCTGGAACTCATCCAGGACAAGGGTAATGTTGACCCGAACTCTGATGAGGCCACCGAGGTCGGTGCCGGTGAACTGACTGCTTATGACAACGTCAACCCACGCACCAACGAGGTGGAGTGGTCGGATCTGTGCCGTGGACCGCATATCCCCACCACCCGTTACATCCCGGCCTTCGCACTGACCCGTTCCTCTGCCGCCTACTGGCGAGGGGATCAGGACAACGCCGGCCTGCAGCGTATCTACGGCACCGCCTGGGAATCCAAGGAGAAGCTGGACGAGTACCAGACCATGCTGGCTGAGGCGGAAAAGCGCGACCACCGCCGCCTGGGTAACGAACTGGACCTGTTCTCCTTCCCAGATGAGATCGGTTCCGGTCTGCCGGTATTCCACCCCAACGGTGCCACCATCCGCATGGAGATGGAGGAGCACTCTCGCCGTCGCCACATTGCCGCTGGCTACTCCTTCGTCAGCTCCCCACACGTGACCAAGGGCGATCTCTTCGAGAAGTCCGGGCACCTGGGTTTCTACAAGGACGGCATGTTCCCACCACTGCAGCTGGATGCAGAATATGACGCTGAGGGTAATGAGACCAAGCCTGGTCAGGATTACTACCTCAAGCCGATGAACTGCCCGATGCACAACCTGATCTTCGACTCCCGTGGACGTTCCTACCGTGAACTCCCACTGCGTTTATTCGAGTTCGGTACCGTCTACCGCTATGAGAAGTCCGGTGTGGTCCACGGACTCACCCGTGCCCGTGGTTTCACCCAGGATGATGCCCATATTTACTGCACCGAGGATCAGTTGGAATCAGAGCTGACCACCGTTTTGGACTTCATCATCTCCCTGCTGAAGGACTACGGCCTGGATGATTTCTACCTGGAACTTTCCACCAAGGACCCGAAGAAGTTCGTGGGCTCCGATGAGATCTGGGAGCGCTCCACCGAGATCCTCCAGCGCGTGGCCACCAACTCCGGCCTGGACCTGGTTCCGGACCCAGAAGGTGCCGCCTTCTACGGCCCTAAGATCTCCGTGCAGGCCAAGGACGCCATCGGCCGTACCTGGCAGATGTCCACAGTCCAGCTGGACTTCAACATGCCAGAGCGCTTCAACCTGGAGTACACCTCTTCGGATGGTTCCAAACAGCAGCCGATCATGATCCACCGCGCACTCTTTGGTTCCATCGAACGCTTCTTCGGTGTTCTGCTCGAGCACTACGCCGGTGCCTTCCCAGCATGGTTGGCACCACAGCAGGTCATGGGCATCCCAGTTGCTGATGACTGCATCCCACACCTGGAGGCCATCACCGCGCAGCTGCGTGAAAGGGGTATCCGCGCCACCGTGGACACCTCAGATGACCGTATGCAGAAGAAGATCCGTAACCACACCACCGGCAAGGTACCTTTCATGCTGCTGGCCGGTGCCCGCGATGTGGAGGCAGGAGCAGTCAGCTTCCGCTTCCTCGACGGCACTCAGGTCAATGGTGTACCGGTCGATGAGGCTGTGGCCTTGATCTCTACCTGGATCACTGAGCGTAACAACGCTCAGCCGAGTGAGGAAACCATTGCTGCCCGCAGGTGAGCCGCATACCCCGGGGGAGGAGCACTCGGATATAAACCGGGAGACCAACCTGGAGACTGGTCGGGAGACTGAAAACCAGGTTTATCTTGACCAGGGTGTGGGTGTCCCGGATCGTCTGGAACGTATCTGGGCTCCCTACCGAATGAACTACATCAAGACCCATCCGCGCAGCAGCGATGCTGCACAGGGGGAAGCTGATGCGGTGAAACGGGATCCCTTCCTGGAAGTTCCGAAGATGTCTGATGAAGACGGTCTGATCGTGGCCCGGGGCGAGACGGTGTACTGCGTACTGAACCTGTACCCCTACAACGCCGGGCACATGATGGTGGTGCCCTTCCGCAAAGAGCGCAACCTGGAAGATCTCACCGCGGAGGAATCTGCTGAGCTCATGTTGTTCACCCAGACGGCGATCAAGGCTGTGAAAACAGTCTCGAATCCCCATGCCGTCAACGTGGGACTGAACCTGGGTAAGGCCTCAGGCGGTTCCGTGGGTGATCATCTGCATGTCCACATTGTTCCAAGGTGGTCAGGTGATGCCAATTTCATGACTGTGATCGATGGGACCAAGGTGCTACCGCAGACCCTGCGCCAGACACGGGCACTGCTGGCCAGTGCCTGGGGCGAGCTTGATGGTGCCCCGGGCGTCACTGACCCCAGTCTGACATCGGCCGTGACCACAGTGGTCATGGGTGCTGCTGATAATCCGGAGGCTTGCTGATGCTTGGTGTTCATGGTCGCAAACCCGCACAGGTGGTGGTGGAGCCGGTAGCTCGACTGATGATCCGCCTGGGGGTCAGTCCGAATCAGCTGACCCTGGTCAGCGCGACGCTGACCGTGTTGATCGCATTGATCCTCATCCCCACCGGACATCTGGTGTGGGCGGCCATTCTCACCGGGTTATTTGCCGCCTTTGACATGATTGACGGCACTGTCGCCCGGATGCAAGGCGGTGGAACCAAGTTCGGTGCAACATTGGATGCCAGCTGTGACCGCATCACTGATGGTGCTCTGTTCGCGGCGATCACTTGGTGGCTGGTGTACTCCTATGATGCACCGCAGTCACTGGTGGCAGCATCACTGATCTGTCTGGCCTCCTCACAGATCATCTCCTATGTGAAGGCCAGGGGAGAAGCCTCAGGTTTCACGATGGATGGCGGATTGATTGAACGTCCTGAGCGTCTCATCATCAGCCTGGTTGGTTTGGGGCTGACCGGATTCGGTGTCCCTTATGCCATCGATATAGCCCTGTGGGTTCTTGCTGTCGGAAGCATATTCACCGTGTTGCAGCGACTGATCATGGCTGGCAAGTCCCCTTATGCCAATGATCGGATCAAGGCACCCAAGGGCGCGCAGACACAGTACAGCGATGTCACGCCGGAAGGACAGCAGTAATCTGCCTTCTGACTTCTAAAGGGGAAGAGCTCCCTT
Source organism: uncultured Corynebacterium sp. (assembly GCF_945649885.1). Taxonomy (GTDB): domain Bacteria; phylum Actinomycetota; class Actinomycetes; order Mycobacteriales; family Mycobacteriaceae; genus Corynebacterium. The sequence goes on along the minus strand of NZ_CALZFS010000030.1, from coordinate 13,717 downwards.
GCCGACTGTCTAAGGAAAGGTTTGACATGACGATCAGGGAGTTGTTCCATGGTCTGAAACATCCTGAGAACCGTGGGGAAAACCTCGTAGCACTGGGCTATGTGGCTGGATGGCGAATGGTTCGTCTCCTACCCTTGCCGGTGGCACGGAGATTATTCAACCTCGGTGCGGATCTGGCCAGCAAAAATGGTAAGGGTATGCCACAGTTGCGTGCCAACCTTGCCCGCGTGGTGGGTGCTGAGAACGTCACCGACGAGCTGATCTGTGCATCTGTGCGCAGCTATGCGCGGTACTGGTTGGAGGCCTTTCGTCTTCCCTCCATGACCGGAGATGCTGACCTCCATGACCGTCTGGTCGCAGGCATGGTGGGCATGGATCAACTGGATGCAGCACTACAGAGTGGGCGGGGGGTTATCCTCACCCTTCCACACACCGGCAACTGGGATATGGCAGGCACTTTCCTCGTCGGACACCATGGTCAATTCACCACGGTGGCGGAACGGGTCAAACCTGAAGCACTGTTCAACGCGTTTGTGGATTTCCGTCAATCGCTGGGATTCGATGTTCTGGCCCTGACAGGTGGACAGACCCCACCTTTTGCACAGCTGAAAGAAGTACTGGAAGCTGGTGGAGTGGTGTGCCTGATGGGTGAGCGTGATTTGCGCAAATCCGGTGTGCCCACCATGTTTTTCGGGGAGCAGACCTCGATGCCGGCCGGGCCGGCACTGTTGGCCATGGAAACCGGTGCAGCACTGCACGTGGCCCATTCTTGGTTTGATGGTGACACGGGGTGGGGATTCAGTGTCTCTGATGAGGTGGATGTGGATGATCTTCCCACCACGGTCCAGCGCCTGGCAGATCTCTTTGCCGCCAATATCGCGGCGCATCCTGAGGATTGGCACATGCTGCAGCCCCTGTGGTTCAGTGATCTGGATCAGGACCGAGGACCGAACTCATGGTCAGCTGACACATTGGATAATTCTGTTGAGGAGGAGGACTAGGCTGTGCGCATTGGTATTGTCTGCCCGTACTCCTTCGATGAACCAGGCGGGGTTCAAGCCCACATTCTTGACCTGGCGCGAGCCTTCATTGCGCAGGGCCATCACGTCCAAGTACTGGGGCCCTGCAGTCAGGATACCGAAGTCCCTGATTTTGTAGTGCGTGGTGGACGGAGTTTCCCCATTCCCTATAACGGTTCGGTGGCGCGTGTCAGCTTTGGTCCCCGGATGTTCAGTAAGGTGAGGGCCTTCATCCGTGAGGGGAATTTTGATATCCTCCACATCCACGAACCCAATTCACCCAGCTTTTCCATGGCATCACTGTTCCTGGCGCATGGCCCGATTGTGGCCACCTATCATGCCTCCAGCTCCGGTTCGAGGATCCTGCATGCCGCGCTGCCGGTTCTGAAACCACAGTTGGAGAAGATCCGCGCAGGCATTGCCGTCTCCGAAATGGCGAGGCGGTGGCAGGTGGAACAGCTGGGTGGAGATCCCGTACTCATTCCCAATGGGGTGGATACTGAGATGTTTGCCCGGGAACATCAGGCAGCTGTGGCGGGGGATGGGCCGGTGGAGATTGTCTTCCTCGGCAGGATCGACGAGTCCCGCAAAGGGCTGGATATTCTGCTGCGTGCCTTGGCACGACTGGACCGTGAGGTGATCTGCACGGTCATCGGCGGCGGTGCCAAGCGTGAGATCCCAGGAATCAACTTTGTCGGTCGCGTCAGTGATGTGGAGAAGGCTGAGATTCTGAGGCGTGCAGATATCTACGTCGCACCGAATACCGGTGGTGAGAGTTTCGGTATCGTTCTCGTCGAGGCGATGGCAGCGGGCTGTGCTGTGCTGGCCAGCGACCTGGAGGCATTTTCCTTAGTTGTGGACTGGGAATCCAGTTCACCTGCCGGCTTATTGTTCACAACCGGTTCGGACCGGGACCTTGAGGAAAAACTCCGCACGCTTATCGACGCCCCGACCACCCGCAACGCACTCATCGAGGCGGGCAGACGGCGTGCGCGCCACTATGACTGGTCGACTGTGGCAGCACGCATCATGGTGGTCTATGAAACCGTGGCCATGGGGTCCAAGGTGACGCTGAAGTGAGCACCATTGTCCTGATAGCTGTGGCGGTGGTGATCACCGCCATCGTGTTGTGGGCCTACAGCACTGCGCAGCGGCTCAACCGGCTGCACATTCGCACCGACTCTTCCCGGCAGGCTCTCCAGGCGGCGCTGGATCGACGGGCAGCCCTGGTGGGGGCTCTCATTCCAGGAGCCACGGAAGCCGCCCGTCATGCGGAATCCATCCCGTTGATCTACTCCCGGTTTGCAGACCGGTCCCGTGCAGAACGGCGGATTTCCGAGATGATTCTCAGCCAACAGCCACCGGTGCCGGAAGCATTGGTGGATGCTGCAGCACGGGTTGAACTGGCCCACCGTTTCTACAATGAGGCGGTGACCGACACCCGTGATCTCCGTACCCGGGCCTCCATCCGGACACTGCGCCTGGGGGGTAGGGCACCGTTGCCGGAGTACTTTGAACTGGTGGATACCGACATCGTGGAATAACCACTGCTGTGGGTGCAGTGAATGTAATTAGCGTCTCTTTACCGTTCTTGTTGAACATTGTTTAATGTTGAGTTTTTAGTTCTAAGAAAATTTATTGCAATCTCAGGAGGCTTCACACCGTCGTGTCAGCACCAACAATCCTCACCAACCCCCGCATCAAGACCGGCCTGGCCGACCATCTCAAGGGTGGTGTCATCATGGATGTCGTCACCGCCGAACAGGCCCGCATCGCAGAAGGATCCGGTGCCTCCGCCGTCATGGCACTGGAGCGCGTCCCCGCTGATATCCGCGCCCAGGGTGGGGTCTCACGCATGTCGGACCCGGACATGATCGACAGCATCATCGACGCTGTCAGCATCCCGGTCATGGCGAAGGCCCGCATCGGACACTTCGTCGAGGCCCAGGTACTCCAGTCCCTGGGCGTTGACTTCATCGATGAATCTGAGGTCCTCACCCCGGCTGACTACACACACCACATTGACAAGCTGGACTTCAATGTTCCTTTTGTCTGTGGGGCAACCAACTTGGGCGAGGCTCTCCGCCGGATCAATGAGGGGGCTGCGATGATCCGCTCCAAAGGGGAGGCAGGTACCGGTGATGTCTCCAATGCGGTCACCCACATGCGCACCATCCGTGGGGAGATCAACCGTCTGAAGTCCATGGCTGAGGATGAACTCTACGTTGCTGCCAAGGAACTCCAGGCACCTTATGACCTGGTCTGTGAGGTTGCCCGAACCGGCACACTCCCCGTCGTGCTGTTCACCGCAGGGGGCATCGCCACCCCGGCGGACGCCGCAATGATGATGCAGCTCGGTGCTGATGGCGTGTTCGTCGGCTCAGGTATCTTCAAATCCGGAAACCCGGAGCAGCGTGCCCGTGCCATCGTGGAAGCCACCCAGAACTTCAACGACCCCGATGCCATCGCCCGTGTCTCCCGTGGACTGGGTGAAGCCATGGTGGGCATCAATGTCGATGACCTCCCGGTTGCCCACCGCCTTTCTGAACGCGGCTGGTAGAAGCTAAAAGCCTAAAAATGCCCTGCAGGATTCCTGCAGGGCATTTTTCATATCATCACGGACTTAGTTCACCGACTCCACCAGAGCATCGGGGTCATAGGGCTGACCGACAGTCAGCAGGATGACATAGATGATCACGATGATCACCACGATGATGAGGATCGAACGCAGTGGGTGGCGGACCAGCTGCGCAAGGATCTTGTCAGCGAAGGTCTTTGGTTCTTCCTCAGCGGTGGTGAAGCGCCATCCTTCGTCGAGGATGCCCTTCTTATCCGCCCACAGGGTGAAGGGCAGGGCGGCCCACGGGATGATGGAGACCACCAGGCCGGCGACACCCTGGGCGAAGGTCCAACGGTTGTTCACCCACACGGTGATGGTGATGGCAGCAAAGCAGAGGAAGCCAAATCCATGAACAGCACCGGCGATCGGAACAACAGCTTCAGTGATTCCACTGTATTTCAGGATCATGCCCACGATCAGCACAGTCCAGGTGACCATTTCCAGCAGGGCTGCGGCGCGATGCAGATTTTTTGGCGTCATGGCTGCAACCATAACTGACCCACTGGCCTTATGTCCCACCGGAGTATCCTGACGTACTAGGGTTTGTGAGGAACCTCACCAGCAGTAAAGAGATATGACAACAAGGAGAAGTCGATGATCGAGTCAATCGAATACATCCTCGGACTCGAGGAAATCGACCGGGATATCTATCGCGGCCCGGTGGTTAAGTCAGAACTTGCCCGAACCTTCGGGGGACAGGTAGCCGCACAGGCACTCGTCTCGGCTACACGAACGGTCGACGATGAATTCGGTGTGCACTCGTTACACGGCTACTTCCTCAAAGGTGGAAAATCTGATCGCCCCACGATCTTCCTCGTCGACCGGATCCGTGATGGTCGCAGCTTCTGCTCCAGAATTGTCAAGGCGATGCAGGACGGTGAAGTCATCTTCAGCATGCAGGCCAGCTTCCACCGTCGCGATGATGAAGGCATTGAACATGCCGACGTGATGCGCGATATCCCCGGACCAGAAGAATTCGACAATGCCACAAGCAACCTTCCACATGGCTCCAGGGCTTTACTGGGGGAATGGGCGGACTGGGACATCAGGATTGTCCCGCAATCGGCCTATGAGAAGAATCCTCACACGGCCACAGAACAGGCAGTGTGGTTTCGCTCCAAGGCCAAGCTCCCAGATGATCCGACCTTCCACATCTGCACCCTGGCCTATATGTCAGATATGACCCTGCTACCCAGCGCGCTTGCCCCGCACCCGGAAGCAAGAGTCCAGATGGCATCCCTTGATCACGCCATGTGGTTCCTCCGACCTTTCCGTGCCGATGAATGGCTTCTCTACGACCAGCGTTCCCCTTCGGCCTCCGGAGGCCGTGCATTGACGCATGGCAGGATCTTCAACCGTCAAGGGGACCTCGTGGCGATTGTCAACCAGGAAGGCCTGACCAGAAATCTGCGTGAAGGTGCCCCCTCTGTGCCAAAGAAAAACCTTGGGGACAAAGAAGCGTAGAAGAACATTCTCCTACTGGCTCCCTCACTCACCTGGCCTGGCCACAATCCGGTACTCCGATAGGTATATGGGTGGGGTAGCGGTCTTTTCACTTGACCAATGCGTATAATCAGAGTGGTTCCACCTACCGACTCCACGTCCAGCGAAGCCGACCGGCTCTCGCGCCGCTGACAGATATCTCGCCTGCTCCCCCGTGAAACCGGGGTTTTGAGTCAGGGCCGACCAATCCGCGGAATCCAGGGTTTTCCTGGTGGATGCTGGGGCACTCACGACGAAAGGGATGCATATGGCTGGCCACTCCAAATGGGCGACTACCAAGCATAAGAAGGCCGCGAACGATGCCAAGCGTGGCAAGGAGTTCGCCAAGATGGTCAAGAGCATCGAAGTTGCAGCCCGCATGGGTGGCGGAGATCCTTCCGCCAACCCGACCCTCGATGACATGATCAAAAAGGCTAAGAAGGCCTCAGTACCCAACGACAACATCGAACGCGCCCGCAAGCGCGGATCAGGCGAAGAAGCCGGTGGTGCAGACTGGGTACCCATCATGTATGAAGGCTACGGACCCAACGGCGTTGCCATCCTGATCGAATGCCTCACCGACAACCGCAACCGTGCAGCCACCGAAGTACGCACCGCAATGTCCAAGAACGGCGGCAACCTGGGCGAATCCGGTTCCGTCTCTTATATGTTCACCCGCACCGGCGTTGTCCATGTCCAGAAGGGCGAACTCACCGAAGACGATGTTCTCATGGCTGTCCTGGACGCAGGCGCTGAAGAAGTCCACGACCTCGGCGAACTCTTTGAAATCACCTGTGAACCAACTGACCTGGAAGCAGTCCGCGAAGCACTGGCAGCAGCTGACATCGAAGTCGAGGACTCTGATTCTGACTTCCGAGCATCCGTTGAAGTCCCCCTTGATGCTGACGGCGCCCGCCAGATCTTCCGCCTAGTTGATGCCCTCGAAGAATCTGACGACGTTCAGAATGTCTACACCAACGTCGACCTCTCCGACGAGGTCATCGCTGAGCTCGAAAACGACTAGTACCGGTTAAGCACCACAGCGGACACCATCCCCATGACGATGGTGGACACACACCCCGCCTCCCACCCCGTGCAAACCACGCCGGTGAATGGCGGGGTTATCGCTATTGTGTGCTAAAAATATGGGTAGTTGCCAACGTTGAATCCGGTGGGGGCATCACCATGACTCGGCAGAAGAAGCTGACAGCATCGTTGTGCCGCACCGGGCAAATGGATGAATGAGGGATCAGATGAACCATGAGGGTTTGAGGGTGATGGGCATTGACCCCGGCCTGACCCGATGTGGTTTATCTGTGGTTCAAGCCGGTCATGGCAGAACCGTCTACCCGGTTTCGGTCGGCGTGGTCAGAACCCCCTCAGATGCAGAACTTGCTGAACGCCTCCTCCGGCTGAGCCGGGCAGTGGGCGAGTGGATGGATGAGTACACCCCTGATGTCGTCGCCATTGAGCGGATATTTGAGCGTGGCAATGTCTCTACCGTGATGAATACCGCCCATGCCGTCGGCGTCCTGATTCTGGCTGCTGCGGAACGTGGCCTGCCGGTCCACATGTACACACCCAGTGAGGTGAAGAAGGCCGTCTCCGGCAATGGTCGCGCTGACAAGAAGCAGATGACGGTGATGATCACCAGAATTCTCGGCCTGGCAGAGGCGCCGAAGCCAGCGGATGCTGCTGATGCCCTGGCATTGGCTGTCTGTCACTGCTGGCGTGCACCCCTGTTGATGCGCACCAAGATGACTGCTGCTGATCTGGAGCACCGTCGTCGTCAGTATCAGGGCAAACTCGGTAAGGCCAAGGCCACACTCAATGCAAAAAACACCGCTGATCAATCCACGGAATCCTCTGGTTCTGGCACCACCAACATTGTTGACCGGGAGCGCGCCGCCCACATTGAATCTGCCAAGGCAGCTCATCCCAGCCGGATAGATCCACCTTGAATCTCATCGGGCAAGCTACCTCTCGGTGAATATTCCCGTCTGTTGCATCCGCTATGAACTTAATAGTTGTTCCACCCTCACAGGTGGAAACGTATCCTTTCTTCCCTTTTTGATTCAGGAGAGTCTTAAACATGATCGCCTCACTTCGTGGAACTGTCATCAGCATTGGTCTGGGATCTGCTGTCATTGAATGCCAGGGAGTCGGTTATGAGGTGACCACCACGCCAAATACTCTCTCGCAGCTTCAACGGGGTGAGGAGACTCTGATTCTGACCACCATGGTTGTCCGTGAGGATGCCATGAAGCTTTATGGCTTCATCGATGATCAGACCAGGGAGATGTTTGCCCTCCTTCAGACCGTGACGGGACTGGGGCCGCGCCTGGCTCTGGCATGTGAGTCGGTACTCACACCGATTGAGATCTCCCAGGCGATTGCCGGTGGAGACTCCAAGACCCTGCAACGTGTCCCGGGAGTGGGTAAGCGCATGGCGGAAAGGCTCATCGTTGAACTGAAAGACAAGGTTGGGGCCTTCACCGCCGGTGTGGTAGACGCCCGTGAGGAATCCTCACTGGTACAGGGCGTGGCGCCGGTGGTGGTCATTGACCAGGTCACCCAGGCATTGACCGGACTTGGCTTCACCGAGAAGCAGGCTGATGATGCAGTGGCTGCTGTACTCACCGCCGATCCAGAGTTGGATACCTCAGCAGCTCTTCGGGCTGCGCTGGCTAAACTGAGTGGAAAATAGGGAAGCGGGGTGACATGTCATGAATGATGTGGAACGCACGGAATTTGAAATCCCCGGAGGTATACCTCCGCGTCGTACAGGCAATCCCGGACGCAGTCCGGATGCAAGCGTTGATGTCAATGTGCAGCCGGAGGATGCGGAGGCGGAGGTGACACTTCGTCCGAAGTCCCTGGATGAATTCATCGGTCAACCAAAGGTTCGGGATCAGCTGAGCCTCGTGCTCACTGGGGCCAAGAAGAGGGGAGTGGTCCCCGACCACGTTCTTCTGTCTGGCCCGCCGGGCCTGGGTAAGACCACGATGGCGATGATCGTGGCCCAGGAATTGGGGACCAGCCTGCGCATGACGTCGGGACCTGCGCTGGAGCGTGCAGGTGATCTGGCTGCCATGCTGTCGAACCTCATGGAAGGCGATGTCCTCTTCATTGATGAGATCCACCGCATCGCGCGCCCTGCAGAGGAAATGCTCTATATGGCCATGGAGGACTTCCGCATCGATGTCATCGTGGGTAAAGGGCCAGGTGCCACGTCCATCCCATTGGAGATTCCACCCTTTACCCTGGTGGGAGCCACCACCCGTTCAGGCATGCTGACCGGCCCACTGCGTGACCGTTTCGGCTTTACAGCACAGATGGAATTCTACGATGTGCCTGACCTGACTCGCGTAGTCAAGCGCACAGCCAAGATTCTAGAGGTTGTCATCGAGGATGATGCTGCCGTGGAGATCGCATCACGCTCTCGTGGCACACCACGAATCGCCAACCGCCTCCTGCGCCGCGTGCGGGATTTTGCAGAAGTTCATGCTGATGGGCACATCAACCTCGGTGCAGCCAACGCAGCTCTGATTGTCTTTGATGTGGATGAAATTGGTTTGGATCGCCTGGACCGGGCTGTGCTCAGTGCACTGATCCGCGGCCACGGTGGTGGACCTGTCGGTGTGAACACCCTGGCTATCGCGGTGGGTGAGGAGCCTGGAACAGTCGAGGAAGTCTGTGAACCTTATCTGGTCCGTGCCGGAATGATTGCCCGGACCGGACGTGGCCGAATCGCCACTGCGGCTGCCTGGCGTCACCTCGGGATGGAGCCACCTGAGGGAACCATCGGAGACTACTGACAGTTTGATGACAGGTGGACATCTGGCCTGAGGAAGGTGCCTAGCTTTTCGCTATGAAGGGCCCTGGAATCAGGCGGGTGAGCTAAATAGTGGAAAATTCAACAAATCCGTTTTTCAGCTGGCTATAGCTCTGTAGTGTCTGGCACACTCACTAGTTATGGAAATACTTATTATTCTCGTCCTCCTGGTCCTGCTGGCACTCCCGACAATTCTGATGAATAAACGTCAGCGGGCAAAGATGGCTGAGATTCAGCAGCTGCAGGATGCCCTCCAGCCTGGTGACCGGGTTGTGACCACGGCGGGTCTGCATGCGGATGTCGTATCTCTGAGCGGGGACCTGGTAGACCTGGAGATTGCTCCAGGTGTTGTCACCACCTGGGAGAAGATGTCAGTGGTCCGTGTTGTTGTGGATACGGACGCAGCCCATGCTGATGCCGTGATGGACACCGATGATTCTCTGGATTCTGCTGATTTTGATCGGAACTTTCTCACTGAGAATGATCAGTACTCTGATTTCCACCCAGAGAACCGTCCAGATTCTGATGATCCGGACAGGTCCAACGGACACCCGGAGAACCGCTAGTTTTTAATTACGCCCCTGCATCACCCCCCGATGCCAGGGGTATTGGTGTCTTAAGAACACCTGAGGTTTCCCTGGGCGGGTGACGTGCCCAATTTCACGGGGGCGAACCAGGGCAAAGTTGCTGTGATGGCGTACCATATTCGACGGTAAGTGCCTGATCACGGAAGTATTCTTGGTTTCGTGGTGGGGGATATAAACAACCCCGATGTTTCGTGTCGTGGTCGAACTGACCAATGTCAGATCACCGCCATATGCTTCAGCGGCACCTGTTTTTCCATGATCGTCCGAACGTATCACCTGCTTTAGCAGGCTGATCAGGTGTTATGGCATGGAAAACTGATTGATCAATTTCACTAAGGAGACATACTTGGCTCGGCAGAAAAAGAGTGCCGTCAGTGCCTGGGAGGCTTGGCCGAAACGCGCGATTGCGTTATTTGTGCTCATCCTCTTTGGTATCTACGCGCTCGTATTTTTTACAGGTGACCGCTCAGCGACGCCGAAACTGGGAATTGATCTGCAGGGTGGTACCCGTGTCACACTGGTTCCCCAGGGTGAGGAGCCCACACAGGATCAGTTGTCCCAGGCACGTGTGATTCTGGAGAACCGTGTCAATGGCATGGGTGTGTCCGGCGCCAGTGTTGTTGCTGACGGCAACACCCTGGTGATCACCGTTCCAGGTGAGGACACGGCTCAGGCCCAGGCACTGGGCCAAACCTCCCAACTGTTATTCCGTCCGGTTGGTCAGGCGGGAATGCCCGATATGGCCACGTTGATGCCCACCCTGGAGGAGATGGCCAACCGTTGGGTTGAATATGGCGTTATCTCTGAGGAGCAGGCTAATACAGCACTGGCGGAGATGAATACGGCTGTGGATCAGTCCGAGGATCCTACAGCGGAGGCAGCAGCTGAAGAGGACCCCGCAGCGGAAGAGGTCACTGAGGAGGAGGCGGCAGCTGCCCCCACCGTGAGCAGTGAGTCGATGCCAGAACCTGCGAACTCCATCGAAGCCACTGAGCGTCGTCAGGAGATCACGGAGATGCTGCGCACAGACCGTCAGTCGGTGGATCCCACCACCCAGATTGCCGCCAGCTCCCTGATGCAGTGCACCACTGATGAGATGGATCCGATCGCCGGCACCGATGATCCACGCCTCCCACTCGTTGCCTGTGATCGTTCCACCGGTGGTGTCTACATCCTGGATCCAGCTCCACTGCTGGAAGGGGAGACTGATGAGGAGGACGGTGCCCGTCTGACAGGTAATGAGATTGACACCGACCGTCCGATCACGGGTGGTTTCAACTCCCAGTCCGGTCAGATGGAAATCAACTTTGCCTTCAAAGCAGGTTCCGGTGAACAGGGTTCTGCCACCTGGGCAGCCCTGACCAATGCCTACCTGCAGCAGCAGATTGCTATCACCCTGGACTCTGAGGTCATCTCCGCACCGGTGATCCAGTCCGCCACCCCGGTGGGCAGTGCAACCTCCATTACCGGTGACTTCACCCAGGAGGAAGCCCAGGAACTGGCTAACAACCTTCGTTATGGCGCACTGCCACTGAGCTTCGCCGGTGAAAATGGTGAGCGGGGTGGCACCACCACCACGGTTCCCCCATCACTGGGTGCAGCATCCCTGAAGGCTGGCCTCATCGCCGGCATCGTGGGCATCGCACTCGTGGCGGTCTTCGTCTTCGCCTACTACCGGGTCTTCGGCTTCGTCTCCCTGTTCACCCTCGTTGCAGCAGGTGTCCTGGTCTACGGATCTCTGATCCTGCTGGGTCGTTGGATCGGCTACTCCCTTGATCTGGCGGGCATTGCTGGTCTGATCATCGGTATCGGTACAACCGCAGACTCCTTCGTGGTCTTCTATGAGCGCATCAAGGATGAGATCCGTGAGGGTAGATCCTTCAGGTCTGCTGCTCCACGAGCCTGGGAGAGGGCAAAGCGCACGATTGTCACCGGCAACATGGTCACCTTGATCGGTGCCATCGCCATCTATCTCCTGGCGGTCGGGGAAGTCAAGGGCTTTGCCTTCACCTTGGGCCTGACCACCGTCTTCGACATCCTGGTCACCTTCCTGGTCACCGCACCACTAGTAATCCTGGCTTCCCGCAAGCCGGTCTTCGCCAAGCCGGCCATCAACGGTATGTCGCGTGTGTACACACTGGTGGAGGACCGACGCGCCAGTGGCGAGCTCGATGAACTCCACCACGTCGGCGCGGTGGCGGCCCCAGCAGCATCGGCAACCCCAACAGATGCCCCTGACAGCTCTGACACCCCCGGTTCGAATGAGAAGGAGCAGAGGTAAGTCCCATGAGCAAGATTCATACTGAGAAGAAGTCCAAGGGCACCTTCAACAGCCTCTACACAGGTGAAGGTGGCATTGACTTCATCGGCAAGTCCAAGCTCTGGTACTGGATCACCGGCATCCTGCTGATCCTGTCCGTCCTTTTCATCGCTGTCCGTGGTTTCACCCTCAGCATTGATTTCGAGGGTGGCACCAAGATGAACATGCCTGCGGCTGACTATTCAGCAGAAGCCGTGGAGGAAACTTTCACCGAAGCCACCGGCATCACCCCAGAACTGGTTCAGATTGTCGGTTCCGGTGATTCCCGCATCCTGGAGATCCACTCCGAGCGACTCACCGATGATCAGATCGAAACCGCCCGCCTGGCCATCTACGAGGAGTTCGAACCCGTGAACTCTGAAGGTGTGGCCACACCAGATGCCGTCGGTAACTCGACTGTCTCTGAGTCCTGGGGTTCCACCATCACCGAGCGCATGATTATTGCTCTGGTGGTCTTCCTGGTGTTGGCAGGGATCTACATTTCCGTGCGTCTGGAAAAAGAGATGGCTGCGGCCGCGATGGTGGCGCTGCTGGTGGATGCTGTTGTCATCGCCGGTATCTACGCCACCATTGGTTTTGAGGTCTCACCTGCCACCGTCATCGGTCTGCTCACCGTGCTGACTTTCTCCATCTATGACACCGTCGTGGTCTTTGACAAGGTCCGAGAAAACACGGAAGGCTTTGAACATTCGCTCCGGCGGACATATTCGGAGCAGGCCAACCTTGCGGTCAACCAGACTTTCATGCGTTCGATCTCCACGACGATCATCGCCGCACTGCCGATCATCGCGCTGATGGTGGTTGCGGTGTGGATGATGGGTGTGGGCACCTTGAAGGACCTGGCGCTGATCCAGCTGATCGGTGTCGTTGAGGGAACCTTCTCTTCGGTGTTCCTGGCCACCCCGATCCTGGTGTACCTGAAGAACCGTTCTGCCAAGACGAAGAAGCACAATGCCGCGGTTGCCGCAGCACGTGAGGGAAGGGACCCGGCATTCATCAGCATCCCGGTAAACGATGACGCCACCCACGGTGAGCTTGCTGAGCCTGTGGATGGTCAGGTCACCGGCGCCAAGCGCACGGTGGTCAAGCCAGAAATTCCTGAGAACCCAGGGCAATCCGGAGGCACGTGGAGGCCGGGCCGCAATTAGGTCCTGCACCGCCTGGTGTATCTCACTTTTTTCTTCCCATGATCCCGTCACCGTTTCCCCTCGGTGGCGGGATTTGGGTGTTAATGGGACTGCATCCATATACTTGATGGACTGAAGAACAATCTCAGGGGCGCATAACGTGAAGGGCGGGGTATCACATCCATGGTGAATAAGAAGGCGGTCGTAGCAGCACTTGCTGCAGCGTCCGTCCTGGCGGCTACCGCCTGTGGCACACAAGAGCCGGAACCATCAGCACATGAGCAGAACCATTTCGGTTATGCATTGAACTCCTCATTGGCCACCACCAACGCTGGTTCACTCCTGGGTGTGGCCACAGATGCGGCACTGCTCGCGGCACGGGTTTATCCGGCTGTCTATGTCCAGGGCCCTTCCGGACAGATGATTCCTAATACGGATCTGGCGACCACACAGGTGCTGCCCGGTGCCAACAGTCAGGTGATCTACACGATCAATCCTGAGGCCACCTATTCCGATGGTGAACCAGTGGTGTGTGATGATTTCCTGCTTGCCGCGAAGGCAGGGATGATGCCCAGTGTCTTTGACTCCCATGTGCCACTGGCTGCCCAGATTGAACGCGTGGACTGCCACAGTGGGTCTCGTTCGGCCACGGTGGTGTTCAAGGAGGGCTTTGGTTCCCGTTGGCGCTATCTCTTTGATCAGGGCACGCTGCTGCCTGCCCACGCCA
>NZ_CALZFS010000029.1 GCF_945649885.1 uncultured Corynebacterium sp. | reverse complement strand
GTAGTAGCGGGCAATATCAGACAGGCCTGCGTAGCCGGACTCATCGTGGAAGAGTGGCTTGCCGTCCTTCCAGAGTGACTGGTGGGCATGCATGCCGGAACCATTGTCACCTGCCAATGGCTTGGGCATGAAGGTGGCTGCCTTGCCGTGCAGGGTGGCGGTGTTCTTGATGATGTACTTGAAGGTCTGGATATCGTCAGCTGCATGCAGCAAGGTGTTGAAACGGTAGTTGATCTCCTGCTGTCCACCTCCGACCTCATGGTGGAAACGTTCCAGGTGGAAACCGGCATCCTGCAAGTTGTGGACCATCTCATCGCGGATATCCACGGTCTGGTCATATGGGGCCACCGGGAAGTAGCCACCCTTCATGCGGTTCTTGGAGCCGGTGTTGGGAGTGCCATCCAAGTTGGTCTCACGGCCCCGGTTCCACCAACCCTCATTGGTATCAACATGGTAGAAAGCGGCGTTGGCATCGGTGGAGTAACGCACGGAGTCAAAGAGGTAGAATTCCGCTTCCGCGCCGAAGTTACAGGTATCAGCGATACCGGTGGACGCCAGGTATTGCTCCGCCTTGCGAGCCACATTACGTGGGTCACGGGAGAAGGCCTCACGGGTGAAGGGATCGTGGACAAAGAACTTGATGTTCAAAGTCTTGGCCTTGCGGAAAGGATCAATCTTGGCGGTGGCCAGATCCGGTAGCAGGTTCATGTCGGATTCATCGATGGTGGTGAAACCACGGATGGAGGAGCCATCAAAAGCCAGACCCTCTTCCATGGCGTCCTCATCGAAGGTTGAGGCCGGGATGCTGAAGTGCTGCTCAGTGCCGGGAAGATCGGTGAAGCGAACGTCAACGAACTCAACGTTTTCGTCTTTGATGAACTTGGTTACTTCTTCCGGGGTGTTAAACGCCACGGTAACTCCTCATGAACATGGGGTATAGGGTATTTGCGCGCCGGGCAAGCTAATAGGCTTGAAGTCCTTGAGACTAGACTCTAAGTGCAAATGTAGTCCTTGCGACAAAGTAAAGCATACGGCATTATCTGTCGATCTATCAAAACTTTTTTCAGAAGAGCCCGCTCACCAGCAGCGTGTCATACCTCCCATTATGATTCATTCTTGATGGCAGGGGGTGAGTTGTATCGCTTTTAGCTGAACTTTGCTTCATGTCGTTTCCCGTTTCCCCCGCAGTTGGATAGATTAAGGATCATGGCGAAACCAAGTAGAACCTGGCTTGATGGTCCGGAAATTCCTGCGGACTTTGATGATCCCGATGCACCAGGACGTTGGCCTGGCGAAAAACTCGGCCTTCCTGAAGAAGGCCAGGGGGCTCTGATTTCTGTGGCACGCCGCATCGGCGGAGTCTGTATTGACTGGGGCATTTCCTTGATTATTGCAACGGTCCTGACCAGTTTCGTAGATTTCCTCCCGAGGCAGGCCACCGTGACCCTCATCATCTTCGTGCTGTTGGGTTGGCTCAGTGTCTGGTTCTTTGCCCGCACTCCGGGCCAGGCCATGCTGGGAATGGGTGTTGCTCGCGTGGATGCAGAGGACCGCGTCGGTTGGTGGCGTGCCCTGGTACGCCCCCTTCTGACCATTTGTATTCTGCCTGCCGCCATGGTGGACGCTGATGGTCGTGGCCTCCATGACAAGGCCACCGGCACCGCGGTGATCCGCGGCTAAACCCCACAGAGCTTGTCGACGGCTGGGACGTTGCCTTTAAGAAGGCAACCTCCAGCCGTTTCTGCTTCCCAAGGAGCTTTCTTCTAGATCAGGAGAAAAAGTAGACTTTGCGCTGCGATAATCTTGGCTACCATGGCCAGTGGATACACCGAGGTATAGCCCATGGCGGGGAGTTCATTTTTGGTGGTTTCTGATACATAACTCAGCACCGCCGGATGGGTCTGTGTGCCGGCCAGAATGCCCGCTGTTTCCCCGAAGGGGATACCCATGATTGCGTGTCCGACAATCAACACGGTCAGGCACATGAATAGGGTGAATAACGCACCCACCCCGATGATGAGCAGTGATTCAGGATCGCCCATGGCAGAGCGGAAACCAACACCTGCTGTTGTTCCGATCGCCGCGAGGAACATGGTGATGCCCAATTGACGCAACGCCAGGTTAGCGCTGTAGGGGATCTGCCAGACCACCTTGCCGGTACGGCTCTGAGCACCCAACACCAGAGCCACCAGCAGGGGGCCGCCGGCGCTGCCGAGTGATAGTACGCTGCCTCCCGGAAGTGGGAACTCCACCATGCCGACCAGCACTCCGAGTGCTAGACCGACCATCAGGGGGATGAGGTTGAAATCAGCGAGCCGTTTATAGGAATCACCAAAGATATGGGTAGCTTCGTCAATACGGTCTGCAGGGGCGACAACTCGGACCCGATCACCAAGTTGCAGCTCCATCTCAGGGTGCGCGATCAGATCAGAATCACCACGGCGGATACGTGTGATCATCATTCCAGATAACCTGTTGCGCAGCTTGGACAAGGGAATGCCCACCATGGATTCGTCAGAAACGAAAATGCGACGGTAGTTCAGATCAACAGCCCCATAGGGGTCACCGGTGGTGAATTCTCCAATGAGTGCTTCTGCACGCTCCAGCTCATCATCTGAACCAACGACGGTGAGAATATCACCCAACCTGGTGCGATCACCCTCCTCCGGGATGAACTGTTCCTCATCCCCGCCACGTTCCACGCGGGAGACGATCACATCAAGATCCAACAGGGCGGGGATGTTGCTGATGGCAGGAAGATCATCGCGGGTGACCTGGATGCGGCGCCCGTGGAGTTCTTGTATCCATACACCGGCATCTGTGGCCTCCTTCTGGTGATCAACCTTCATGATGGCACCGTAGATCGCGATGGTCAGGATAACCACCAGGACGCCCAGAGGATAGGTGAGGGAATAAGCCACCACAGGCAGTTCGAGAATATGGTGGACTGCGCCGGAATCGGCGTCGATAAGCGACGGTAAGGCATCGACCACCGCGGCCATCGCCGGGGTATTGGTCAGCGCACCGGTCAACATGCCGGCACCTGTTGCCGGTTCCAGATTGAACAATTTGATCAACAGCCACGCCAGGGCAGTGGTGGACACGATCGCGCCCAGAGCCAGCCCATTATTACGCAGACCTGTTGACTTCAGAGATTTGAAGAAGTCTGGTCCTGACTCCAGCCCGATGGTGTACACAAACAGCGCCAGACCCACAATGTAGATTAACGGCGGGACAGTGATATCAGGTTCAATCGTGGAAAACGCCAGGCCCACAAAGAGCACCGCGGCCACTCCCAGCCGGAAACCAAAAATCTTGATCCGGCCCAGCAGCAGGCCAATGCTCATGATGGACACCAATGCCAACAGCTGATTTTCTACAAGAAGGTTCACATGGCTAATAATCACACGGAAAAGGTATTATTTCCCGCCTTTAAGCACATGTTCAACCTCACAGGGGGGGGGAGTGCAAAAAGGGACGCACCCTCCAGATATGGAGAGTGCGTCCCCTTGGTGAAACAAGGCGCTGACGCGGGTGGGTTAACCTACTTCTCGCCCTTGCGCTCAGATTGACGACGGGCACGACGGTTCATGCCGGACATGCTGGCACCCTTGGGGAGCGGGCCCTTGGGCAGGGCTGCACCCTGAGAGTTAGAGATATGATCCATGGCTTCAATACGTGCAGCCAGGGAAGCAACCTCATTCTTCTTGTAGTTGCGGGGAAGCTTGACCATCTCACGCTGCAGCTTGGAAATAGGGGTCTGTCCCTCGCCGTCACCGGTGATGATCTCAAACACTGGCACACCAGGAGCCAGACGGTTCAGACGTTTACGCTGCTGAGCCATCAGCGGCTTCAGGCGGTGGGAAGCGCCCTCACCAACCAAAACCACACCAGCCAGACCGATGACACGGTGAACCGCATCCATCTGGGTAGTCACTGCAACCGCAGTCTTGGTGCGCCAGGTCATGCCGACACCGGAGCGCAGGTTCTCCACAGCCCAACCGGCGGCGCCAGCCTGACCAGAGGCACGCTTGTATACATCGCGCTCAACACGACGGGTGAAGATGAACATCGCTGCGACAACACCGGCAACAATGCCGATCGGCAGCATCCACCACTGTCCGCCCCAGATCATACCCAGGAGGAACAACACCAGAGGAATGCCGAGGACTGCCAGCAGCATCAGCGGGATAAGAGCTTTATCTTGCTTGCGCTGCATGTTGAAGACCTGCCACATCTGTGAGCGAGTCTCTTTGCGCTTAGCCTTCTTTGCTGCTGAGATTTCTTTCTTGGCGGCCTTAGCCGCCTGCTTCTTCGCGTCTGCCATGCCCTTAACAATAGGTGATCGCCTCAGCCTTGCGAAAATAGGACGCATATTACGCTCTATTGATGTGGGCAGGGTGTGAAAACCTGGGGTAGGAGCTTCACAGGAAGTACCGTGAAGAAGGAGAAAATCCTCCTCCCCTGGGAAAAGGGGAGGAGGATCTCAACTGGGAAAGCAGACAGAGTAGATGTCTTGAGTTACTGTAGCTTGTCCGTTCAGCTGTTGGCAGCCACTGGAACATCCGCAGAAGCGCCATAACGCTCCAGAAGTGAGGAGGCTTCCTGGGTGGTTGGGCCTTCAGAGGTCTCAGCCAGGTGGGAGAGGTTCTCCGGCAGCTCTTCGCCACGGAACTTCAGGGCCTGGGAGTAGAGCTTTCCGGCACGGTAGGAGGAACGAACCAGTGGCCCGGACATGACCGCGGCGAAACCGATCTCGGTGGCCTCTTCAGACAGGTCCACGAACTCCTCCGGCTTGACCCAACGCTCGATTGGGTGGAACAGCGGACCGGGGCGCAGGTACTGGGTGATGGTGATGATGTCAGTACCAGCTGAGTGCAGGTCTCGCAGAGCCTCGGAGATCTCCTCACGGGTTTCACCCATGCCGAGAATCAGGTTGGACTTGGTGACAAGACCAAAGTCACGTGCCTGACGAATGACATCAAGGGAACGGTCATAACGGAACGCCGGACGGATGCGCTTGAAGATACGCGGCACGGTTTCTAGGTTATGGGCAAACACCTCGGGGCGGGATTCGAAAACCTCCTGGAGAAGGTCCTTCTTGCCGGAGAAATCCGGAACCAGGTTCTCAACACCGGTGTTCGGGTTGAGTTCATGGATCTTGCGGACAACCTCGGCATAGAGCCAGGCACCCTCATCAGGAAGATCATCACGGGTGACACCAGTGATGGTGGAGTAATTCAGACGCATTTCGCGAACAGACTCAGCAACACGAAGTGGCTCACCGCGATCGAGTGGCTCAGGCTTGGCAGAGTTGATCATGCAGAAATCACAGCGGCGAGAGCAGTTGGCACCACCGATGAGGAAAGTAGCTTCGCGGGATTCCCAACATTCGTGAATATTGGGGCAACCGGCCTCCTGACACACAGTGTGCAGGGAGGCGCCAGCGACGCGTTCCTTCATGTCCTGATACTCAGGTCCGTTTTTAACCTGATTCCTGATCCATCGAGGCTTGGTTTCGATCGGGGTTTCCGAGTTCCTGGCCTCGACGCGAAGTAGTCGACGTCCTTCAGGTGCGATAGTCACAGAAGCAACCTTACATCTTTCAAAATTGATAATTAATTTAGGTCAGCAAACCCATACGAGTTGAGTGACAGGTTCACCGAAGGTCTTAAAGAGTTCCAACGTATGAGATGAGCAGGATAATTCCCGGACCTACCCCCGTTTAGGCGTAGCTTTTGTGGGATCGGGGGCTGCGGCGAAGCTGTGATCGGCCACAATGAGCCGACCCGCCAGGGCATCATCTAAGGCGGTGAGCAGTGGCACGGTCAGTTCCTCCGTGGCAACATCCCGACCAAGTTCACGAGCCAATGTGGTCTGGCCGGCATCATCAATTCCGCAGGCGATGATGTGCTCATAAAACTCCAGGGAGTTATTACAGTTCAACGCCAGACCATGCATGGTCACACCACGGGTAACGCGGATTCCCAGGGCTGCGATCTTGGAATCAGCCTGTCCATCATGAGCAGGCACCCAGACACCAGAACGGCCATCAACCCGTCCCGCTGTGCTGATTCCGACTTGGCGGACAACCTGAATCAAGGCCTCTTCTAATCTGCGGACATAATCAACCACATCGATCGGCTCTGCCAGCTTGATGATCGGGTACATCACCAGCTGGCCCGGCCCGTGCCAGGTGATGCGGCCACCCCGATCTACATTGATCACCGGGAGACCATTGGTGGGCAGATCCTCCGGCTGGGTGCGTTTTCCAGCGGTATAGACCGAGGGGTGCTCAAGCACCAAGATCTGATCATTGATCTCATCAGCAGCACGCCTTCTGGCGATGTCTGCCTGGATGTCCCAGGCCTTCTGATAGTCAATGATCCCGAGGTTCTGGATCTCAATGGGACTGGCCGATGCTCTGATGGATCGGTCCGCAGGGAAGAAGGGATCACGTGGTGCTGTCATGATGAACCCACCCTACATCGTTGACGCGTCACATGACATCAAAAAACCGCTGACCGAGATGGCCAGCGGTTATTTGATTCAACGGATCACCGCTTCAGCAGGATCAACAAGGACTTAGAGTCCCAGATCACCCTCGAAGTTAGCGGTCTCCAGGCGGTCCTTGATGGTGGACATGAAGCGACCAGCATCTGCACCGTCCACGACCTGGTGGTCGTAGGTCAGCGGCAGGCCAACCATCTGACGGATGGCGATGGAATCGATGCCATCTTCGGTGATGACCACTGGACGCTTGACGATCGCACCGGTGCCCAGGATTCCAGCCTGTGGTGGAACCAGGATCGGAGTGTCAGAAAGTGCACCTTCGGAACCGATGTTGGTGATGGTGAAGGTACCACCGGACAGATCCTGTGGCTTCAGCTTGTTGTTGCGTGAGCGGTCGGCCAGATCGACGATTGCCTTGGCGATCTCCGGGATGGAGAGCTCCTGTGCATCGTGGATGACCGGGGTCAGCAGACCAGCAGGGGTATCCACGGCGATAGCCACGTTGACGGAGGCGTGGTAGGTCATTTCCTTGGTCTTAGCGTTGTAGGACGCGTTAACGTTCGGGTGATCAACCAGTGCCTCAACAACAGCCTTCACGAAGAATGGCAGGTAGGTCAGGTTGACGCCATGCTTCTCCTGGAAGGCAGGCTTATTCTTCTTGCGCAGCTCAGCGACGCGGGTCATGTCGACCTCATGCAGCTGGGTCAGCTGCGCAGAGATCTGCAGAGCTTCGACGGTCTTCTTCGCCGTGATCTCGCGGATACGGTTGACCTTCTGAGTGGTGCCACGCAGCTTGGCCTTCTCCGGATCCACAGACTTGGTGGACGCAGCGGACTTCGGTGCTGCATCAGCCTTGGCAGGTGCAGACTCGCCGGAAGCAGCAGCCAGGACATCCTGCTTACGGATGCGACCACCGATACCGGTGCCCTCCACGGTGTTGAGATCAACATCATGCTTCTCAGCCAGCTTGCGGACCAATGGGGTGACATAAGGAACGTTGTCACCGGAAGCGGATGCCGCAGGTGCCTCCTTCTTCGGGGCTTCCTTCTTAGGTGCCTCTTCCTTCTTTGGCTCAGCCTTGGCAGGTGCCTCTTCCTTGGGAGCTTCCTTCTTTGGCTCAGCCTTTGGCTCTTCCTGGGCTGGTGCGGCGTTGCCGTCGCCGATGCGGGCGATGACTGCTCCGACGTCGACGGTATCGTCTTCCTCAGCAAGGATTTCCACGATGGTGCCGGCGACCGGGGATGGGATCTCGGTGTCGACCTTGTCAGTGGATACCTCGAGCAGCGGCTCGTCGACCTCGACGGTGTCGCCTACAGCCTTCAGCCATTGGGTGATAGTGCCTTCGGTTACTGATTCGCCCAGCTCGGGCATCTCTACGTCGGTGGCTTCACCGGAAGCTGCAGATGCTTCTTCCTTGGCTGGAGCCTCTTCCTTGGGAGCTTCCTTCTTAGGTGCTTCTTCCTTCTTTGGCTCAGCCTTTGGCTCTTCCTGGGCTGGTGCGGCGTTGCCGTCGCCGATGCGGGCGATGACTGCTCCGACGTCGACGGTATCGTCTTCCTCAGCAAGGATTTCCACGATGGTGCCGGCGACCGGGGATGGGATCTCGGTGTCGACCTTGTCAGTGGATACCTCGAGCAGCGGCTCGTCGACCTCGACGGTGTCGCCTACAGCCTTCAGCCATTGGGTGATAGTGCCTTCGGTTACTGATTCGCCCAGCTCGGGCATCTCTACGGAGAACGCCATTATTTAAGACTCCTCGCAAGTCATGTCGTTAATTGGAAACTAATAACCAAGAGAATACCGACTTGGTCACCTAAGTGTGGACTTCGGGTCATTTGAGGCCAACAGGTTGCCCCCTACAATTGAAGATGTGTTCAATTTATTCGGCCGGAAAAAGACCCGTTCCAACCTCCGACCCGCCCGCGGCCCCGGGGAAACAGTGCGTCCTGAGGACCTGTCCTTTCTACAAGAATGGGTCCGAGGTCGGCCATTCGTCGAAGGATTTATTGAGCCGGAAACGCTGGTCAATGAAATGTCGGTTGTCCTTGTGGATGAGACCGGTACTTTTGTGCGCAGACGTATCGGGGGGCCCAAGGGAATCGATGTGATCATCAAGAAACTAGGCATCCCGATTTATGACGTGGAGGAAACCGGTTACCCCCAAAGGATGCGTGAAAGAATTGAGTACGAACGGATCCTCCGCAAGCGTGAAGAGCAAAAAGCTCGCCGCGCTAAATTTGAGCGCGGCGAGCATCCCGGGGTCTAACCAGTTCTACTGGTTCTCAGCCAGATCGCTGAGAACCTGAATAAAGGTACGAACCGGCTGACCGGTTGCACGCTTCGGGGTGTAGCCAAAAGGAGCAGCGGTGTTGAACGCAGGGCCCGCGATATCAACGTGAGCCCATTCAATACCCTCGCCCACAAACTCCTGGAGGTAACGACCAGCAGCGGACATTCCGGCAAAGCGAGAATTGGTCACGTTGCGCAGATCAGCAACCTGAGACTTGACCTCCTCATCCAATTCCTCCGGCATGGGCATGGCCCATGCCTGCTCACCCACGGAACGGCCAGTGGCAGCCACGGAATCACGGAACTCATCGGTGCCCATGACACCGGAGGTGCGGATACCAAGAGCAACCAGCTGAGCACCGGTCAGGGTAGCAGCGTCGATGAGGTAGTCAGGCTTGTCCTCAGAAGCCAGTGCCATCGCATCAGCCAGGATGAGACGACCCTCAGCATCTGTGTTGAGGATTTCAGAGGTGATGCCACCGTAATGGGTGATCACATCGCCTGGGCGGAATGCATCACCGGAAGGCATGTTCTCCGCCATCGGAATGGTGGCGGTGACATTGATCTTCAGGTTCAGGCGGGCAGCGGCGATGATGGTGGCAATCACTGCTGCGGAACCACCCATGTCCGAGATCATGTTTTCCATGCTGGCACCCGGCTTGAGGGAGATGCCGCCGGTGTCGAAGGTGACGCCCTTGCCCACCAGTGCAACATGCTTGGAGGCCTTGCGGTGCTTCCAGGTCAGACGGAGCAGACGTGGCTTGCGGGAAGAGCCGTTGCCGACGGCGAGGATACCACCGAAACCGTCCTCAGCCAGCTGCTCGTCATCCAGAATCTCGGTCTTCAGACCGTACTTGCCAGCCTCATTGGCTGCGATGACAGCATAAGATTCCGGGTAGAGATGTGATGAAGGGGTGTTGACCAGGTCGCGGGCCAGGATGACTGATTCCACAATGATCTGGGATGCAACGAATTCATCCTTGTCACCACCGATGAAGTGAATGGTCAGAGGTTTATCAGCAGTGTCCTCTGCATCCTCGTCCGATGCCTTGCGCAGACCCTTGTAGGAATAGGAACCCAGTCCGAATCCGGTGACAGCTGCTTCGAGTCCGAGCTCACCCACGGTGGTGGCAATGTTTTCCACACCGCTGAGGGAGCGGGCGACGGTGCCGGTGGCACGGCGGAGTTTTTCGTCGTCAAGCTCATCTGCCTTGCCCAGGCCCACGGCGATCACCGGGGCGACATCCTCGATGCCGGGGATGCGGGTGACCTCGTTGATCTTGCCCTTGGCACCGACAGCTTCCAGCTGCTTCAGGATGCTGGCCTGCTGTTTGTCATTGAAGATGGTGTTGAGCTGATCGCCTCCTGCAAGCTGAAGGGAATCATCTTCAGTGAAGACAGCAACGATGACTGCGTCAACGTTCTTGGGAAGCTTCTTATCCAGTTTGAGGTCAGCAACACGGCCACGAACCGGGATGGAGGCATCCTTGGAAACCTTGGCGGGTGCTGCGGTGCTGACGGCGTTCTTTGCCATTAATGTACAAATCCTCTCGAAGTGAAGCGGGAAGCCCCATGAGTGTCATGCGGCTACTGTTTCGTACCTATCAAGCCTAGCCACAATCCCGGCTGATGAGACGGAAAGCCCGGTGGGTAACCAATGAATGGGCGCAGATGTTGAACCCATCTGCTGAAGGAGGCCCTGTACAGGTGTAACTTAAATACCATGACGTCTATTGAGTTCACTGTGACCCGTACCGAAAACCCGACGTCACCCGATCGTTTGAAGGACATCCTTGCAGCCCCGCAGTTTGGTAAGTTCTTCACCGACCACATGGTGACCATCGACTGGACCGAGGAAGATGGCTGGCAGAACGCCCAGGTAGTCCCTTATGCTCCGATTCCGATGGATCCAGCGACCACAGTATTCCACTACGGGCAGGCCATTTTTGAAGGCATCAAGGCCTACCGCCATGAGGATGGGTCCATCAAGACCTTCCGGCCGGAGGAAAACGCCAAGCGCCTGCAGAAATCCGCGGCCCGCATGGCCATGCCGGAGCTTCCGGTAGATGATTTTCTCAAGTCTCTTGAACTGCTCGTTGACATTGATCAGGACTGGGTTCCAGAAGCAGGCGGCGAAGCCTCCCTCTACCTGCGTCCCTTCATGATCTCCACCGAGGTCTCCCTGGGTGTCAGTCCGGCCAACGCCTACAAGTTCATCGTGATCGCCTCTCCTGTTGCCGCCTACTTCTCCGGTGGCATCAAGCCGGTTTCAGTCTGGTTGAGCGAGGACTACGTCCGTGCCTCCCCAGGTGGAACCGGTGCCGCCAAGTTCGCAGGAAACTACGCAGCATCCCTGTTGGCTCAGGCTCAGGCACAGGACAAGGGCTGTGACCAGGTGGTCTGGCTGGATGCCATTGAACACCGTTACATCGAGGAAATGGGTGGCATGAACTTAGGGTTCATCTACCGCGATGGTGAGAAGACCCGACTGGTCACCCCGGAACTTTCTGGCTCACTGCTCCCGGGAATCACCCGTGACTCGCTGCTGCAGGTTGCCCGCGACCTTGGCTATGAGGTTGAGGAGCGCCGCATCAGCACCACCGAGTGGGAAGACGATGCTACATCTGGTGCCATGGCTGAAGCCTTCGCCTGTGGCACTGCTGCAGTGATCACTCCGGTGGGCACCGTGAAGTCCAACCGTGGTGAGTTCACGGTGAACAACAACGAAGCCGGCGAGGTAACTCTCAAGCTGCGTGAAACCCTCACCGGAATCCAACAGGGCAAGGTCGAGGATATCCACGACTGGCTTTATACCCTGGTGAAGTAGGTTCTTTCTCCCTGGAAAGAGGCGACACCCCGCATGGAATGAGAAGGTTTTCAACCTTCCTCTGTGCGGGTTTTCCTTTGTCTGCTTGAGTACTACAGACCCCGGGAAACTCTGCAAGAAAACCAACCCCACATTCATCCGACGTGGCATTATTGGGCACATGACAGATTTAATTCACTCACAGGACCAGAAAGTTGCCCTCGTCACCGGAGGTTCAAGCGGAATCGGTGCAGCCAGTGCACGTGCACTGGCTGCAGATGGATGGAAGGTGGTGGTTGCTGCCCGACGTATGGACCGTTTGGAGTCCTTGGCTCAGGAAATCGATGGCATCGCCCATGAATTGGATGTGACCTCGGATGCATCCGTCGCGAAACTGGTTGCCGATATCGGTGCGATTGACCTGTTGGTGAACAACGCCGGCGGCGCCAAGGGTATGGATAGCATCCGCGATGCGGATCTGGAGGACTGGCAGTGGATGTATGAGACCAATGTGCTGGGTACCCTCCGTGTGACCCGTGCGTTCATGGACACCCTGTCAAAGCGTGACGGTTTAATCATCAATATCGGTTCCGTCGCAGGCCATACTCCGTACGCCGGGGGAGCAGGCTATAACGCCGCCAAGCATGGTGTGACAGCTATGAGCCGGGTACTGCGTCTGGAAACACATGATCAGCCGCTCCGTGTCACTGAGATCTCCCCGGGACGTGTGGACACTGAGGAGTTCTCCCTGGTGCGCTTCGGCGGAGACACCGAACGTGCCAGATCTGTCTACCAGGATGTATTGAACCTGACTGCTGAGGATATTGCAGAGACCGTCCGCTGGGTGGCTGGGCTGCCCAACCACGTCAATATCGACACCATGCGGGTTGTCCCACGCGACCAGGTGTAGAACCTCAATATCCCCTGGGATTGCAGGAGTCGTGTTCAGACTCCGGTGGGGGGTAGGCGGGATGTTTTCGCTTGATCTCTAAGCGGGGTGATCGCCACCGGGGGCAGGAGACACAGGTGGTGCTGCTTCCTCTGGCACCGTGGCAGTAGCAGAGACAGGCGCAGTGGTGTGCTGTTCGCCTGCCTCCTGTGGAATCGGGATCGGAGCGTCGTCTGCGACATCACCGACACCGCCACCTGCGGCATCAAGCCGGTCATCAATATTTGCCGCTACCAGGGTGTTCATGTCCAACATGATGTCCACACTCATCTTCACCAGCGGAAGCGCGGTGGCTGCACCGGTGCCCTCACCCAACCACATCCCATAATCCAGGAGCGGCTTCAGTCCGAGTGCATCCAGGGCGATCGTGTGGGCAGGTTCAGTGGAGCGGTGTCCTGCAATGAACCAACGACGAGCCCCCGGAGCCAGTTTGTTGGCCAGTAGTGCTGCCGCAGTAACCACAACACCATCGAGGATCACCGGGGTGCGGCGCACTGCAGCCTGCGCGATGAAGGCAGCCATGGCAGCAATATCGGGAGAAGAGATCTTCTGTGCAATGGCAATGGGATCCTGACGAAGGGTCCGTACACGAAACATGGCATCGCGGATGGCGGTGACCTTCCGCTTCCAGCCTTCGTCATCAATGCCGGAACCACGTCCGACCACCACTACGGGCTCAGCGAGGGTGAAGGCACCGATCAGTGCGGCCGCCGATGTGGTGTTGGCGATTCCGAGATCACCGGGAATCAGGATATCTGCCCCGGAATCAACCTCCTGATCAGCAATGCGCTTGCCGATCTCAAAGGCACGCAGCACCTGCTCTTCAGTCATGGCATCTTCAACGTCGATGGATCCACAGGAGCGTGATACCCGTTCCTCACCCCAGGCATCATGATCCAGGGAGATATCTGCCACCCGCACCGAGGCCCCACCAGCACGGGCAAGGACGTTGATGCTTGCGCCACCATCGATCATGTTGGCAGCCTGCTGGATGCTCACTGACTGTGGGTAGGGGGATACACCTCTGGAGGCAATGCCATGATCGCCGGCAAAAACCACCACCCGTGGGCGCTCAATGCGTTTGGGAGGTACCTGTCCCTGACAGGCTGCGATGAAACACCCGATGTCCTCCAGCCGTGCCAGAGAACCAGCCGGCTTGGCCAATATGCGGTGGTAGTCCTCGGCCTGACTCCGGATTTTCTGATCAGGAAATTCCACACGCGCGAATAGTTCTGCTGGAACCATCACCAACTCCTCAACATGGATGCATGACTGTGACCGGGGTACCGGTCAAAACGTTTTCAACTCTAGTGGCAGAAACCGGTGAGATGTTTGATTCAACATGCCGACCTCCAGGTCCTCCCGTGCCCCAACTCGTCGGGCATCGTAGCCAGATACGCAACAGGGCCAGGTCCTCGGGAAGATATTTCCACGGACCTGGCCCCTCACAAAGCACACAGTGCGTACGGTTTAGACGTCTGCGCCCAGCTCAACACGGGGGCGCGGAGTGCGCCATTTACGTGGCTGAACCGTGCGGGAGTAGGCGTAGTAACCTAGTCCGAAACCGGTCTCAGTGGTCTCTGGGAACTTGGCACGTACCGCCTTGTTCACACGACGGCCGACATTGATGCCTTCAATCAGGAACACCAGCATCAGCAGCATGGCAAACATGGAGGCCGTAGCCGCGAACTCCGGGAAGAAGTTGCCCACCAGCATGATCACCAGCAGCGCAAGTGCCACCGGCATGACGAAGTTGGAGACAAAACGACGTGCATCCACCCAGTCGCGGGCATAACGGCGTACGTCGCCGCGGTCACGGGCCAGAAGGAAGGATTCCTCACCCCGGTCCATGGCAGCCTGGTTCTCACGCTGGCGCTTCATCCGCTCATCACGCTCACGCTGCTTGTAGGCCTTGTACTCCTCCTTGGACATGGAGGCTTTCATCTCTTTGCGCTTTTGACGAGCCTGACCATAGGTATCAGACGGAGCCATGGACTGACGGCCGACGATACCGCGCTCCAGCTCAACGTCCTTGCGCTTAGGGGTGGGACGCCCCTTGGGAGGCGTATAACCCCGGGGTAGCCTCTGATCCTGACTGGCATCAGTAGCCCCGGACAGGTGCTCGGACTGCTTGGCTACGGAGGCACCTGAGGCCTCGCTCTCAGAGTCTTTTGACTGCTTCTTTTTATCCCACGGAAGTTTCACACACATCAGGCTACAAGGAATTGATGTGGATTCGGGAATAGGGGTGTCCAATGCGCTGTTGGAAGATGACAAGGACCTGTCTTCCTGATCTTTTAAGGAACACATCTGAAGGGCCGCTGGGATCCTGTAAAATCTGCAGCGCACCCCGATGATGGCAGAGCTCCAGACAAAGACATAAATAAATACGGATAAACTCTCATTTACGCATCAGGTTTTGGTGAGTACTCTGAGAGGCAGAATATCTTCCATGACCGCACAGTGGCTGACACCTTTCCTAGCACTGTTGGGAATGCTGCTGAGGTCAGGAGAGTAGACTGCATGCCAACTAAGATGTACGGGCCAATAAACGGGCCGAAAAGTTTAAGGAGATTAAAGCGATGACCGCTCCATCTACAAACACCGGCGTTGTCATGAGCGACTCGGCTGCTGCGAAGGCCAAGGCACTCATTGACCAAGAAGGTCGCGATGACCTTGCCCTGCGCATCGCCGTTCAGCCAGGTGGCTGCTCAGGACTGCGTTACCAGCTTTACTTTGATGACCGCGCACTGGATGGTGACAAGGAAGATACCGTCGGCGGTGTTCGCCTGGTGGTGGACAAGATGAGTGTCCCTTACCTGCTCGGTGCACAGATCGATTTTGCTGACACCATCGAATCACAGGGTTTCACAATCGATAACCCCAATGCTGGTTCCTCCTGCGCCTGTGGCGACTCCTTCAACTAAATAAGTTCATCCCCAGAAGGCAGCCTTTGCCGTCTGGTTGAGGGTAATGAAAAAACTGCTCCCCTAACCTCTGTGGTTCTTGAAAACCTCAGGGTTGGGGGAGCAGTGCTATTTTCTGCAGCTTTTAGAGCTCGACTGGGTAGTCGCGATCCTCAATCTGGGGATCAATGCGGTTTTCCACAAAGATTCCATGCCAGACCATGAACGCCAGGACCGTCCACAGACGACGGGAATGATCCGTCACACCGGCCCGGTGCTCGTTGAGCATCTCCAAGACAGCCTTCTTATTGAAGATCTCATCGGTCTGTGACTCATTGATGGTGTCCTGAGCCCAACCGAAAAGTTCATCACCGGCGAGCCAGTGACGCATCGGAACCGGGAAACCAAGCTTCTTTCGGTGCAGAACATGCGGTGGAACAATCTGCTCCATCGCCTTGCGCAGCGCGTACTTGGTGGTGCCATTGGCAAGTTTGAGATCATGCGGAATGGTTTCCGCGATCTTGAACACTTCCTTGTCCAGGAAGGGCACACGCAGTTCCAGAGAGTTGGCCATGTTGATCTTGTCAGCCTTGACCAGGATGTCACCGCGCATCCAGGTGAAGAGATCAAGGTGCTGCATGCGTGCAACTGGATCCATATCGCGGGACTGTGCATAGATCGGGGCAGTGACCTCACGGTGGTCCCATTCACGACGTGCCCATGGGATGACACGTTGCATCTGCTCAAAGTTGAAGGAGCGGGCGTTGCCGTAATAGCGTTCTTCCATGGTCATGGAGCCACGCTCCAGCAGGGATTTACCCTTCACGCCATCCGGCAGAACCCTGCTCAAGCGACCGAGGCCACGGCGCAGGGGAGCAGGGATCTTCTCGAAGGGAGCAAGCGACAGCGGTTCCTTGTAGATGGTGTAACCACCAAAGAGCTCATCAGCGCCTTCGCCGGACAGTACCACCTTGACGTGCTTACGGGCTTCTGCAGCGACGAAGTAGAGGGGGACCAGGGAGGGGTCTGCTACTGGATCATCCAGGTACCACATGATTTTAGGAATCGCGTTGGCGTATTCCTCAGGTGAGACGATCTTGACGATGTGTTCAACGCCGAGTGCCTCCGCAGACTCAGCAGCGACATCAACCTCTGAGTAGCCCTCACGTTCAAAGCCTGTGGTGAAGGTCAACAGATCAGGGTTGTGACGCTTTGCCAGAGCTGCAATCGCCGTGGAGTCAATACCGCCGGAGAGGAAGGAACCCACGGTGACATCAGCGCGCATGTGTTTTTCCACAGAATCTTCAAGCGCACGAGCGATCTTGTCAAAGAGCTGTTGCTCGGAACCCTTGGGAACGGAGGTCACGGGGAAGCGTGGTTTGAAGTAGCGCTTCTGAACCAGTTTGCCACCGGCGGTGATGGTCGCAGTGCAACCAGACTCCAACCTGCGGATCCCCTTGTGAAGGCTTTCCGGCTCAGGGACATACTGCAGATCCACATAGTGCTCAATGGCGCGCTGATCAAGGCTGAGATCTAGACCCATCTCGGGAGCCATCTCCAGGATGGTCTTCTTCTCGGAGGAGAACACAGTTCCTACCGCAGTGGTGGCATAGAAGAGTGGTTTGATGCCGAACTGATCACGCGCGAGGAAGAGGGTCCTCTCCTTCGTGTCCCAGATAGCAATGCCGAACATGCCGCGGAGATGCTCGACGACGTCAGCGCCCCAGTGGTGGAAACCAGCAACGATGGGTTCACCATCGCCCTCGGTGTTAAAAGTGTAGCCGAGGTCTGCCAGCTCCTTGCGCAGCTCGATGTAGTTGTAGATTTCGCCATTGAACGTCATTGCATAGCGGTCCGGCTCATCTGCCGGGCCCCAACGAAGTGGCTGATGAGAATGGGCGATGTCAATGATAGACAGGCGGTTGAATCCGAATGCAGCATCAACATCATGCCAGGTGCCTGCATCATCGGGGCCGCGGTGGCGCATGCAGGGAAGAGCCCGTTCGAGCGCGGGCACGAAATCAGCTGCATTCCCGTTAGCAGTTAAAATGCCTAGAAGGCCGCACATGGGTAAATGTCCTCCTGAAAGAGATTTCGCACCTTATATATAGGACGTGTCAGC
Source organism: uncultured Corynebacterium sp. (assembly GCF_945649885.1). Taxonomy (GTDB): domain Bacteria; phylum Actinomycetota; class Actinomycetes; order Mycobacteriales; family Mycobacteriaceae; genus Corynebacterium. The sequence continues at coordinate 7,942 of NZ_CALZFS010000029.1, read as the reverse complement.
GAAAGCAGGACAGTGGCCGGGGTGCATGGTGATCAACCCCTAATACGATACGGGCGTGGGCGCGGTCGCGCGAAACTGGCTCGCCGAAATAGGTTAAAACGTTTATGCCTCCGCTCTGACGCTGATTCGGGAGCGATGTGAGTGTGTTTGATGAATTTCAGTGCTTTAAAGATGCCAAAACGGGCATTTTCCACCCGCTGAGCGTGATCTCCGCAGGCTAATTGAGCTGGAGGTTCCCCTGTCCGATGGGGGAGGTGGGGGTGATGGCAGGCGGATTTCAAGGGCAACCAAAAGATTGATGGCGTGTGACCTGGGTAACTGGCTGGGTGGGGGGATTCTGTCCATAGCTTGGAAAAACCTTGGTGTCCTTGCAGCTGAAGGTCTTTTGGTGTCGGTCCAGAGCGTTTCCAAGTGTGCTGAACTGTGAATCCGTAGATATGGAAACGGCAGGCAAATAGGCTATTCTGCGTAGATAGAAATGACCGTAAGGTCTCTAGTTTTTGTGTGGACAGGAAGGCAGAACACACGTGGAACAGCAAAACAAGCGTGGTTTAAAGCGCAAGGCCCTGCTCGGCGGCGTCTTGGGCTTAGGCGGCCTCGCCATGGCGGGCTGCGATGTGGCCGCACCAGGTGGCACATTCGGTTATTTTCTCCGCATGGGATGGCCAGATGGCATTACGCCTGAGGCCGTTTCCATGGGCAACTTCTGGGCATGGGTCTGGGTTGCTGCCTGGATCATCGGCATCATCATGTGGGCACTCATGCTCGTCGGTGTATTCTCCTGGAATGCAAAGAAGGCGGAGAAGCGCGGCGAGGGCGAGTTCCCTAAGCAGCTCCAGTACAACGTTCCATTGGAACTCATTCTGACCATCGTGCCGATCTTCATCGTCATGGTCCTGTTCTTCTTCACCGTTCAGACCCAGGACAAGGTCACCGCACTGGACAAGGACCCAGAGGTTACCGTCGACGTAACCGCCTATCAGTGGAACTGGAAGTTCGGTTACTCCGACATCTCCGCTGACCTGGGACCTGATGGCCAGGCTTACACCGGTGTTGATGAAGATCGCCAGGCTCACGCCGAGGCTTCCAAGCAGGACCCAGCCGGCAACAACCCGATTCACGGTAACTCCAAGTCAGACGTCTCCTACCTGCACTTCAACCAGATTGAGACCCTCGGCACCACCGATGAAGTTCCAGTTCTGGTTGTCCCAACCAACACTGCAATCGAGTTCAACCTCGCATCTGCAGACGTTGCCCACTCCTTCTGGGTTCCGGAGTTCCTCTTCAAGCGTGATGCCTACGCTCACCCTGAGGCCAACAAGTCTCAGCGTGTCTTCCAGATTGAAGAGATCTTCGAAGAGGGAGCATTCGTTGGTCGTTGTGCTGAGATGTGCGGCACTTACCACGCAATGATGAACTTTGAGCTCCGCGCAGTTGATCGCGATTCCTTCGCTGAGTACATCGACTTCCGCGACGCCAACCCGGAGGCATCCAACGCTGAAGCTCTCGAGCACATCGGCGAAGCTCCTTACGCTACCTCCACCGCCCCGTTCGTCTCTGACCGCACCGCTACCCGCGACGGCCAGAACTTCCAGGCGAACGCATAAGAGAGGAAGAGCGAAAAAATGAAGTCTTCATCAAAGATCATGTACAGCCTGACCGTGTTCCTAGTGGCAATGTCGGTCATTTACATCCTGTCCACCATGCATGTCGATGACAAGGGATCCGTCCCTGGCGTGGAGTGGGTTGGTGCTACAGCATTCACCCTCTCGGCTGGTCTGACCCTGATGCTCGGTGTTTACCTTCACCTCACTGAGCGTCGTGCCGACGTTCTTCCAGAGGATTGGGAAGAGGCTGAAGTTCAGGATAAGGCTGGAACTCTCGGCTTCTTCTCCCCAGGTTCCATCTGGCCTGCAGCAATGTCAGGTGCCGTCGGCTTCCTTGGTTTGGGAATCATCTTCTTCCACTACTGGATGATCGCAATTGGCGCCCTCCTTCTGATTTTCACCGTTTCAAAGCTCAACCTGCAGTACGGTGTCCCACGCGAAAAGCACTAAGACAACTAGATAGCTTTTAACTAGACCTCGGGTCTGGAATGTTTAACATTCCAGACCCGAGGTCTTTTTTGTGGCAAAGTCAGATCCCTGTCTTGATGCAATGGGGATGGGAGTGGGGGAGGGGTGTGCATCTCCATCTGCTTCTCTAATGGGTGGGAAGCAGACCTGGGATTTGTTTTTGGGGTCTGGGCTCATGCGGCAATCTCTTGAGATTCTGGCAATTTCCGGTGAGCGTCAAGCTTGAGAATATCGAATGGAGGAGGCTGTCGCGGATAGTTCCCAGAAGCTGTGGATTGGGGTGAGGTGGGGGTTGCCTGTGCGTTCGTACAGCAGTACTGGCCTGTTAAGCTGCGAAAATGCAGGTCATCGGGGGTCATCCGAAAGTTGCAGAGCCGTCCGGAAGTCACGATTTGGGCATGTGACTTGTCTCTCAGGGGATTTGCTGGAAAATCTGTGGAAGAGGGGACTGGGAACCAACTTTCAGTTAGAAAGTCCCAATATGCCACAGGCGAGAAGCTTTAAGAAAGCTAGTGACCTGCGATTATGTATTAGTCGTTTGATTGCCTTGTTTAGTTCCCGGACATCTGAAAAATCTTTTGCGGGGGGAGGCTGAAAAATACCGAAAAAGTGGGGTTCAAACTTTTAATTGAAACGGGGGGCATGAAGTGACTTTGTCTTTTCGACCGGCCATACTAGATAGCGTGACGAGCGCAGTTGGAAATACAGGTATGGCAGCACCACAACGTGTTGCGGCACTGAACCGTCCCAATATGGTCAGTGTCGGCACCATTGTGTTCCTGTCTCAGGAATTAATGTTCTTCGCCGGACTTTTCGCGATGTACTTCGTGTCCCGGGCGAATGGATTGGCAAACGGATCTTGGGCTGAGCAGACTGATTACCTCAATGTGCCTTATGCACTGGGAATCACGATCATTCTGGTCTCATCTTCCGTTACATGTCAGTTCGGAGTTTTTGCGGCTGAAAGGGGTGACGTTTACGGTCTCCGCAAGTGGTTCTTGATCACGATCATTCTTGGTACAACCTTCGTGATTGGGCAGGCATATGAGTACATCACCCTGGTCAGTCATGGATTGACCATTCAGAGCAGTGTTTATGGATCCGCGTTCTACATCACGACCGGCTTCCACGCCGCTCACGTTATCGCGGGTGTCATTGCATTCGTGGTCGTTCTGATGAGGATCCAGAAGGCGAAGTTCACACCGGCCCAGGCTAGCGCAGCGATGGTTGTGTCCTACTACTGGCACTTCGTTGACGTTGTCTGGATCGGCCTCTTCATCACGATCTATTTCATTCAGTAGGCCGCAGGGTCATCACAGGGTGAGGGGAACCCCTCTCACCCACGATGATCCAAAGCCCTTCACTTCCAGAGTCGAGATTCAAAGGGAAATGATGGAAACCAATCCGCAGACCTCCGAGGGAGCCAGCAAGGCTCAAACCTCGGCAAAGAAGGTCAAGAATCGCCGTAAAGTACGGCGCACTGTCGCTGGCGCGATGGCACTCACCATCGGCTTGAGCGGTGCTGGAATCCTCGCAACCGCGATCACTCCAGACGCACAGATCGCCACCGCTCAGCGTGACGATCAGGCAATGATCGCAGAGGGCAAGGACCTCTACGACGTAGCCTGCATCACCTGCCACGGCATCAACCTCCAGGGTGTTGAGGACCGCGGTCCTTCACTCATTGGTGTTGGCGAGGGCGCAGTGTACTTCCAGGTTCACTCCGGCCGTATGCCTATGCTCCGTAACGAAGCACAGGCTTCACGCAAGACCCCTCGATACACCGAGGCACAGACCCTTGCTATCTCTGCTTACATCGCAGCCAACGGCGGTGGACCGGGACTCGTTTACAACGAGGACGGCACCGTCGCAATGGAAGAGCTTCGCGGCTCCAACTTCGACGGCCAGATCGACCCGCTGGATGTTTCCCGCGGCGGCGACCTGTTCCGTCTGAACTGCGCATCCTGCCACAACTTCACCGGTCGCGGTGGAGCACTTTCTTCCGGTAAGTACGCTCCGGTTCTGGACCCTGCCAATGAGCAGGAGATTTACCAGGCAATGCTGACCGGTCCTCAGAACATGCCGAAGTTCTCCGATCGTCAGCTCTCTGCAGACGAGAAGAAGGACATCATTGCCTTCATCAAGGCATCCAAGGAAACCCCAAGCCCTGGCGGTTACTCTCTCGGTGGTCTCGGCCCAGTTTCTGAAGGCCTGTTCATGTGGGGCTTCGGCATCATGGTTCTCATTGCTGCCGCTATGTGGATTGGATCGCGTTCATGAGTAACAACACGAATAAGCAGTACACCAAGCAGGAGCTCAACGCGATGAGCAACGACGAGCTTGCTCGTCTGGGCACTGAACTGGATGACGTCACCATTGCTTACCGCAAGGAACGTTTCCCCGTTCCCAACGATCCTGCAGAAAAGCGTGCAGCGCGCGCAGTAGGAATCTGGGCAGCACTCGGGATCATCGGTGGTCTCGGTTTCCTGGCTACTTATATCTTCTGGCCATGGGAGTACAAGGGCCACGGTGACGAGGGCCTCATGTGGTACACCCTCTACACCCCGATGCTCGGCATCACTTCCGGTCTGTGCATCATTGCCCTTGGTATCGCCGGCGTTCTCTACGTCAAGAAGTTCATTCCTGAGGAGATCGCAGTACAGCGTCGCCACGATGGTCCTTCTGAGGAAGTTGACCGTCGTACCATCGTTGCACTGCTGAACGACTCCTGGCAGACCTCCACCCTCGGTCGTCGTAAGGTCCTCCAGGGCCTCCTCGGCGGCGGTGCTGTTCTGGCGGGTCTGACCATCGTTGCTCCAATGGGTGGCATGATCAAGAACCCATGGAAGCCAAATGAAGGCCCCATGAGCGTTATGGGTGACGGCACCCTGTGGACCTCCGGATGGACCCTGCAGGAAAACGGCATCAAGCTCTACCTCGGTCGCGACACCGGAGCTATCGCCGAGTCCCACACCGGCGAATCCGGCCAGCACTGGACCACCACTGGTGTTTCCCGCCTGGTCCGCATGCGTCCAGAGGATCTCGCAGCTGCCTCCATGGAAACCGTGTTCCCTCTGCCAGCAGAGGACGTCAACGATGGTGATCGCTACGATCCACAGCGCGACGTTTACACCAACCACATGCACGCGGTCCACGGACCTCGTAACGCAGTGATGCTGATCCGTCTGCGTACTTCTGACGCGGAAAAGGTCATCGAGCGCGAAGGCCAGGAGTCCTTCCACTACGGCGATTACTACGCATACTCCAAGATCTGCACGCACATTGGTTGCCCGACCTCCCTCTACGAGGCTCAGACCAACCGAATCCTGTGCCCGTGCCACCAGTCGCAGTTCGACGCACTGCAGTACGGCAAGCCCGTCTTCGGCCCAGCCGCACGTGCACTGCCACAGCTGCCGATCACTGTTGACGAAGAGGGTTACCTCGTCGCCGACGGCAACTTCATCGAGCCACTCGGTCCGGCATTCTGGGAGCGTAAGTCATGAGTAAAGCAGCAGCAACAATGGGAAATAATCTTGATTCCCGTTACACCATGGCCGGTGGAATCCGCCGCCAGATCAACAAGGTTTTCCCAACCCACTGGTCATTCCTTCTCGGCGAGATCGCTCTTTACAGCTTCATCGTCCTGATCCTGACCGGCGTCTACCTCACCCTGTTCTTCGATCCTTCAATCACCAAGGTCATTTATGACGGTGCCTATCTGCCACTTAACGGTGTGGAGATGTCCCGCGCATACGTGACCGCCCTTGATATCTCCTTCGAGGTTCGTGGTGGCCTGTTCGTTCGCCAGATGCACCACTGGGCTGCGCTGATGTTCATGGTCTCCATGATGGTTCACATGATGCGTATCTTCTTCACCGGTGCGTTCCGACGTCCACGTGAAGCAAACTGGATCATCGGCTGTGTTCTCCTGATCCTCGGCATCGCCGAAGGTTTCATGGGTTACTCCCTCCCGGACGACCTGCTCTCCGGTGTTGGTCTCCGAATCATGTCCGCGATCATCGTGGGTCTGCCGATCATCGGTACCTGGATGCACTGGATGGTCTTCGGTGGAGACTTCCCATCTGAGATCATGCTTGACCGTTTCTACATCGCACACGTTCTGATCATCCCGGGCATCATCCTCGGACTGGTTGCGGCTCACCTGGCACTTGTCTGGTACCAGAAGCACACCCAGTTCCCAGGTGCGGGACGCACTGAGAACAATGTTGTAGGTATCCGAATCATGCCGGTCTTCGCTGTGAAGTCCGTTGCATTCGGTGCGATCACCCTTGGCTTCCTGTCCTTGCTTGCTGGTGTCACCACCATTAACGGAATTTGGAACATTGGCCCCTACAACCCATCGCAGGTTTCCGCTGGTTCCCAGCCGGATATTTACATGCTGTGGACAGATGGTGCCGCCCGTGTCATGCCGGCGTGGGAGCTCTACTTCGGTAACTACACCATTCCGTCTGTGTTCTGGGTTGCCATCATGCTGGGCATCCTGGTTGTCCTTCTATTTGCTTATCCATTCATTGAGGCCAAGCTGTCTGGCGACAAGGCACACCACAACCTGCTGCAGCGTCCACGCGACGTTCCAGTCCGCACCTCCCTCGGTGTCATGGCGATGGTGTTCTACATCCTGCTGACAATCTCCGGTGGTAACGATATTTGGGCTTACCAGTTCGATATCTCACTGAATGCAATGACCTGGATCGGTCGTATCGGTCTGATCGTATTCCCAGCCATCGCATACTTCATCACCTACCGTCTGTGTCTCGGCCTGCAGCGTTCCGACCGCGAGGTCCTGGAACACGGCATCGAGACCGGTGTCATCAAGCAGATGCCAAACGGTGCCTTCATCGAGGTTCACCAGCCACTCGGCCCAGTCGACGAGCATGGACACCCAGTTCCACTGCCTTACGCAGGCGCTGCAGTTCCGAAGCAGATGAACGAGCTCGGATATGCTGAACTTGAAACCCGTGGTGGCTTCTTCGGTCCGGATCCGGCCGACGTTGCACAGAAGGCACAGGCCATCGCCCATGCCAACCACGCGGAAGAAATTGCAACCCTGGCTGCGCTCCAGGAAGCAAACATCAAGCAGCAAGAAGAAGACAACAAGTAATTCTTCGCCTGTATTTTCCAACCAGGAAGCCTCTCGCATTAAGCGGGAGGCTTCCTGGTTTTCTGCTTCCTAACCCAGGAAGGTGAATGGACTGGCCACCATAGGAACCACCTGGAGCAAGCCAAGATGCTCCCCCAGATATTCTCTGGCCAGAACCTGAAGCGTTCGTTGTTGTGTCGGCACACTGGCATAGACAGGGTGCTTGCAAGTCGGGGAGAGGGGAGTTCAGTGCAGAACAGGCATTCAGCTGGGATGCTCCTGCGTGTCTCTACCGGGCCCTGAAGACGGATCTCGGGGGATCAGGGGGGGGGGCTCAGGGGAATCAGGTGAAGATGCGAGTGGGAATATCTTAGAAGCCGCAGATTTTCTTCCCAGGTGCTGATTTAATTGATACGTCAGTATTTATTTTGGCTACCGCTGGGGGCGTTGCACCTGACTCCGTATCACCTGATCACTGGAATCACCCTGATCATTGCTGGTTTGCTGGTTTGCTGGTTTGCTGATTGGGCGGATGGCGGTGTCAGCAAAGAAGGAAACACTGCAGCCGAACTTCTGGTTGGGTATTAGAACTCATGATTTGATGAAGTCTAAGAAGGCCTGGATTGTTGGGCACAAGGCAGCTGCTCAGCATCTGTTGATTGGAGCGGCAGGCGTTATCCTCGCCGGGGTGGTGTCGATTTTCGTACAGTTTGACACGGTGGCGGTGATATCCATGGCAGGTACTGCTTGGATGGTGGCTTTTCTG
>NZ_CALZFS010000028.1 GCF_945649885.1 uncultured Corynebacterium sp. | reverse complement strand
AAACTCAATGAGCTGCGTGCCGGTACCCGTGACCTGGCCAATCAGCTGGCGGTACCGGGTTATGGCTATCACGATGGCATTTACACCGCCACCAACGGTGCCTCCGAACTGGCTGCTGGCCTGACAGAATTGGAAAATGGTGTGGGTGAGGCCGTGGCAGGTTTCACCGCCCTTGATGAAGGTGCCGGCCGTATTGATGCCATGGCCACCCTCAACCAGGAAAAGACCAGCGCCATCCAACGGGCACTGCCTGCTCCCCAGGCACCTGCCAGTGGGGTGGGTTTGACAGCCTCTGCTGAGGAGGGCGGTGGCGCGAGCCTGCCACCGATGTATGCCTTCTTGATCTCCACCCTGGTGATGCTGGCCGGTGCGGCCATCGGCTGGGCCACCTTGCGTAATCAGCTCTTGGTGTCCTTTGTTCTCCTGGGCATCACCGCGATGGGTGGCATCGCGCTGTTCACCGTTGCTCTCGGCATGGGCACCGCTACCCTGATCTCCGCCGTGGCCGTGCTGCTGCTGGCCACCGTCGCTGCCGCCGTGATCACCCGCGTGATGATGCGTACCTTTGGTATCACCGGGGCTGTGGTGGCCGCCGTCATCGGCTGGATCGCCCAGGTGGCAGTGGTGGCCCACGTGTGGAACGTGACGGCCGTATCGGAGATCGACACCATCTGGCGTGTCATCGTAGGACTCATGCCGCTGCATTACCCCACCTTCGCCCTGACTGCCCTGGGCAACAGCGGTGCGGCCGAAGCCATCTGGATGGCCGTGGCCGTACTAGGTGGCCTGAGCATCATCGGCGGAATGACACTGTGGCGGTTGAAGCCACAGCCTGTTGCTGTGGAGGCTGCGGAACTGGTGGAGTCAGAGTAAGCGGTACCCGGAGCCGCGGACCGTCTCCACCCGCTCTGCCCCGATCTTCTTACGCAGCGCCCGGATGTACACATCCACCACATTGGACCCGGGATCAAAACTCATATCCCACACCATGTTCAGCAACTGGGAACGGGAGAGAATCTGACCCGGATGACGCATCAGCGTCTCCAGCAGATCCACCTCACGGCGGGAAAGATCACGCCATTTGTCCTCGATGAGCACCTTCTGGGTACGCAGGTCCAGCTCCAAGGACCCATGCTTGAGCAGGCGGGCATCATCAAGCTTCGCGGTGGGGGACCGGCTGGCCAGACGCAACTTCACACGCGCCAACAACTCCGCGAACTGGAAAGGCTTAGGCATATAATCATCCGCCCCGCCCTCCAGCGAACGGATGCGATCCTCAATATTAGTGCGCGCGGTGAGCACGATGATCGGCAGCGATACCTTTAATATGCGGAGCTGCTCCAACACATCAGCACCGTCCATATGCGGCAGGCCGAGATCCAAGATCATCAGATCAAAATCACCACTGTGGGCACGCGCAAAGGCAGCGGCACCAGAGATAGCCACCTCGCACTCAAAACCCTCCTGGACCAGGCCACGCCTGATGAAGTCCGCAATGCCATCATCATCCTCCGCGATAAGAATCCGCTCCATGGCCATCTACTCCTTAAGTATTTTCTGTATGTTCTTCTTCAGGTGCGGGGATCTCCAGACCGAAAATCGACCCCAACCCCACCGTGGACTCCACATAGGCGCGCCCACCATGGGCATCGCCAATGACCTTCACAATCGACAAGCCCAGACCCGCACCCTTGGGACGGTTCGGGTTCTGAGAATCTGCCTGCTTACCGCGGGAGAACCTGCTGAACAGAGCCTCCTGCGCATCCTTTTCAATACCCGGACCATTATCGCGCACCCAGATCCGAAACACCCGCTTTGCGCCTGTTCCCTGGAAATCCGAGCCGATCGCCACCGGCCCCTCCGAATACCGCAACGCATTGCCATAGAGCTCCAGGATCGCCTCCGTGACCCGCTGCTCATCCAGCACCACCGTGCCTTCGGCCGCATCCACCAACATCACCCGATCATTGATGGTGCGCGCCTTACCCTCAATATCAATGGTCAACTCCGTGACATCAGTAGGAGCACTGCGCAGGAACTCGCCGGAATCCGCCACCGCCAAGGTCAACAAATCATTGACCATCCGCGCCATCCGATCCAACTCCGTAGTAGCCAGCGCAATCGACCGCGCCCGCTCCTCCGGTGGGGAAGTCTCCAACAACTCCAACTGCCCACGCACCACCGTGATGGGGGTACGAAGCTCATGACCTGCATCATCAACAAACTGACGCTGATCGTTATACGCCATCTCCAGACGATCCAACATGTCATTGAAAGTGCTGGCCAGCTGTGCGATTTCATCATTGCCTTCCACCGGCACGCGCCGGGTCAGGTCAGAATTCGAGATCTTTGCCGCCACCCTGCTCACCCGCCTGATCGGGGCGATGACCTGCCCGGCAATCAGCCACGCGATCAACACAGAGGCCAGCACACCACCGGCGCCCACCAAGGACAGGATCCTGACCTGTTCCTTCACCGCAGCCTCACCCGGTTCCGTGAAATAGGTGACGATGAAATGCCCGTCCGTGGTTCCGGGAGCTGTTTCAAAGGCCACCCGGCCCCAATAGGCCTTCCCACGGACAGGATCATCAAAGACACCTGCATGGGCGGTTGCACCGAGGACCTCATGGATGAGGGGTTCGTTATACGTCAATGGCTCAGGATGAGGCCCGCTGAGTTGGGAGAAATCCACCTGGATCAACTGTCCGGAGAAGATACCCACGATGGCTTCATTATCATCCGGGATCTGCCGGGAGAGGTACACCTCAATCAGCCGTTGCGGGGAATCAAAGGGCTCCGCCGTGGTGGGATCAGTACCCTCATCAGCGAAACGACGAAACTCGCCTATCTCCTGCTCAACTGCTGCATTGGCAGCATCAGTGACATCAGAGAGCAACACGGAACGGGTGATCACCACGACACTGGTCAGCGTGATGAAGACAACCGCAGTCATCCAGAAAACGATCCGCCAGCGCAGGGAGGCTGGCGAATCGCGCAGGCGTTTAAGGCTGCTCAGCCTAGGGGATTGAGGCACGGAGAATGATCCTAGTTAGTGTTTCTAGTCATCGTCCCAATCATCGTCATCGTCATCGTCCCAGTCGTCATCGTCATCGTCGTCCCAATCGTCGTCCCAGTACTGATAGTTCAGTGGTACCTGAGGGGCAGGGGCTGGCGCTGGTGCAGGGGCAGGAGCTGGAGCCTGGGCTGGGAGTGATGGTGGGGCAGGGTCCTGTGCCGGTGATGGTGGGGCGGCGGAGTTGGACTCACTGGTTGCTGATTCGCGGTTAGTTTCGCGATTTTTTTCTCTGTCTGCTTCCCGGTCCGTTGTGGCAGCACCAGCTGTCTGGGGATCACCGTTATACATCTGGACCGTGGCGGTCTCTGCATCAACCTTCGGCGTGGACGTGTTATTTGCCAGCGCACTGCCACCGATGGCAACCAGAACCAGCAACGCCAGAATCGCAATGACGGGTGCGAACCTTGGTAGAGCATTCATGGTGTTCTCCTTGTATTTTTCCTATTAACACTATTTTGAACTACGAAGATGAATTGAAGATGAAACTTTTTCTCACCTAGAAAATGCTGCTCAGCGCAGAGACCGTCGGGATATCAATGCCGATGATGGTGCCTGCAGACTGTGTTGATTCCGCCCAAGCAGCTCCATGATGAAGGGCGGTGCTTTCTCTGACCGCTGACATCTCTACAGGCTCAAAAAGCGTGTTCAAGACTGACCGCTCCCACTGGGTGGTGGGATTACGCACCCACAGTGTGACGGTGGTGCTGTGGATATTGGCTCCCAACTCCGTGGCATCGATCCGGTGGGCGAGGGCCTCCAATGCGGTGGCTAGAGCATCCACATCGGCCTTCACCCAGATACCGGCTGCCACCGGTGTACTCAACTGCAGGCCGGTTCTTCCTTCCAGATCCAGGGCCAACTCAGCAGCATCGATACGACGGAAGAACACAGCGTTTGTTTCCTCACTGTCCTCTCGGAGTCTGAATGCCCACCACAGAGCCCACGCCGCAATGGCCCCTGTCCCGGCAAGGTAGGTCAACAGCTGGACTATCTCCCCGACCCGGGCCCGGTCAGCACCGGTAAAACGCACGATGAGCAGTGTGGATGAGGCATCAGTGATATCGACAGTTGCCCAGTAGGTTGGCCCATCGAGCTTATCCACCACCCCCACTTTTTCCTGGCCGCCGACCTTGCTGATCAGTTCATCACCAGCATGAAGTTTCCGAGCGGCATGTTCTGTCTGGATGATGAGATCCGGGGTGACCCCGAGGAGCGTGACATTCGGATCCACGGGATGACGGTCAATGAAACTCCGCAAAACCTCCTCTGGGGTCACATCGCTCAACGCATTGTCATAAGCAATGTTGTACACATGCGTTGCGAACCCACTGGCAACCTCCTGCAGATCCCTTTCTGCCGCCTGATTCACCTGCGAGACCAGCACCGCCTTGAGTGAGAATGACAAGAAAGCCATCGTCAGCACCACACACAGCACGATCCCTGCTGCAAGGTACCGGGACCTGGCTCCTGAGGTTTTCTCTCTCCCGTTCACAACTGCCACTTCTCTCATCATTGATGCTGCTTCCACATTTCATGATGGAGGACCTGCATGAAGCCACTGTGAAACCTGGATGAGAGAACTTTCATCTTCTACTTGTGGAGATGCAGTCGGTGGCGAGGAATCATCACCGTAGGAACTTCAACTTGGAACGGTCAGCTCGGGAAGCAAGTTGGTACGGATATGCATGCCCGGTGGATCAGCCAGAAGGCGGGAAAGCAAAAAGCTCTCTAACCTTATTTTTGAAGATTAGAGAGCTGTTTTCACTGGTCGGGATAACAGGATTTGAACCTGCGACCCCCTCGTCCCGAACGAGGTGCGCTACCAAGCTGCGCCATATCCCGTGGTGCTTTTCCCACTGTAGTACCCAGATTTGCATGGGCCAAAACGCCAGCTCAGTGGGTTAAAGAGTTAATTAGTCACGGAAAGGAGAGCGCAAGTGCGTGCGAATCAGCGAGGATCCCGCAAGACTCGAGCGACCAGATCAACCCTCGCGTTCGGTGATTTTCAGCAGGGTGGCGCTGGGTCGGCAGAAGATGCGAACGGGTGCGAACTTGGAGGTGCCCAGGCCGTTGGAAACGTGCATCCACATGGAGCCGAATTTGTGCAGGCCGGAGGCGCGTGTGCGGTCGATGCCGGCGTTGGTCACGATGGCTTTTTCACCGGGGAGACAGATCTGGCCGCCGTGGGTGTGTCCGGAAAGGGAGAGCTGGTAGCCATCGGCCTCAAACTGTGAAAGCACCCGTGGTTCTGGGGAGTGGAGCAGCGCGATGGAGAGGTCAGCATCCGCGTTGGGGGCACCAGCGATCTCGGAGTAGTCATCGAGGTTGTGGTGGGGATCGTCCACGCCTGCTGCTGCGAGGCGGACCTTGCCTACCTGGAATTCCAGGCGTTTCTGGTTGGCGTCCTGCCAGCCGCGTTCGATGAAGGCGGCACGCATGCCCTGCCAGGGAAGGTCCACGTAGCTGGGTTTGCGCTTCATTCGCAAGAGGTATTTGAAGGGGTTGACCAGACGTGGTCCCCAGTAGTCATTGGTGCCGAAGACAAACATGCCAGGTCGGTTGAGCAGGGGTTCCAGTGCCTGCAGAACATCGGGGACAGCCTTCTCGTCGCTCAAGTTGTCGCCGGTGTTGATCACCAGGTCCGGGTTGAGGGAGTCCAGGGCAGAAACCCAGTCCTTCTTGGTGTCCTGGCCGGGGATCATGTGGAGATCGGAGACATGGAGGATGCGGAATTCTTCCTTGCCACGGAGGGTGCCGGGTTCCAAAAGTGGCAGGGTGTGGGTTTTGAGCTGAAATTTGTCCAGCTCAGAATAACCCCAGGCAGCCAGGCCTAAGCCGAGTCCCAGGCTGGTTCCGAGGATGCCACCGGCGGTCAATGCGAGAGTTTTAACGTTTGTCGACACGTTATTCACCCTACCCGGGGAGTACATTGGGAAAACATGAGTGACCTTAAGGCGAAACTTCGCGAAGATCTGACCACATCCATGAAAGCCCGTGACAAGGCCAAGACCGGCACGCTGCGCATGTTGCTGTCTGCCCTGACCCAGGAGGAAACCTCCGGAACCAAGCATGAACTGACTGATGAGGACGTGCTCAAGGTCATTGCCCGCGAGATCAAGAAGCGCCGCGAGTCAGCTGAGGTTTATGCCGCGAATGACCGCCAGGAGCTGGCTGACATTGAGCTGACCGAGGCTTCAATCCTGGAGGCTTATCAGCCCGTCCAGCTCACCGATGAGGAGCTGAATGAGCTTATCGACACCAGCATGGCTGAGATCGCTGAGCAGACCGGTGAAGAGGTCAGCATGAGGCAGATGGGGCAGGTCATGAAGGCTGCCACCGCCAAGGCTGCTGGCCGTGTAGATGGAAAACGACTCTCCACCGCAGTGAAGAGCCGTATTTCCTCATAGTTTTTCTAGAATGTCCTAGTTTCCGAGGAACTGGCGGATGGCGTCATTGATGGCGTCCACTCCGTCCTGGACATCCGGGGCAGCCGGGGGGCTGGCTGTGGCACGTGCCGGTGGGGCATCGTCCTCATCATCAGATGGTGCTGGGGCGGGGGATGATCCATCGGAGATGTCGAGGATGACAGTGCCGCCGTCGTTAAGCACACCGCCCTCAGGGCGCGCCGTGACCACGGTGCCGCGTGGGCGACCCGTACCGGAAACGGTGCGGGTGGTGACCTTGTAATCCTCGGACTCCACTTCCTTCTTGGCAGCAGCCTGGGTCATGCCGCGCAGACGGTTGAGGAGCGCGCCGGTTTCACCCAGCTTGTAGGCATTGGAGTTATCCGGGATGGTGCCGGCCTGTGCTTCCGGAACATTGGTAGCGATGGAGAACCAGGTCTGTGCCGGTTCATTACCGCCGAAGAGATTACCGCTGCCACACTGGCGGACCGGGCCGCTGCACAGTGGGGTTGTGGTGGTGCCGTCGTTGTAGATGTACGGTGCCGCGGCGAAGTTGTTGTTGAATCCCATGAATGATGAGGACTGGTTGGATTCGGTGGTGCCGGTCTTGGCAGCGATCGGCTTGGTCCATCCGTACATGCTGGCTGCGCCGCGGGCGGTACCTTCGGTGGTGTCCTCGCTCATGCCCACGGTCAGTGCATTGGCAGTCTTCTCAGCCACGGCACGTTCACATTCCGGGCGGTCGATGTAGACCTCATTGCCCTCACGGTCATGAACAGAGACGATCGGATTCGGTTCACACCACATGCCACCGGAGGCGATGGTGGCTGCAACATTGGACAGTTCCAGTGGGTTCACTGAGGTTGGACCCAGTGTGTAGGAACCCAGGTTGTGATCCTTCATGTAGTCCGCGATGGAGGAGGTGCCATCGAAGCTGCCCTCCTCGGTGTAGCTGCGTAGACCCAGCTTCACGGAGAGATCAACAACCTTATCCACGCCGACCTTCTCAATCATCTGGATGAAGGTGGTGTTGGGGGAGTGCGCGAGAGCTTCCTGCAGGGTCATCTGGGACTTGTAGGTACCGGCGTTTTCCACACAGTAGGTATTGGCAGGGCAGTTGGCAGCGCCACCGGTGCCCATGCCCTTGGCCTCATAGCGAACCGGAACATCCAGTATGGTCTCCAGGCCCATGCCCTGGTCAATTGCTGCGGCGGCGGTGAAGATCTTGAAGATCGAACCTGCGCCATTGCCCACACGCGATGTTGCCTGGGGGAGCATGGTTTCGCCAGCATCCAGATCCAGACCGTAGTTGCGGGAGGAGGTGATCGCAAGGATGTCACGGGTGGTGGTTCCAGGCTCAATCACATTGACCACCTCGGCGACACCAGGGGCAGTTGGATCAGTGTGGGCTGACACAGCGGCACGGGTGGCGTCCTGAACCTCAGGATCCAGAGTGAGCTTGATGGTGTAGGCATCCCGGGTCAACATCTCCGGGGTGATGCCCTGCTCCGCCAGGTACTCAAGTGCGTAGTCACAGAAGAAACCACGGTCGCCGGCACCGATGCAACCATTGGCCAGGCCCTGGGGGCTTTCCAGCACGCCGAGGGAATCCTGCTGGTAGGTTGTGGCTTCCTCTGCGGTGATGGCACCGGTGGAGGCCATGGCATCCAACACGGTGTTACGGCGTTCAAATACCGCATCATGATTGGTGTACGGGTTCAGATAGGAAGAGGACTGTACGATTCCAGCGAGCATCGCAGACTGCGGAATGGTGAGCTCTGCAGCGGAGCTGTCAAAGTAGGTGCGCGCTGCGGCCTCGACGCCATAGGCACCGTTACCAAACGGCACCACGTTGAGGTAGCGGGTGAGGATCTCATCCTTGCTCAGCTTGTCATCCAGGTCGGATGCCATGCGCATTTCGCGCAGCTTACGCGGGATGGAGGTTTCCACAGCCGCGGCCTGTTCCTCCTCATCAGCAGCTTCAACCAGCAGGAGGAAGTTCTTCACATACTGCTGGTTGATGGTGGACGCGCCTTGCTGCACGCCACCTGCCGCCAGGTTGGTGAGCATGGCACGGCCAAAGCCCTGGAGGTCAACACCGTCATGTTCATAAAAGCGCCTGTCCTCAATGGAAACAATGGCATCTTTCATGGGTTGGGAGATTTCATCACCGGTCACCTCAAAACGCCGTTGGGCGTACAGATAGGCGATCGGTTGATCATTGGCATCCGTGATCGTGGTGACGCCGGGACCCCGGCCGTCTTCAAGATCGGCCAGATTCGTCTGCATCGTATCGTTGGTGCGCGCAACAGCGACCCCAGAGATACTTGCGATGGGTACGAGCGCGAGCGCGCCAAGTACACCAATGGCGACGGTGGATGCCAGGAGCTTCGTCAGGGACTTTGCGATGGACACCCTAATAGCCTAGCGATTGAAGCCAATTTCGCGAACCTGGGACTTCGCTGTCAAATCACTCCCCCATGACACATTGGTCACTTGAGTCACTTTCAAGGGTGTCCCTAGGATCGCCCCCATTGGTGTGATGCATTCGACAGGTAAAATGACGTGTGACTACACTAACTAATGTAATGGTTTATGCGGTCTCAGCTAAGGAGCGAGTCATGACATCCGTCATCCGTGAACAGCGCAACAACCCGTTCGCCCGGGAGCACGTTGCTGCTGCAAAGATGGATTCGAGCGAACGCGGAGAATGGGTTACTCAGGCTAAGTGTCGCAATGGCGATCCGGATGCACTCTTCGTCCGTGGGGCGGCCCAGCGTCGCGCAGCATCAATCTGCCGGCACTGCCCGGTAGCCATGCAGTGTGTGGCCGATGCTCTGGATAACAAGGTTGAGTTCGGCGTCTGGGGCGGACTGACGGAACGTCAGCGCCGTGCACTGCTTCGTAACAATCCCCACATCACCAACTGGGGCGAGTACCTCGCCGAGGGCGGCGACCTCGTAGGTATCTAAAGCGCGCCTCACGGTAATCAGGGATGGAGAGAATGCTCTCTCTCATCCGCTGCACCTGAGGCGTTTATTACTCCCTCGGCCCACTGATGGATGGTGGGGCTTCAGGGGGGGGGGAACCCACACCAGTCTTCGTTGATACCCCGGTAGGATGAATTCCATGACTAAATGGGAATACGCCACCGTGCCACTGATTACTCACGCAACCAAGCAGATCCTGGACACCTGGGGTGAAGATGGCTGGGAGCTCGTTACCGTCATGCCCGGCATGAATCCGGAGAACCTCGTCGCCTACATGAAGCGCGAGGTGGCATAGAACGTATGGCAACACACTCCGAACGCCTGAAGGAACTGGGCATCACGCTGCCGTCTGTTGTCGCTCCACTTGCTGCCTATGTTCCAGCAGTCAAGGTCGGAAACCAGGTATGGACCTCCGGCCAGCTCCCGATGATTGACGGCTCCTTGGCCGCCACCGGTAAGGTCGGTGCCGAGGTCAGCCCAGAAAATGCTGCTGATTATGCCCGCACCGCCGTACTCAACGCGCTTGCCGCCATCGATGCCCTGGTGGGTATTGATAAGGTCACCCGCGTTTTGAAGATCGTGGGCTTCGTTTCCTCTGCTGAGGGCTTCAGTGGACAGCCAGCCGTGGTCAACGGTGCCTCCAACCTGATCGGGGAGGTATTCGGTGATGCCGGTGCCCATGCCCGTTCAGCAGTGGGTGTATCTGAACTTCCACTCAATTCACCTGTTGAGATTGAAGTCATCGTCGAGATCGCTGAATAGAATCTCTTTTCCCTTATAGCCGGAGGCGGTCACTGCCTCCGGCTCTTGATTTGTCCGCAATGGGGAGAAGTGTTTACTCCCCGGTTCCACGAAAGACTCAATGACCGCTAAGCTGATCCATATGGAGCATCCTGCTTACAGCCAACTGCGACCGGTTACCCCGTCGGCATCTGTTGTTCTGTGCCCTAACCCCGGCTACAGCTCGTTGGAGGGCACCAACTCGTGGGTTATCCGCGCGTCCGAGGATTCCCGGAGTATCGTCATCGACCCGGGCCCTGAAGATGAAGGTCACCTCAACGTCCTCCACGCAAAAGCCGATGAGGTAGGTCTGATTCTACTGACCCACCGCCACCATGATCACGCTGATGGAGCCACCCGCTTCCGTCAGCTGACCGGTGCACCCATCCGCGCCTTTGACCCCAGCTACTGCTCACGGGCAGAAGAAGTGGTTGATGGGGAGATCATCACCATTGATGGGGTGACCCCACAGATCGAGGTCGTGGCCACCCCAGGACATACCCGTGATTCGGTGTCCTATTTCATCTGGAGTGGCACTCCCCATGAGTCCACCCTGGAAGGCATCATCACCGGTGACACCATCGCCGGCCGCCACACCACCATGATTTCAGAAACAGATGGTGACCTCGGTGATTACCTGGAGTCACTGGCCATTCTCGAGGAACGTGGCAAGAACATCCCACTGCTTCCCGGCCACGGCCCGGATGGTCAGGACGTGTCCTGGTTCGCCCGTAAATACATTGAGCGCCGCGAACAACGCCTAGAGCAGATCCGCGAGGTCTGGGCCACCCAGGGCCGCGACATCTCCACCAAGGACCTCATCGACGCCATCTACGATGACGTGGATCCAGTCCTGCGTGGTGCTGCGGAACAGTCCACCCATGTGGCTATCCGTTATCTCCTGGCCCACGAAGCCGCTGATAATGGTTCCTCAGCAGAAACCTCGAAGGCTTAAGCTACCTTCTTAACCAGTTCTTCACCTGAAACCGCCTGATGTCCCTTGTCTGAGAGGGGTGCAGGCGGTTTTTCTCTGTCCTGAAATCTGCCCCTCCGCCGGACCAGCCCGGAATGACAAAAACCGCATCAACTTCTCCTCTTTGGAGGAAAACTGATGCGGCTGTGTTGCCGTTCCTTGGGAAGGGTTTAGCGTGCGCGACGTGCCAGGTGCTCGGTGTCCACGATGAGGACGGATTTGCCCTCAAGGCGGATCCAGCCACGGTGGGCGAAGGTGGCTAGGGCCTTGTTCACGGTCTCACGGGAAGCACCGACCAGCTGGGCGATCTCTTCCTGGGTGAGGTCGTGGTTGACGCGCAGAGCGCCGGCTTCCTGGGTGCCGAAGCGGTTGGCCAGCTGCAGCAGGGTCTTGGCAACGCGGCCCGGGACATCGGTGAAGATGAGGTCCGCAAGTGATGCGTTGGTACGACGCAGGCGACGTGCCAGAACGCGCAGGAGCTGCTCGGCGATGGCCGGGTGATCAGACACCCAGTTGCGCAGCATCTCGGAGTTCATTGTTGCTGCATGGACCTCGGTGACGCACACCGCGGAGGAGGTGCGTGGGCCGGGGTCGAAGATGGACAGCTCGCCGAACATGTCGGAAGGGCCCATGATGGTCAGCAGGTTTTCACGGCCGTCATTTGCGTGACGTGCCAGCTTCACCTTGCCTGAGGTGATGATGTAGAGACGATCACCGGGTTCGCCCTCATCGAAGATGGTGGCGCCACGTGGGAAACGTACGGTCTCCATGTCCTGGATAAGGTTGTTGACTGCTGTTGGATCCACGCCCTGGAAAATTCCGGCGCGGGACAGGATTTCCTGCACACCTTCCACTACTTTTCTCCTTCATCTGCACATATGTTGTTTTGAGTCCGGATGAGTGGCGACACTGAGTGTCTGGGGGTAAGTAGAACTCCGGACGATACCTAGCGGGAGGTATCTTTAATGTGTCAAAGACCACTCTACTATGCGATTCGTCACCATGGTAGTTGAATTGCAAGAATTGTCACAGTCGAAAAGGTGAAGAACTGATATTCACAGAAACATGACAGTATAACTCAATAGATGGTGCGATTTCTCACAGTTTATCTTATTAAGCCGCCTGGGCATTTGATTGGGTAGCACTTTCCAGAGCGGACTCATTCGGAAGGGGATTCCCGGCGGTTTCCGTAGGTGTGCCGTGGGTAAGCTCAACTGGGGAGTCCGGGGTGCTCAACAGAGAGGACTCGATGCTCTGCATGGCAAACATGAAAAACAGCAGCAGGAGCGGGATGAGCACTACGAGAAGACCAGTCATGGGATATTAGTCTAGTGAGGAATCCTTTTCGCACCTACCCGAGGGGTCTGGCAGTCTGGATTCATGGCTGGAACTAATGCTCAACCACTGGGATCAATAACCTCGAAGAAGCGCCCACGCGTGGGTTCACACATCGCCAACACCGGTGGTGAGACGGATATCGGGCGTAAACGGCGGGCCCGACGCATCAACCGGACACTCACCCTGGCGTACCCGGACGCCCATTGCGAATTGGATTTCACCACTGCCCTGGAATTGACCGTCGCTACGATTTTGTCGGCGCAATGCACCGATGTGCGTGTCAATCAGGTTACCCCGGCGCTCTTTGAGCGCTATCCCACGGCCTTGGACTATGCCAATGCGAACCGGGCGGAGATGGAGGAGTTTGTCAGGCCCACCGGTTTCTACCGCAACAAGGCCAACTCTTTGATCGGGTTGGGGGAGGCGTTGGTGACCCGTCATGGTGGGGAGGTGCCTGACACCCTGGAAGAGTTGGTTGATCTGCCTGGGGTGGGGCGCAAAACTGCCAATGTTGTCTTAGGTAATGCCTTTGATGTTCCTGGAATCACGGTGGATACTCACTTTGGGCGTCTGGTGCGCAGGATGGGGCTAACGGAGCTGACGGATCCCGTGCAGGTGGAGCATGCGATCGGGGCGTTGATTGAAAAGCCTGAGTGGACCATGTTCTCTCACCGTCTGATCTTCCACGGACGTAGGATATGTCATAGCAGGCGTGCCGCCTGTGGAGCCTGCATGCTGGCAGCGGACTGTCCCTCCTTTGGTGTGGAGGGGCCTGCTGACCCGATGGAGGCCCAGAAGCTTATTAAGAGTGATGACAGGGAGCACCTGCTGAAAATGGCAGGTATTGAGTAGATGACAACGAGCGCTAAGTGGTCCCTCGTGGGCATGGTTGTGATTCTGGCGGTGCTGGTCGCGGTGATCCCACGTCTGCTGTCCGCCCCCGGTGAGGGCGAGCCGACTGACATGCCCGGGGATGTGAGTGGGGAGGTGTCGACAAGCGCTGTGGTGGCACAGCGCCCGGATTGCCAGGCAGAAGGCGCTGCCGGGATTGAGCTGCCATGTCTGGGCGGGGAGACCGGGCAGGGCAATGACCTGGCTACGGTGGTTAATGTGTGGGCCTGGTGGTGCGAGCCGTGCCGTACGGAACTGCCTGTGTTTGATGAGTTCGCAGCTGCCCACCCGGAGTTGAATGTGGTGGGTGTGCACGCGGACCAAAATGGTTCCAATGGTGCTGCCATGCTCGATGATCTGGGTATTGAGCTGGCCAGTTATCAGGATGAGGGCAATCTCTTCGCCGGCACGCTTGGGTTGCCGGCGGTCGTGCCGATCACCGTGGTGATTGACCCGGACGGTGAGTTGATCGGAACTTTCCCGCGTACTTTTGACAGTGTTGAGGATCTGGAGACTGCCGTGGGGGAGGTGCTGTGATGATGCATCCCAATCATCTCTTCCCTGATCTACCCCATGATTTTCCGGGGCACAATGTTGAGCTCTCGCCGGACAAAGCACCGGTGTGGATGCACCGATTGATGAACCGCATTGCCGATGGGCATCTGCACAATCCCCTGGCTGGCTCTGAGGGGACGGGAACCACCTATGCGGAGAAACAGGCTGCGGTGCTCATGCTCTTTGCCGGTTCAGAGACCTCCTTCGACCTGCCCAATGATGCTTCCGTGCTGTTGACCCACCGCTCGCCGACGATGCGTTCCCACTCCGGTCAGATCGCCTTCCCCGGAGGTCGGATTGATCCGGAGGACATCAACGCCGTGGATTGTGCCTTCCGTGAGGCCTGGGAGGAGACCGGCCTGGACCGTCGCACCGCGACCCCACTGGCGCAGCTGGAGGAAGTCCACATCCGTGCCACCGGTTATCCCGTCTTCCCAGTGTTGGGGCACTGGCACAGCCCGTCGCCGGTGGCTGTGGTTAGTCCCGATGAGGCCGATGAGGTTTTTCACGCCCCGCTCTATGACCTGATTGATCCCGCCAACCGGCTGACCGTTGGCTGGCGGGACTGGACAGGACCCGCCTTCCGGGTCTCTGATTATGTGATCTGGGGATTTACCGGCGGCTTACTCAACGTGATCATTGAACAAGCCGGTTGGGCACATGAATGGGATGTGGACCGGGTGTATGGCCTGGAAGATACGTTGGCCAGATCCCGCAACAACGAGCGGCTGCGGTGAGCGGCGCCCGTTAGGACAGGGGTGTGCAGTGCCCTAAACTCTGAATCGTTAACTTGTCCCTTAAGGTCCGTGGGGGTGCCCTGTTCGAGGGGAAGTCACACGGGTTGCGAAAAGAGTAGAGCAACTTAGAAATTGTTGAGTTCGAGTCTGGTAGTCGATGCGATCATCCTCCTCATCCTGGTGTTCGCATTGTGGGGCGGATGGCGCCAGGGCGCTTTCACGTCCCTGTTGTCTACCGTGGGCGTGGTGGCCGGCCTTGTCGTCGGCGCGGCCGCAGCACCCTTTGTGATGCGACTGACTGACTCCACAGCCTTGAGGTTTCTGCTGGCGATCGGCACGGTGGTGCTGCTCATCGGTGTGGGCAACCTCATCGGCGCACACTTAGGCCATGCCATCCGTGACCGGATCAGATTCCGCAGCTCACGCATCCTGGACTCCGCGATCGGCGCCGTCTTCCAGGGCCTGGCCACACTGATCGTGTTATGGCTGGTAGCCATCCCCCTGGCCACAGGTATGCCGGGCTCCGTTTCCTCCAGCATCAGGGAATCCCGCATCCTGGCCTTTGTGGATGATCACACCCCACGTGGCCTGGATACACTGCCCTCCAAGATCGCCGCGATGCTCACCGAGAGTGGCCTGCCACCGCTGATCTCCCCCTTTGACAACCGCCCCATCCGGGAAGTGGACGCCCCCAACATCAACGTGTCCAACGTGGAACTGGTGGAAAACCTACGTCCCTCTGTGATCAACGTGATGGGTAATGCCGGTGAATGCAGCCGACGCCTCATGGGATCCGGCTTCGTTGCCGCACCTGACTATGTGATCACCAACGCCCACGTGGTGGCCGGAACCGACACTGTCAGCCTGGACACCATGATCGGTGTGCATGAGGCTGAGGTCGTCTTCTACGACCCAGACGTGGACATCGCCGTGCTCTACAGCCCTGGCCTGGGCCTGGACCCCCTGCCCTGGGCAGAAACACCTCTGAGCACCGGTGATGATGCCATCGTCATGGGCTTCCCACTGTCCGGGCCTTTCGACGCCTCCCCGGCGCGTATCCGCGAACGCATCATGATCACCGGCAGTAACATCTACGCCTCCGGTCAACATGAGCGCGAAGCCTACTCCGTGCGCGGTAATATCCGTTCCGGTAACTCCGGGGGCCCCATGGTCAACTCAGATGGCGCGGTGTCCGGTGTGGTCTTTGGTGCCGCCATTGACGGTACTGACACCGGCTATGCCTTGACCGCCGAGGAGGTCAAGGGGCGTATCGGCGATATCCAGCGTCTCAGCACTCCGGTGAACACCATGCAGTGCGCGGTGTCTTAAGGCAGCTGTCTTGGGTCAGGTCCTGTTATGAAAGTCGTTTGAGCCGCTGATCGATATTTGCGACCCGGACGGTGGCTTCGAAACGGACGGCAACGTCATACCGGGTGGACACGTCTTAATCCCGGAAGATGTGGAATAAGCCCGCACCCGTGTAGCGGCAGGGGAGTTGAAGGTCGCTTTTGCTCAAGATCTTGGTGTGAGTCGAGCCATTCTCTACAGGGCACCTACCTGAAGAAGTATTACTGGGTGAGCTTAGTTTGCGGAGTTGTCGGTGGAGCGTGCGAATCCGGTGAGGATCTCCACGAAGCGTTCGGGATCCTCGAGGAAGAACAACTCCGTCGCCCCGGAGACGGATACCACGGTGAAGGTGCCTGTGGTGCGGGTGCGTGCCATACGTGCCAGATGATGGTTGGCGCGGCCATTGGGCTGGTGCAGCAGCCACACGGGGCAGCGTGTCGTCTGTGTGTCCGTCTTGTTGGGCAGGGCGGCGATGAGGAGCCGGTTGGTGCGCACTATGGGTGCGAAGGTGTGATCGATCGACAGGGCCTTCTGGCGCAGTTTTATCGCGTCCTGGAAGGCGTTGCTGCGTTGGTAGGAGGGGGTGGTGCTGGCCACCACTTCTCTGCGGGCTGCCCGTGTGATCACCGGGCGGAGTCCACGCAGGGCCAGCAGGGGTAGATTGAACAGGCCGATCCGCTTGATGAGGGGGCCGAAGAGATAGGGCTTGCGACGGATCGCCCGGCGCAGATCCACCGGATGGATTGTGCCTAAGGAGACCACTCCGGAGACCCGTTCTGGATACATGGTGGAGACGGTCCAGGCGACACTGCCGCCGGTGTCTGTTCCCACCAGCAAGGCGGAATCATGCCCGAGGGCGGCGATGACACCGTTGATGTCACCTGCGGCACGCCTGAGCCCATAACCACTGGGTGGTTTGTCGGACATGCCATAGCCACGCATGTCCACGGCGGCCACATGGAAGCCCTGGGCAGCCAGGGGGGCGATGACGTCTTTGTAGTCGAACCAGCCACCGAAAGCCCCGTGGAGGAGCAGAACCAGGGGATCGGCCGGGGAACCAGCCACCGCCGTGTGCAACCGGACACCACGGACATAGATGTTGTCATGGGAATAGGGGCCATCCAAGGCCACCACGGTGGGGGAACGCTCAATGGATGCGACAGTGCGTGACATGGAACGTCGCTTGTTGAGCAGGGTGAACCACTGCTTCCATGAGGTGCTCAGACGCCTGATCAGCGTGGTGGTGGTCATTCCGGGGTTCCTCTGGGGTTTTCAGCATGCGTTGCGACGCCGCCGCGGCCGGTTGTTGAGGGGATCATAGGGGGAAAGCGCGGGGGTGCTTGAAAAAAATAGCTACCGCCCCGCGACACCCACCCCTTTGTGCCGCTTAGGGCGGTTGTTAGGGGGTGAGGGGCGTGCCGTGGGGCGGTGGGCGAAGGAGACTTCCTGGGGGAGGGGAAACCAGGGCGGAGTCCTTTAAAGCTTTAGCGCTTCGGGGTCACAGCACCGGGGCCGTGGAAACCAGCGGTGTACAGGCCACGCTTGTTGGAACGCTCAAGGTTGACTGCAGCCTGGCCGGGGACCAGGTTCTTCAGTTCATTGACCGATTGGATCGTATTCTCCGGTGCACCCATCTTCTTGACCTTCTTCCAACCAAAGAGTGCCAGGACCGCGGCAAGCACGATCATGACGAGGAAGACGATCAGGAAGGCAGCCCAGGTCTGCAACCAGAGGTCCAGCAGCATGGCGACGAAGAAGAAGAAAAAGAAGGAGCTGTAGAGGGCAATGACACCCGCGACACCGAATGCTCCACCGCCAATGGCGGCCTTCTTCGCTTCGCCAGCCAGCTCGGTCTTGGCTAATTCAACCTCAGCCCGGAAAAGGCTGGACATCTGGGAGGTTGCGTTAGAGATCAGCGTGCCGATTGACGCTTCACCATTGACGCTGGTGTCGACGTCGCTGAGGGGAATGGCGTTCACCTTCGGGGTGAATGCGTTGCTGCCATCAGTAAAAAGGCCATCGTTGTTGCTCACGTGGAAGCTCCTCCAGTGGTTTAAAGGCGTACATCTTATGCGTTCTTAGTTCCCAATCGTGCCACGAATTTCCATTTCAGGTGAAGTTGCCTGGCGATAAGCAGGGGGAATGTTGTGCAATTGTTGCCAAGGCATCGGCACTCCACCGTTTATTTGGGCGCTGAAGTACATGATAGAGGTATCTCGTGCCCGGCATCACCAAAGCATGCCCCCAACTCTGACCCCAGTCTCGGGGTGAGGCACTGGGCAGGGGGTGTGTGGATCACAAGCGGTGGGGCTTTTAGGCCGTGCCGCGGCGGGTGCGTTTCATCCACCAGATTCCACCGGCGGCCACCGCGGCCAGGCCGGCGACCACACCGGTGCCGATACCGACATCACGGGAGCTGGGGAGTTGGAAGAGTGGCTCCGGATTTTTGAAACTCAACATCTTCCAGCCGCGCTCCAAGGCGGTCTTCTTCAACGCCCGGTCAGGGTTGACGGCCACCGGGTTGCCCACGGTCTCCAACATGGGGACATCGGTGAAGGCATCGGAATAGGCGTAGCTGCGGTCGAGGTCATAACCGTGGGTCCTGGCCATCTGGAAAATGGCCTCGCGCTTGGCATCGCCCTTGCAGTAGAAGAGCACCTCGCCGGTGTAGCGGCCATCAATGGATTCCAGGATGGTGTTGACGGTGTGATCCACACCGAGCTCCTTGGCGATCGGTTCCACCAGCTCCTTGACCGATGCGGAGATGATGATGACATCGTGGCCCAGTTCTTGGTGGTGTTCGATGAGTTCCCGGGCTTCGGCATAGATGGTCGGGGTGACCACGGTGTGCATGGTTTCCTCGGCGATGGAACGGACCTGCTGGACATCCCACCCACTGACCATGGCGGTGAGCTGGTCACGGGTGTTGTCCATCTGCTCGCTGGTGTGCCCGGCCAACATGTAGGTGGCCTGGGCAAGTGAGAGTTGCAGTGCCTCCACCGGTGAGATCAGTCCGCTGTTCATGAACTCCCGGCCATAGGCGTAGGTGGAGCTCATGGCGATGATGGTCTTGTCCAGATCAAAGAAGGCCGCCACCTTGCCAGGTGTGGCCCTGCGGGGATCTCCCTGGTTCAGGTGGCCCTGCGGGCTGTCCTGCGGGACACCCTGTGGGGAGAAATCTGGGTTGTTCACAAGGGTAGTCTAGCGAGTTTTGCCCGGTTTTGAAGCCCGGGAACGAAACTTATGTGACTGGTGTGGTGAGAGTTACTTATGTGGTGACTATTCGTGGATTGCATCTGTGCTACATTTTGCGCTCACTTGTGCTAATCCTGGATTCGAAAAAGTTATCGGGTGTTTATTGTCATGTCCGGCTTCTTGTGCCATAATTTCAGGTGCAAGGCCCCGATATACCGTGCGGCCTGCCCCGACCACACCCCCCCCGTAGGTCGGGTTACCGACGGCCCGCGCACACCCCCCCCGAGGCGCGGGCCGTCCCTTATTCTTATAAGACTGCGCAGGACGCCAAAAGGTTCCCTTGATTGCAGAATTCTTTTCCAGGCGTCTGCAGGGGTGCTGGCCGTGTGGGATATGCGGGAAGAAATTCCACAAGGTATTGGGGTGGTGTCAACAAAATCTGGGGTTATCCACAGGCGCTGATGCATAGCCTTGAGCAGGTGTCAGGGTAGCGCGCACAGTGTGGGGCATGAACGCTTCACAGAGAACCAAAGCCATCCTGGTGGCCGTGGATGATCCGGTCCTCCACCCGGAAGCCATGCACATCGCGGCAGCCACCGGCAGGCCCATCGTGGACTCCACGGACCCCGGCGATATCAACCGGCACCTCAACAGGGTCTCGGCGGTACTCGTGGATGGGGAAATTGCCACCACAATCACCAATGATCGACGCCGCGACCGGATCTTCCTCTTGGCCTCTGATCCCGGGCCCCCGGATTTCAAACTGGCCATGGACATCCATGCGGAACAGGCACTGCTGCTGCCTGCGCACACAGGGGAACTTCTCACCGCCCTGGGGCGTGAGGACGGCACGCAGACTGCTTCTCGACGCCACCCTGGTTCCACCATCGGTGTGCTGGGTGCTGCCGGTGGTGTCGGGGTGAGTACGATCGCGGCGGCCCTGGCACGACGACGTACCAGGAAAAATCGGACCGTGCTCATTGATGCTGTTGCCTCATCCGGTGGTCTTGACCTGCTGTTGGGCCTCGAGGATACACCGGGAGCGCGCTGGCCTGATCTGGGTTTCACCCGTGGGACGGTGCAGGCCGAGGATGTACTGGCGGCCCTGCCGGTGACGGGGGAAAAACTCTTCTTATTATCCGCTGCGCGATCCGCTGCCTTAGACTTCTTTGCCCTGGGCGCTGGTGATGTGACAGCGGCGGTGGCCTGTCTGGCCGCTGCGGATGAACCACTGGATGTGGTGGTTGACCTACGGGCCGGTGACATTGCTGATGAGGTGGTGCCGGTGCTGGACCACCTGGTCCTGGTGGTGTCTGCCGAGGTGCGCGCGGTGGCGGCTGCGGTCTCCCAACGCCTGGAACTACAGCGACATCAGGTGCCGGTGTCAGTGGTGTTGAGACACCGCGGATGGTCCGGGCTGGATGTGGCTGAGGTGGAAAACATCATCGGCGCCCCAGTGATTGCTGAGGTCGGGACCATCAGCAGATTGCCACGCGCAGTGGAGATGCACGGTCTGATTGAACCACTGCCCAAAGCGCTGGTGGCCGTGGCGGAAGCCATCTCCGCTGAACTCGGGGCAGGTGTGTGACGGTGACTGGCACTGTTTCTGATTTGCGCCCTGATGTGCAGGGACTGTTGATCGAGAAGGTGCAACGGGTGCTGGCCGGGATGTCGGAGCAGGTGGCTTCCGGGGAAGTGGTCAGGATCATCCGTGAACAGGCCGGGGTGATCAGTGATGAAGATGTCATTGAAGTCCTGCGCAGGTTACGCAGTGAATCTGTCGGTGTGGGGCCACTGGAGGGAATCCTGGCGTTAACGGGTGTGACAGATGTGCTGGTCAACGGTTCAGAGAGCGTGTGGATTGACCGGGGGCAGGGCCTGGAACAGGTTGAACTGGATCTCGGGGTGGGGGATGAGGCGGTACGTCGATTAGCAACGCGCTTAGCCTTGCAGTGCGGCAGGCGGTTGGATGACGCCGAACCCTTTGCTGATGGCCGACTCATCAGAGATGACGGCAGTCTCATCCGTTTCCATGCGGTCCTGGCACCTCTGGCGGAATCAGGAACCTGCATCAGCCTGCGGGTGCTGCGCCAGGCGAAGCTGAGCCTGCCTGACCTGGTTTCACGTGGAACCATGACCGCAGAGATCGCCGGGGTGTTGCAACAGATCATCAGACACAGACGTGCCTTCCTGGTGGTGGGTGGAACAGGTTCGGGTAAAACCACGATGCTCTCCGCGATGCTGAGCGAGGTTCCTCCTGATCAACGCATCATCTGCATTGAGGACACCGCAGAACTACACCCCAACCACCCGGGCACCGTGAACCTGATCTCCCGGGACGCCAATGTTGAGGGCGCCGGGGAAATCACCATGGCTGACCTGCTCAAACAATCCCTACGTATGCGCCCGGACCGAATCGTGGTCGGGGAGATCCGCGGAGCTGAGGTGGTGGACCTCCTAGCTGCGTTAAACACCGGCCATGACGGCGGAGCCGGCACCATCCACGCCAATTCCATCAGGGAGGTCCCAGCCCGCATGGAGGCACTTGCCGCCCGGGGCGGACTAGACAGGGATGCGCTGCACTCCCAGCTAGCAGCAGCCGTTGACGTGGTGATCGTGATGAAACACACCGCACAGGGCCGCCGGCTCAGCCAACTGGGCGAACTCCGCGGCAACCCCGTTCAAGCACACGTGGTGTGGGACATGGATGAAGGACTTCTTGATCCCCAGAGCGAGGTGGCCTCATGGCTTCCCTGTTGATCTTTCTGTCCGCCGGCCTGTTTCTCTCCGGGGGAAGGCCGGTGACCGCACGGACTGAGACCCGCACGCGACCAAGCCAGGTGCTGTCACCAGTACTGATCATGAGTGGATTCCCACTGCTCACCGGCGGCTTCATCGCCACCGGCGTGGACCCAGCCACCGTGATCTCCATCCTGATCGGCGCAGTCGTGATCACCTGGCGCATCCAACGCCTACACAACGCGCGCGCCACACAGCAACAAGCTGCCACACTCGGAAACTTCCTCGGCCTCTGCATCAGCACCCTGCGGGCAGGTGCCCCCATGACAGAAGCCATGGACCACGCACTTGCCGGAACACCACCTGCCGGAGGCATCACCGACACACTGCAGACCGCAGCGCGCCGGGCACGGTCCGGTGGCAGTGGACAGGCAGTACTTATCGACGCCCCCATCGCTGACCTCCAACGCCTAGGCACCCTGTGGGAGACCTCAGAAAAACATGGGATCCCCCTGGTCAGGCTGCTGGAACAGATGCGGACACGGATCGATGCCCGACAACGGCACCGCCAGGCGACGAGCGCCCAACTACAGGGACCACAGGCCACCGCCGTGATCCTGGCGCTCCTACCTCTGGCCGGCATTCTCATGGGAACCGTCATGGGAGCTGATCCCCTTGGTTTCCTCACCGGGGGAGGCCTCGGTGGTCTGCTCCTGGTGGTGGGCGTGAGCTTGGTGGCCGGGGGCTTTGTGATGACACAGAAGATTTTAGAAGGGGCGAATCCATCATGATCATCGCCTGTCTGGTCCTGGTGTTGGGATTGTGGACCACCCTGCCCACACCTGCTCAACGCACCGGTGCGTATGGCGGTGTGGAGGCAGGACAGCCGGGAGAAAAACGCATCCGGGCAGGACCTGGCCTGAATGCATGGCTGGAGAAACTGCCTCTTACCCCGGGCGGCGGTGGGACAGGTGGTGGTGATCCGCTGGAAACAGCAGCTGATATCGATCTGTTTGCCGCATGTCTGGAATCTGGTTTAAGTATCCGCGATGCCACCGGTGTGGTGGCCCGCGTGGCACATCCAGAGCACCAGGACAGGTGGGAACAGGCCATGGCGCTGCTGACCATCGGGGTCAGTCCAGAGCGGGCATTCTCCTTCATGGCGGATGTCGAAGGCCTGGGCGACGTGGCACACCTGGTGGAGGTCTCCCACCGCTCAGGTGGCGCCCTGGGGCAGGGATGCCGCCGGATTGCTGAATCGCTCAGCGCCACAGCAGCTGATCACCGCACCGCAGCTGCGGAACGGGCAGGGGTGTATATCGCTCTACCACTGGCCACCTGTTTCCTCCCGGCCTTCATGATCCTCGGCCTGGCACCCGTGGTGCTGGGACTGGGGATGAAGGTACTGGGACACCTGTAATAGATATCTTTAACAGTTTTTCACTCAATGAAAATACCCAACAAGGAGAAGACAATGACCACTAAACTGACCGAGAAAACAACCATCTTCAACAACCGCCGGGTAGCCCGTTATATTGCGGTGCTGCGCAATGACGACGGCCTGACCACCGTGGAATACGCCCTGGGCACATTGGCTGCAGCGGCACTGGCAGTCGTGTTGTACACCGTGGTCAATAGCGGAGCTGTGGCCGATGCCTTTGAAGACATCATCGCCGATGCACTCAGCGCCCGACCTTAAGGTCGACCGCCAGGCTGAGGGGAGAAAGCTGCTGAGGCAGCTTGGCAATGATGACGGCTCCGTCACCATCGAAGCTGCTCTGGCCTTGACCTCCCTGGTGGTGGTCAGCGCACTGATTGTGGGTGTGCTGGCCACCCTGGTGTCCTATGTGGCGGCCACTGATATTGCTGGTGCCGCAGCCCGGGCACATGCTATCGGTCAACCCTATGAGCCACCACGGGGCAGTGTCACCATTGTGGAAAACTCTGGCCTGATCACCGCCACAGCCTCCGTTCCCGTGACCATCGGGGAGGTGAGTGCGGATGCCATCTTCCCCGTGGAGAACTAATCGCTGCGTGGTCGATGAGGACAGTGGTCATGCCACGGTGGCGGCCGCCGGTTTTGCGGCGGTGATGGTCCTGCTCTGTGGGATCATCGCCTGGCATGTCGGAGCCCTTGTGGCAGGCGCGCAGGCACAAAGGGCTGCAGACCTGGCGGCAGTTGCAGCAGCCTATCGCTTCACCCTCGGGGAAGGCTCTGACACCGCGTGTGTCACAGCCAGGTATGTAGCCGAACTTAATGACGCCACGATCAGGGCCTGCACCATCAGTGGTGAGGACGTGATCGTGGAAGCCACCGTGCGGGGCAGCACTGCCCAGGCCAGGGCCGGGCCGATGTGATGATGATGATATGGGAAGGCTTCAGGACTGCGCGATGGTTTTCAGAACCTCCAGGTGCTCACCCCAGGCGCGTTGTCCCTCCTGACTGAGTTTCATGCTGGTCTGCGGAAACTTCCCAGCGAAAGCCTTGGTCACCTGGATATAACCCAGCTCCTCCAGTGCGGAGATGTGCTTGGACAAGGTGGAATCTGTGGTGTCCAGGAAGTCCCTGGCGTATTTGAAGGTCAGGGATTCTGCACCGGACAAAGCCGCCATGAGGGAGAAACGCAGCGGATTGTTGAATGCTGCATTCAGATTCATCCGCGGATGAGAAGGGGTGGTCATTTCCGGCCCTTTCCCATGCTGATCAGCTCCCAGGTGGGGCCTGCCAGAGCGGTGAGGAGGAAGACCAGGGTCATGCCGGCTGCCTGCAGCGCAGTGAAATCAGGGGCCAGGAAGAAGGTGGCCACCCACAACAGGACCCACAGTCCCATCATGACGATCCAACGTTTGGCAAAGCCGCGGGGTGCGGTCTTGGCACGCAGGGAGACGACGATGATGAAGATGACAGAACAGGCGATCCAGACAAGGGCGGTGGCCAGCAGGATCAGATGGGAGAAGCCGGCAGCCTCCCAGGCAGCTGCTGCGAGAGCATAGAGGGCGCCACCGGTGCAGATGCCGAAGAAGCCAAGCCAGCTGATGGAGAAACCAGCCACGGAATGCTGAAGCTTATCGGCCCGGTTGAGCAGATCCTGTGCAGCCTGGGGAGTCGGGCGGGGTGTGGACTGAGGTGAATGTGCGGTGCTCATGATGACAACCTCCCAAGGGTTGATAAGAAAGTACTTTCCAGTCTAGAAAGTAGGTGCCGCAAAGTCAAGGGTTAATGACCCTGAAGCAAGGCCACCAACGCACCCAGCAGCTTGACCGCACCCGTCTTATCCAGCGGATTATTGCCATTTCCACACTTCGGCGACTGCACACAACCTGGACAACCAGACTCACAGGAACAGCTCCGCACCGCCTCAAAAGTGGCCTCCATCCACTCAGCGAAACGATGAAAACCACAATCTGAAAAACCAGCACCACCCTCCATACCGTCATAAACAAACACCGTCGGCAGCCCCGTATCCCCATGCAACGCCGTGGACACACCACCAATATCCCAACGATCACAGGTGGCCAACAGCGGCAACATGCCAATGGCCGCATGTTCGGCAGCATGTAATGCGCCCGGGACATCCGCCGCAGCAATACCCATGGCCGACAAAGCCAAGGGGTCAATTGTATAAGCCACAGCACGGGTGGCGAGCTTCTGAGGAGGGAGAAACAAC
>NZ_CALZFS010000027.1 GCF_945649885.1 uncultured Corynebacterium sp. | reverse complement strand
TTCACTTCAAACATGCAGTGTCCCCACGGGCACCTCCGCCATCCTTGCGGTTAGTGGAGATGCCCGAGGGGATCATTGTGTGGGCGCCCCCCCTAGACAGGGGTTTGTCCACAGTCCAGCATTATTACTGGATTGCGTCAACAGCCTCGACCAGGCGGTCGTGGTGTGCGCCGGTGACTGGGATGTAGCCGAGAGCCTCGAGCTGCTCATCCTGGGAGTCCAGTGCAACCTTCAGGAAGTCCTTGACCTGGTCGCGGGTGGTCTCGTCGTAGCCTGCGGAGCAGACGATCTCGTAGGTGGTCAGAACCAGTGGGTATGCGCCTTCATCATTGATGGCGAACATGGCGTCAGTGTCGACGACCATGTTGTGCCCCTCGGTCAGGAAGTCCAGACCATCAAGTGCGACACCGACGGACTCAGCGTTGAGCTCGACTGGGCCGTTGCCGAAGTCAAGGTTGGCGATGCCGAGGCTCTGCTGCTGTGCGAAGCCGGCCTCAACGTAGGTGATGCCACCTTCGATTGCGGTGACCTGGGAGGCGACACCGTTGGAGCCGTTGGCGCCCTCGCCGACCTCAGCTGGGAACTGCTGACCGGTGGTGTCCCAGTCCTCAGGTGCGGAAGCAACCAGGAACTTCTGGAAGTTGTCTGAGGTACCGGACTCATCGGAGCGGTAGACAACGGAGATGTCCAGGTCTGGAAGCTCTGTGCCCTCGTTCTCAGCG
This sequence comes from uncultured Corynebacterium sp., assembly GCF_945649885.1. Taxonomy (GTDB): domain Bacteria; phylum Actinomycetota; class Actinomycetes; order Mycobacteriales; family Mycobacteriaceae; genus Corynebacterium. Next base: position 24,972 of record NZ_CALZFS010000027.1, on the reverse strand, counting down.
GCGATGGCTTCATCATTCCAGTTGGTGATCTCGCCCTTGAAGATCTTCGCAACGGTGGAGGTGGAGAGGTTCAGGGTGTCAACGCCTGGGATGTTGTAGGCAATGGCTACTGGGCCGATGACGAATGGCAGGTGCCATGCCTCATTGCCCTCACAGCGGTCCTGCGCCTCTGCGGCCTGAGCATCATCCATTGGGGAGTCGGAGCCACCGAAGGCAACCTGACCACCGACGAAGTTCTTACGGCCGGAGCCGGAACCGGAAGCGGTGTACGCCAGGGTTGCACCGTCTACTGCCTCGCCGTACTGAATGCCGAAGTAGTCCATGGCAGCCTGCTGGGAGGAAGCACCCTCGCCAACGAGCTGGCCACTGACGCCGGAGAGGCCTTCAGTGGAAACAGCGTTGTCGCCACCGTTGGCGGAGGTGTCTTCTGCAGACTCAGAGCAGGCAACGAGTGCGAGGGAGCTGACGGTCACTGCACCAACGAGTGCGAAAGAGCGCTTGAAATTGAGGTTCACAGGGGAAGCCTTTCCGGTGTTTTGTATACATCATCCGAGCAACCCCTTGAAAGTGACGTGCCGGGCTGGTTTCCGACCCTCTGGGTTGCTCACAAACTAAGAACCTAAGGGCTGGAAATGACCAACTAAGGCTGATCTGGTTAACGGCCAGTGAACTTAGGGATATCTTTGGAAGAATTGTTTCGCCGACATCGTCTCAACCCCAGCTTTTCGCGACCCAGGTCACTAAATTGGGGTTTTTGACCCCTTTTAATATTCGATGAATGACTCACCCATGTAACTCTCAGCAAAAATCATTGCTTTTCATAGACTGCATGACGCTCCGCCACATCAAAGCCCAGCTTCTCATAAGCTGCGACGGCCGGTTCGTTGTCAGCCTCCACATAGAGAATGACCCGGCGCGCCCCATTGTTGACCATGTGGCGTAGTCCCAGTCGCACCAGTGGATCGCCCAGGCCCTTGCCGCGGAAGGCTTCAGCGAGGCCGACCACATAGATCTCCTGCAGTTCCGGGGTGTGTTGTTTCACCCAGTGGAAGCCTGCCAGTTCTTCGCCTTCCCAGAGGAAGAGGAGGTCGGTTTCCTGGAACCAGGAAGCTTGCTGTGCCTGGGTGAGCCTGGATCTATCCCATCCGCCCTGTTCTGGGTGCCAGTGGAAGGCTTCGTTGTTGGCCTTGAGCCACTTCTCCTCGACCTCATTGCGTTCCTGGGGAGCGTTCTTCAGTGAGCTGTAGGTGAAGCCTTCTGGGTTCTGATAGGTTCCGGCTTCCTGTAGGGCTGGGTTGTCAATCGCCATCACCAGCAGTTCGCGGGTTTTTTTCATGCGCAGGGTGGAGGCCAGTGCCTGTGCGGCTGGGATGTCTCCATGGGCCCAGACGCCCTCGGTGGGGAGTGCGTCGATAAGTGCCTTACCGATCCCCTGTCGGCGGTGGGATGGGTGGACTGCCAGTTCGCTGGTGTCTCCATCGGTTGCTGCCAGGGCAACCAGTTTGCCGTCGATGCTCACGGTGTAATGCGTATGGCCGAGACCTGGTTCTGCAAGTCCTCGGACGAACTGTTCAGACAGTGCCTCGACGCCATCGATAGCTTTCACCTCCTTGAGCATGATGAGTGCCTGTTCGCGGAGGTCGCGGTAATTATAGAGGTGTGTGGTGTTGATGGAATCGTTCATGCGCCCCAGCGTAGCTACACACTTCCTTGTTTTGCAGGTGGTTGCGGTAAAGATATAGGGGTGCAGAACCCCCGGAATAAAGCCCTGAAGATCTCCCTCGTGACCCTGATCGTGATTGTCGCGGTGGGGGCGGTGTCCTGGATTGCAGATTCTGTCATCGCCGCGCGTGCAGAACGTAGCATTTCCCGGGCGGTCGCAGATTCCGCTGACCTGGAGGTTGAGCCCAGTGTCTTCGCGGGAAGTGCGATGTTCACCTCTGCCTTAATCAGTGGTGAATTTAATCAGGTCAGCATCAATATGCTGGATGTTCCAGTTCCGGGTGTGGGTGTGGTGAATGCACGCACCGAGGTTCAGAACATTGAGGTCACTGCCCAACAGGCACTGTCCGGCGATCTGGATGGCACCCGTGCTGAGCTGTTCACCCGCAGTCTGTCCATGGATGGTGTGGCACTCGGGTCTCACCTAGACATGACTGATCTTGATCTCTCCCACCCGATCGACATCTCCCCGTCTGGAGGCGTAGCCAGTGAGGCATTGCTGACCGGCACCCCCGAGGGCTTTGAGGAAGCGATCAGTGTCCTGGTCACCCTCCGCCTGGTGGGTTCGGAGTTCCAGATGGTCCCGGTTGAGCTTGTCAGTGCACCACCTTCCACCACGCTGGAGGATGTTGCCTCTGATTTCTCCTGGCGGATCGACACCATCGCTCTGCCTTTGGCTGACCGTGCCATGGCGGTGTATCTCTCGGGTGGTTCCATTCACTTCCAGTCACAGGCCCGCAATGTGGAGATCACCATGCGTGAACTGTCCCCACTGGCCGCACCTGAGGCAGACAGCGCCGACTAGTTTTCTCAGGTCACAGTCCCACGGGGTAGCTGCTTAGATCTTTCCGCTGCGCACCCGCACGACGTCACGGAGGTAGTTGAGGCCGTGCTTGGCCCAGCCCAGCGTCGGTGGGTTCGGGTTCGTCTTGGGGGCGAACACTTCCAGGGCATCGGCGAGTGATTCCAGGTGTACTCGGATGTGTTCGCCCTCGAATTCACCGTCGACCTGGAAACGTTGCTTGGTTTTACAGGTCAGGGTGACGTGCTCTGCATTATCAAATTCAATGGTGCGTTTGGCCACCAGTTTTTCATAGCGTTTTCCATGGCCGACACCGATGAGGTGCATCATGGCGGCGACTCCCCCGGCGCCACGGACGCTGGTGACTCCAAAGAGTCCCAGTCCCATGTCGAAGGAGTTACGCGGGTTGGTCACCACGGGCAGGGGGCCCAGGAAGGTCCAGGGGTTGGTGTTGGAGGCGAACAGCATGGGCACGTTGTCATGTTTGAGTTCCGCACCTTCCTGGTCCACGGCATCCACGGTGATCTGTGGGGGCTTCATCTGGGCTTTTATCCAGGCTCTCGCACTGACCTGCATATACAGCAGCGGTGAGGCGGCAAAGCCCTTGGAGCGGGCGCGTTCCATGCGGGCAATTACCTCGGCGTCAATGCCGAAACCCGCATTGACGGCAAACCAGCGGGCGTCATCCTCATCGCCTTTCCAGGTTCCCAGTGAGATGGTCCGGCGCAGATTATTGCGGAGAAGATGCACGAGCATTTCTGCGGCTGCCAAGGAGTCAGAGGGATAGCCCAGGGCGCGGGCGAATACATTCGCGGAGCCGGTGGGAAGGACTGCCACGGCCGGAAGATCACTCCAGTTGGCAATCTCACCTTCGGCACTGCCGAGTAAGCCGTTTATCACTTCGTTGATGGTTCCGTCCCCGCCGGCGGGGATGATGACATCAAAGTCGTCCCTGGTCATTCCTGTGACCATTTCCTCGGCATGGCCTCCGTAGTGCGTGAATCGGGCCTCCAGGGAGATGCCGTCGGTTGCCAGCAGCTTGGGCACAACCCGGCGGAAGAGTTCTGCGGTCTGTGAGGTTGACTCGGGATTAGCGATTAGAAGAACATGCACGTTGTCCAAGCGTAGTGGCTAAACGCTAGTCTTGAATGCCATGAGTGAAAATGAAAATAAGAACCTGCCCGAAAATGCTAATGATCCTGTGATTCCAGGCACCGGAGCGGACGCTCCTTCACTGTCCGATTCTCCTGCCATCAGTGGCAATGATGCAGTGAACCTGGCCGCTGAGCAGTCTAAGAACACCGCACACCGCAATATCCCCACCCTGGGTGATCTTCCAGTAGATGAGGACACCGCCAACCTGCGTCTGGGACCGAACCTGCACGATGGTCTCCTCGCGCTGCTGCCCCTGGTGGGCGTATGGCGTGGCGAGGGCCAGGCTGATACCGCTGAGGGGGGCCAGTACACCTTCGGTCAGCAGATCATCTTCTCCCATGACGGGGAGAACTACCTGTCCTTTGAGTCCCGCATCTGGAAGCTGGACACTGAGGGCAAGGTTGTGGGACAGGATCAGCGCGAAAGTGGTTTCTGGCGCATCGATCTGAAAGATGAGATCGAGTTTGTCTGTACCCATGCCAGTGGTGTTGTGGAGATCTACTACGGTCAGCCCATCAATGAGCGTGCCTGGGCGCTGGAATCTGCCTCCACCATGGTCACTTCAACAGGTCCGGCATCCCTGGGCCCGGGCAAGCGTCTCTACGGCCTCATGCCTACCAATGAGCTCGGCTGGGTGGATGAGCGTCTGGTCAACGGTGAGCTGAAGCCACGCATGTCTGCTCAGCTGCAGCGCGTTATCGGCTAAAAGCTTTCTCAACCGAGGGCCCTGGTGATCAGGGCCCTTATTTCTTTTTCATTGTCAGGTCGGGGCAATGGGTGTTTATCCAGGCGCGTGACCCGGGCCGCCACCCGCACCGATGACACCAGCCAGACGCTGTCGGCGCCCAGGAGGTCCTCCACGGCGAGGTCCTTCTTGGTCTTGCAACGCCACCCCTGCTTACTTGCATACTCAAATAACGCTGCCTGAGTGGTGCCGGGGAGCACCTCCCCACCGGGAGTGGGGGTGCGTATCTTGTCACCTTTAAAACTCACCACGGTGGAGGTGGCACCTTCCAGAACGCGATCCCCGTCGGTGAAGATGACATCATCAAAGCCGTTGCTCTTAGCCCACCGCACGGCGGCCATGTTCGCCGCATAACTTAAGGTTTTTGCACCGATGGTCAGCCAGGGTGCGGTTGGTTCTGCCAGCTGATCCACGTCCCCTCTGGTCGCGTCCTTGACTCCGGGCAGGGTGGTGTCGATGGTGTAGCCACGGGGACTGGTCATCACCTCTACCCCATGGGCACGCTCACGCAGCTTTTCCTCTGACACCGCTTTGACGGTCAACCAGCCGGAAGCAAGACCTGTGGTGGAGCGTCCCCGGCTGAGTGTCCAGGTACAGGAGGCATCACCTGCATTGGGGTGTTCATACCAGGATTCGATCGCCATCCTGGTGGCCTTCTCCCAGGACGCCAGGATGGGCTCAGGTAGCCCCAGCAGCTTCGCAGAAGCCTGGAAGCGCTCCCCGTGACGCTGCAGGTTGCCTGCTTTTCCCTCACTGATGAGGAGGGTTTCAAAGATGCCATCACCACGTGTCACGGCAGCATCATCCCAGAAGACCATGGGGAGGTTCGGGTTTTGCTGACGGATCGAACCACCATAGGGTTCGACGATCATGATCACGGGGGATGGTCCGGGGATGCGACTGGGTACAGACACCATAACTGCTGATTATGCCCCTTTTTCAGCGAGTCTGCCCACTGGTTGTAACCATCGGCCGATTTGGGTGGACTACCCCTCTGCGCGGGTTTACGCGTACAGTCATGGTTGTGGCTAACGAACTCTCCGAGGTCGCGAACGACACCAATCAGAATCCTGTTGACGATCCGCAGCGCTATAAGTCGCCTCTTCTGGCGAAGCATGGTGCGGCGGAAGCTCAGGATGATGCCGCTATGGCTGGTACTGAAGGTGTCGCGTGGCATTACGGTTCCCCGCTCGTCGAGCAACGCATCTTCGAAACAGGTACGGGTCTGGTTGACCGTTCCAATCGCAAGGTGATCCGAGTCGATGGACCAGATGCCCCCGCGTTCCTCAACAATATTTTGTCCCAGAAGGTCGATGCAGCTGAAGACGGTTTTACCGCTCGCGCACTTGATCTTGATGCGCAGGGTCGCATCCAACACTCCCTGATGGTTTCTGTGGTGGACGGGGTGTTCTATCTGGACACCTCTGCCGCCGAATTCGACTCACTCATTGGCTATCTCCAGAAGATGATCTTCTGGTCAGAGGTCACTGTCGAAGAAGCCGATATTGCACTCATCTCTCTCCTCGGTCAGGAGGTTCCCCTTCCGGACGCGGTTTTCCACCGCGTGGTGGACTGGGCGGGACCAACGCGTATCGACGTCGCATTCCCCCGCGACACCCTCGTGGCATCCGTCGACAAGCTCCTGGAGTCTGGTGCGAAGCTAACCGGTCTGATGGCTTATTGGGCGGAACGTGTGAAGGCCCTGGAGCCTGAGCCCGGACCCGACCTGGATGCCAAGTCCATTCCGCATGAGATCCCTCACTGGATCGGACGTGGCGACAGCCTGGGTGCTGTGCACCTGACCAAGGGTTGTTACCGCGGACAGGAGACTGTGGCGCGTGTGGACAACCTGGGCCGTTCCCCACGGGTGCTTGTGTTGCTGCACCTGGATGGCTCTGCTCCGCTCGACCCTGTGGCCGGATCTGAGATCAAGTCCGGCACCCGCACCGTTGGGCGTCTGGGCACCGTTGTCCATGACTGTGACTACGGGCCGATCGCCCTGGGTCTGATCAAGCGCAGCGCCCTCAGTTCGGAGCTGAGCATCAATGACGTATCCGTGAATGTCGATCCCGATTCCATCCCACAAGACGAAGGCGAGCAGCGCGGACGCGCGGCCCTCAACAAGCTCCGCGGTAAGGAATAACCCCGCCCCCGCGGACCAGCCGTTCAGCAACGCCTAAACAGCCGTTTATAGGCGACTTTCAAAAATGACGAAAGTTGCCTATTTCCTCATGTCTGGACTCTTTTACCGCAGGTCAGAGGCATGTTGCAGAAATTTCCGCGTCAACAGGCTATTGTGTCTATCAGGAATACAGTTAAAACATCTTGAAAAGCCCATGGGCCGTCCAAATTCCCAGGAACGGCCCGCTCACTCCAAGGGGGTCAGGCAATGGGTCGCGGTCGCGCGAAGGCTAAACAGACCAAAGTTGCTCGCCAGTTGAAGTACAGCTCTCCAGAAATGGATCTCGATCAACTGCAGAGGGAGCTGGCACAAGCTCCTCGGCGTTCCTACTCCGATGCCCCTGATGATGAGGACCAGTACGCAGATTATGCGAACTGGGATGAGTCCAGATAAGGGATCGTGTCGCCTCAGGGCACACGCTTGATCCTTCATCTATCTGATCAATATCCAGGCGTCACCGGCGTTCACGTCGGTCGTCATTTGATCAACTCATCATTTCATCATCCTGTGGCTAGTAGCCGTTTCAAGGTGTAACCGGGTTTTCCGGACACCCCTAACGGTCTCTCTCCCCTATCCACCACTACCGCCTCAGACGGCGCATGGTTTATCACGGGCACTTCCCTGGAGTATTCCCTCTGTGTTCCCACTCCAGGGACATGGTTCGCGTTAAACCGCGCGCCGTCTGAGTCGTTTCTGGAGCAAACACCTAAGGTGCCTACGCACCACTCCTAAGGGCCCTGGAGAGACCACTAGCCCCAACCTGAAGGGTCAGGTTGGGGCTAGTGATTAACAGCGTCTGTGGTGCTGAGCGGTGTTTCAGTATCCGGGGTGCTCGCCGCTGAGGATGACGTTCGGCTCGCCGTCTTCGCCATTGCGGACGGTGCCAAGCTCCCAGCAGTCGATGTGGCGGGCGGTGAGCATGGCCAGCGCACGGTCGCGGTCCTTCTCTGCGACAACCGCAACCATGCCGACACCCATGTTGAAGGTCTTTTCCATTTCCTCGCGTGACACCTTGCCCAGGGAGGCGATGGTGCGGAAGATCTGGCCGGGGGTCCAGGTGGAACGTGACATCTCAGCCACAAGTCCTTCTGGGACCACGCGGGACATGTTGTTGGCAAGTCCGCCGCCAGTGACGTGGCAGAAGACGTGGACATCGCATTCAGCGATCAGTGCCAGGCAGTCCTTGGCGTAGATCCGGGTGGGAACCAGGAGTTCCTCACCCAGGGTGCGTCCAAGCTCCTCGACGTGGGAGTCCACGGTCAGGCCTGCGGTGTCGAAGAGGACGTGGCGGGCCAGGGAGTAGCCATTGGAGTGCAGGCCGGATGCTGCCATGCCGATGATGACATCGCCGGCGCGGACGCGGTCCGGTCCCAGCAGTTCATCAGCTTCGACAACACCGACAGCCGTGGCAGAGATATCGTAGTGATCCGGCTCCATGACGCCTGGGTGCTCAGCGGTCTCGCCACCGAGCAGTGCGGCACCTGCCTGGATGCAACCTTCTGCGATGCCGGAGACGATCTCGGCGACATGTTCCGGGACAACCTTGCCGATGGCGATGTAGTCCTGCAGGAACAGTGGCTCTGCACCACAGCACACCAGGTCGTCCACGCACATGGCCACCAGGTCGATTCCGATGGTGTCGTGCTTGTCCATCATCTGGGCGACAACGAGCTTGGTGCCCACACCGTCAGACCCTGCTGCCAGTACTGGCTTCTTGTACTTGCCGAGTTCAAACAGTCCGGCGAAACCGCCGAGGTTGCCACGGACCTCCGGGCGGGTGGCACGCTTTGCCATGGGGGCAAAAAGCTCAACGGCGCGGTCGCCAGCTTCGATGTCTACGCCGGCGGCTGCGTAGGATACGCCTTCGTTGGTCGCACCGTTGTCGGTGTCCAGGTGGTCACTCATCGTTTTTCGCTTCTCCTGCTTGAGTTTTTCTAGAAAAGGGTGTTGAGAACTTAGTTCTCGATCTTATCCTGCTTGGAAGCCTGCATCTTCAACACCAGCTGCGCGTTGGCGTTGGCCTCCGGCATCCCCATTGGGTAATGGCCATCAAAGCATGCCAGACACAGCTCTTGAACCGGCTGCTCTGTCGCCTCGACCATTCCCTCAATGGAGACGTATCCCAGGGAATCAGCACCAATGGCTGAGCGGACCGCTTCCACCATCTCTGCCTCATTGTCACTGGTCACCACATTGGCGATCAGTTCGCCGGGGGTGGCGAAGTCAATGCCGTAGAAACATGGCCACTTCACCGGTGGGGAGGCAATCCGGACGTGGACCTCGGCCGCACCGGCTTCCCGCAGCATCCTGATCACAGCACGCTGGGTGTTGCCACGGACGATGGAGTCATCCACCACGATAAGCCTCTTACCCGCAATGACTTCCCGCAGGGGGTTGAGCTTGAGACGGATACCCAGCTGGCGCAGGGTGTCCGAGGGTTGGATGAAGGTACGTCCCACATAGGCGTTCTTCACCATGCCCTGGCCGAAGGGGATGCCTGAGGCCTGGGCGTAGCCGACTGCTGCCGGGGTCCCAGAATCCGGTGTCGGGATGACCAAGTCTCCCTCGGCCGGTGCTTCCTTGGCCAGTTTGCGGCCGATCTCCAGGCGGACCTCATTGACGTTGCGTCCCTTGATCACCGAGTCTGGGCGAGCGAGGTAGACGTATTCGAAGATGCAGCCCTTACGAGTGGTTTCTGCAAAGCGGGTAGAGCGCAGTCCTGATTCATCAATGGCGATGAGTTCACCTGGTTCCACCTCACGGACCAGGGAGGCGCCGACGATATCGAGGGCGGAGGTCTCCGAGGCCACAACCCAGCCACGGGCCAGACGGCCGATGGACAGTGGGCGGACGCCAAAGGGGTCACGCGCTGCGTAGAGGGTGTGCCCATCGGTGAAGGTCAGGCAGTAGGCACCCTTGACCTCCGGGAGGAGTTTCTGAGCTGATTCAAAGAGCGTCTGGCCGTTGCCAATGCCATTGGCCAGCAGGGCGGTGAGCACATCAGTATCTGATGGCTTCTTATTCGGGTCAATCAGACCGAGATCAGCAGCCCGGTCATGGAGCTGGACATGGTTGATCAGGTTACCGTTATGGCCCAGTGCCACATCGGTGCCGTCAGGTGCCATGCGGAACATCGGCTGGGCATTTTCCCAGGAGTTCCCACCTGCTGTGGTGTAGCGGGTGTGCCCGATGGCGATATCGCCATGGAGGGATTCCAGAATGGGTTCATCAAAAACCTGGGACACCAGGCCGAGATCCTTGAATACAAGGATCTGCTCGCCATCGCCCACGGCAATTCCGGCGGCCTCCTGGCCGCGGTGCTGTAGGGCGAAAAGACCGAAGTAGGTTAGTTTGGCTACTTCCTCGCCGGGTGCCCAAACGCCAAACACACCGCATTCTTCACGCGGGGCCTGCTCGTTTTGATCATCGTAGGGATGGTTCGGCTGAGTCATCATCCCCACGGGATGATCATTGGTAGATGCCAGCGAACCAGGGAGCGTGTGCTGATCAAGTTGTGCCACAAGCAGAATCGTAGTCCGTGAACTTCTGAGAAACTAATACGATCGACAAAAGTTAAAGCGGGATGATGGGTAACCACCCAGAAATTTCCGACGCCCTGGTCCCAGAGGCTGAGATTTTCCCGGCTTCCAGTTCCACATCAAATGTCGTTTTCCCAGTAGCCAGCCTTAACCAGGTCAGAGCATCAGTCTCCACAACGTTGGGGGGTGTACCACGGGTGTGACGTGGGCCCTCAATGCACTGCACTGCCACAAATGGGGGGACTCTGACTTCAACACTGTGCCCCGGTGCATCCTGCGCAAGTGTTCGGGCTGTCAGCCGTGTGGCCTCCGCCAGGAGCTTCCTACCTGGCTTTTCCTGAATTTCAGGCTGGGCAATCCAGTCAGCGATGGCCATGACCGCGACACGGGTCTGGTGTGGGTCGATCTTCATGGGACTCCAGGGTAGTCCGACACGTTAGAGTATTTCTATGTCTGAGAACAAAACTAACAGCACTACCCGCTCCCCCGAGGTAACTCTTCGGTTCCTGGCCGCTCCCACTGATGTTCTGATGGCTGGCAGCCACGGTGTCGGTGGCGGTCGTGTTCTGGAGTGGATTGACAAGGCTGCCTATGCCTGCGCCACCCAGTGGTCCGGTACCTACTGTGTCACCGCCTATGTCGGTCACATCCACTTCACTCGTCCGATCCCCTCAGGCCACATGGTGGAGGTGCGCTCCCGCATCGCGATGACCGGCCGGTCCTCCATGCACATTGTGAATGAGGTTTTCTCAGCTGACCCGCGTGATGGCCAGTACACCCGTGCCTGTGACTGCCTGGTGATTTTCGTCGCAAAGGACACCGCAACCGGCAAGACCCAGCAGGTTCCCACCTTCGTTCCTGAGAATGAAGAGGAGGAACGCGTCCTGAAGTCCGCACTCTCCCGCATTGATCTGCGCAAGGCGATTGAAGCCGAGATGGAGAAGCAGACCTATGATGGTCCTTCCTTCGCACCACGCCTGGTCACCCGCTTCCTGGCCAAGCCCACCGATATCAACTGGGGTGGCAAGGTCCACGGTGGTACCGCCATGGAATGGATCGATGAGGCCGGTGCGGCCTGCACCATGGAGTGGTCCGGCAACCACACCGTCGCGGTGTACGCCGGCGGTATCCGCTTCTACAACCCGATCTCCATCGGTGACCTCATTGAGGTTGACGCGCGCATGATGCGTACTGATAAGCGTTCCATGCAGATGTCCATCCATGTCCGCAGCGGTAACCCCAAGGGGGGACGTGAGCACCTGAAGAAGGCCATTCACGCCACTGTCACCTACATCGGTATTGATATCGATGGTGAACCACTGGCCTCCCCACACTTCAAGCCCTCCACCCCGGAAGACATCCAACTGGCAGAGCATGCCAATATCCTGCGTGATCTGCGTGCAGAGTATGTTCCCATGCCACTGTTCCCGAAGCATGCGGTCCGTCAGATCGACTAATCCCCACAAAAGACAATGAAACACTGTGCCTCCCTGCTCTTCAAAAGCGGCGGAGGCACAGTTTTTTAGCGGAAGGCGGCGGTTAAGGTACCACAACCATCCAGACTGCTATCAGGTGGATGGTGGCGGCCACCACGGTGGCCACATGGAAATGTTCGTGATACCCCATCCACCGGGCATTGCGTCCGGGCCATTTGAAGCCGTAGACCAGGGCACCGAGGCTGTACACGATGCCTCCTACCAGCAACAGCCAGACCACAGTGTGTCCAGCACCTGCCCAGAGCTCGGGAATCAGAGGGACGATCAACCAACCAAGGGCCAGGTAGACCACCACGGAGAGCCACCTGGGGTGGTTGATCCACACCATGTTGAGGACCACGCTGAGCATTGCTCCCACCCACGCCAGACTGAGCATCCATGTTGCGGTGTCAGGTTCCAACGCAATCATGCATAACGGGGTGTAGGTGGCGGCGATGAAGACCGCGATGGTGGAGTGGTCGGCCCGACGCCACCAGGCGACGGTGCCCAGACTGCGCCACTGTCCGCGGTGATAAGCCGCAGAGACTGCGAAGAGACCGAACATACAGGCAGCGTAGATAGTGGTGCCGAGCGCCTGCCACCACACCAGGGTGAGCCAGGCGTAGGTGGACAGCACGGAACCCGAGACGGTACTCAGGAAGGCTGCAATCTGGTGGAAAAGTCCCCTGGTACGGGGTCTGGGCCCGCGGTCCAGGACATAGCGGGTCAGCTCCAACAGGGGTTCATCGGAACGTTTATTCTCGCGGTTCCGAGGGACGCTTTCAATGGAGGGGTCAGCATCCATGAAGTCTCTGCGTTCATCCTCATACGATGGTTGCGCTGACATCGACGGCCTCCCTTTCTCGAGCCATCTCAAAGACTGTCCTGGGTGATGTGACACCTAGGTCTGGGGACAAGAACAGCCGGGTTTCACAGGTAACAGTGAAGCCCGGCTGCCGTGGAACAGAGGTGATATTACTCTACAACTGCATTTGCGCCGACTGCGTGGCCGAAGGCCTCAGGCAGGGTCTTGCTCCAGGCTGCCTCGAGCTCAGCAACGGAGAGCTCCACAGCCACATCCGCGCCACGCACGGCAATGACACCGGATGCGTTGGTGGAACCCAACTTGGTCACCGGGATGCCGAGAGCCTCAGCCCGCTTGACCAGCTCTGCACCATGTCCGGTGGCCACGACGATGCGTGATGCGGATTCGGAGAACAGTGCGGTGAACAGGTCTGCGTGTACCTCGCTGAGGTCGACGTCCAGCCCCTTGCCGGCGTGGATGGCCAGCTCTGCCAGTGTCTGGCCGAGGCCACCTTCAGACAGGTCATGGGAGGCGGAGACCAGGTCATCGGCTGCTGCCGGGACCAGCAGTTCGCCGAGGCGCTGCTCATTGGCCAGGTCGATCTGTGGTGGCAGACCGCTGAGGCCGGCACCGGAAACCTGCTGCCAGATGGAGCCACCGAACTCGTCGAAGGTCTCACCCAGCAGGTACAGTTCCTGATCCTCGGAAGGCAGGACGTTACCGATGGTCTTCTCAACGTTGTCCAGGACTCCGAGCACACCGACGACCGGGGTCGGCAGGATCGGGGTGTCACCGGTCTGGTTGTAGAAGGAGACGTTGCCACCGGAAACCGGGATGGCCATCTGTTTTGCGCCATCAGCCAGTCCATGGACGGCTTCCTTGAACTGCCACATGACCCCTGGGTTCTCTGGGGAACCGAAGTTGAGGCAGTTGGTCACGGCGACCGGGCGGGCACCGGTGGAGACCACATTGCGGTAGGCCTCAGCCAGTGCCAGGCGGGAACCGGTACGTGGATCCAGGAAGGTGTAGCGACCGGAGGCATCTGCGGAGATGGACACGCCGCGGTTGGTCTCTTCGTCGATACGCAGGACACCGGCGTTGGCGTTCTTCGCCTGGACGGTGTTACCGCGGACGTAGCGATCATACTGCTCGGTGATGAAGGCGCGGGAGGCCAGTGCCGGGGAGGACACCAGCTTGACCCATGCGGTCTTGATATCCTCTGCAGCGGTCGGTCGCTCCAGGTCGCCGAGGGTCTGGAACTCGTCCTGACGCTCTGGGCGGGCGACTGGACGGTCGTAGACCGGGCCTTCGTCGATGGTGGAGGCTGGGGCGTCGAGGACGACCTCACCCTTGTGGACCACGAGGTAGCGGTCCTTCTCATCGGTGACCTCGCCGATTTCTGCGCAGGTGACATCCCACTTGGCGCAGATCTCCTTGAACTTGTCGACGTTGGCCGGGGTGACCACGGCACACATGCGTTCCTGGGACTCGGAGGCGAGGATCTCAGCTGCGGTCATCTTCTCTGCGCGCAGTGGTACTGCGTCAAGGTTGACGCGCATGCCGCCGTCGCCGGCTGCTGCCAGCTCAGAGGTGGCACAGGCCAGTCCGCCACCACCGAGGTCCTGGATACCCACGACCACGCCTGCCTTGTACAGCTCGAGACAGCACTCGATGAGTACCTTCTCTGCGAAGGGGTCGCCGACCTGGACGGCTGGAAGCTTGCGTTCCTCGCCTTCCTCGAAGTTGGCGGAACCCAGCACGGAGACGCCACCGATGCCATCAAGACCGGTGCGGGAGCCAAAGAGCATGACCTTGTTGCCGGTGCCCGAGGCAAAGGCCAGCTTCAGGTCATCGACCTTGAGGGTTCCCACGGCAAGCGCGTTGACCAGTGGGTTTCCTGCGTAGGAGTCATCGAAGACGGTCTCGCCACCGATGTTGGGCAGGCCGAGGCAGTTACCGTAGTGGGAGATGCCGCTGACAACGCCGGGGAGGACACGCTGGGTGTCCGGGTTGTCGATGCTGCCGAAACGGAGCTGGTCCATCACGGCGATGGGGCGTGCACCCATGGCCATGATGTCGCGGACGATGCCACCGATGCCGGTTGCGGCGCCCTGGTGTGGTTCCACGAAGGAGGGGCTGTTGTGTGATTCCACGCGGAAGGTGACGGCATTGCCGTCTCCGATATCCACAACACCGGCGTTTTCGCCGATGCCTGCGAGGATCTTCTCAGCCATTTCTGGGGTGGTGGTCTCCCCGAAGTAACGGAGGTGGACCTTGGAGGACTTGTAGGAGCAGTGCTCGGACCACATGACGGAGTAGACGGTCAGTTCGGCATCCGTGGGGCGACGGCCCAGGATCTCCTTGATGCGTGCGTACTCATCGTCTTTGAGTCCCAGCTCTGCATAAGGCTGCTCAAGCTCTGGGTTCTGTGCTGCAGCTTCGACGGTGTCGTTGAAAATCGTGCTCATCGTTATCTCTGACTCCTTAAGCCGCGATGGTGCCAATGGCAGACAGGAACAGCTCAAGGCCGTCGACGGACGGTCCGGTGAGCTTTTCCACAGCGTGTTCCGGGTGAGGCATGAGGCCCACAATTCGGCCGGTGTCATTGGTGATTCCGGCGATTGAGTTGATGGAGCCGTTGAAGTTGTCCGTGTAGCGGAAGACCACACGGCCTTCCTCTTCAAGCATCTTGATGGTGTCTGGTTCTGCCTGGAAACGGCCTTCGCCGTGCTTGGCTGGAACCATGATCTTCTGGCCCTGCTCCAGGGAGCTGGTCCAGACGGTGTTATTGTTTGCCACTTCGAGGTAGGTGTCGATGCAGTGGAAGTGCAGACCCTGGTTGCGGGTCAGTGCGCCCGGCAGGAGGCGGGCTTCGGTGAGGATCTGGAAACCATTGCAGATTCCCAGGACCGGCATGCCTTTGTTGGCTGCTTCAATGACGGACTGCATGACCGGTGCCAGTGCGGAGATGGCACCGGTACGGAGGTAGTCACCGTAGGAGAATCCACCGGGGACGACAACGGCGTCGACTCCCTTGAGGTCCTCGTCGGCGTGCCAGAGGCTGACTGCCTCTGCGCCTGCGATGCGGACGGCGCGCAGCGCGTCGACATCATCAAGCGTTCCGGGGAAGGTGATTACACCAATTTTGGCGCTCACTTGCTGACCTCGACTCCCACCACATCGAAGTCTTCGATGACGGTGTTGGCGAGAAGAGTTTCTGCGAGCTTTTCCAGGTCGGCGGTAGAGACCGAATCATCGACCTCCAGCTCAAAACGCTTTCCCTGGCGAACATCGGAGATTCCTGAAATTCCGATTCGTCCCAGGGCGCGGTGTACCGCCTGTCCCTGAGGATCCAGAATCTCAGCCTTCGGCATGACATTGACAACTACACGGGCCACGGTATTTTCCCTAACTCAAGCAATGGGGGCGACAATGTTTTACGGGCACAAGTGTATCTTGTGATCCCGTCACAACCTAGCCAGCGATCACACAGGCAGATTGTCTTCAATCATGGCGATGACCGCGTCATCCTCGGGATCAACCCGCGGACCGAAACGAGCAATGATCTCACCATCTGCGTTGATGAGGAATTTCTCAAAGTTCCATTCCACATCACCTGCACGCCCGTCTTCGGTCGCATGCTTCTTGAGCAGGGTGTACAGGGGGTGTTCATTTTCGCCGTTGACATCAGTTTTGGTCAGCAATGGGAAGGTGACGTTGAAGTTATCCTGTGCGAAGGAGCAGATCTCAGCATCGGTTCCAGGTTCCTGCCCCATGAACTGATTGCAGGGCACACCCACCACGAAGAAGCCACGGTCCTGATAGTCCTCAAAGATCCGCTGCAGTCCTTCATACTGCGGAGTCAGTCCGCAACGGGAGGCCACATTGACCACCATCACCAGGTGTCCTGCCCAATCCGACATGGTGGTCTCGGTTCCGTCATTGAGGGTCACGGGGATCTCATGAAGTGAAGTCATATCCACCACACTAGAGAATCTCACCCGCCCCCGGCACTGAACTTTAAATATCAGTCAGTCGACTTTCAGATGAACTTTCCCCACCGCCCAGGTAAACCCCCAGCATGATCGGATGTGCTTATCAGCGAAGCTTAAAGAAAGCCGGTACTTCATAGGATTGGTATCTTCTTTTCGCTCTAGGCAAAGGTTTTTCTTAATGAAGCATGTTTCTGCGCGCACCCTGGCGATCGCTCTCGCCGGTGCGACCGCGACCAGCCTGCTGGTGGCACCTCCCGCCACTGCAGCACCGGATGGTTCCCTGCCCGTCATCTCTGAAGCTTATGGAGGCGGCGGCAACAACGGCGCAGCCTATTCCCATGACTTTGTTGAGCTTTTCAACCCCACTGACACAGAGGTCGACCTTTCCGGCTGGGCTGTGGAGTACTACTCCGCCAGTGGAAACCTGGGCAACACCACCGAACTGACTGGAACAATCCCCGCCGGTGGTCACTTCCTCATCCAACAGAACCCCGGCGCCAACACCGACCTGCCAACGCTGCCGACACCTGATGTCATTGGCACCGCGAACATGTCCGGTTCCCAGGGTTCCCTGAAGCTCATCGACGCCACCTCCGCCGAAGTGGACCTGCTCGGTTGGGGCGAGGCTGCCCTTGCTGAGGGGGCAGCAGCTCTTAAGACCAGCAACCCGGTGTCAGTACAGCGCACCGTCGCTGGCCTCGACACTGACAACAATGCGGTGGACTTCATCGTCGACACGCCTACCCCGGAAGGCACCAACGGTGGTGCGGTACCGGAAACCCCAGAGGTTCCGGAAACCCCTGGTCAGGCGCGGGCCCTGAGCATCGCTGAAATCCAGGGCGCCGGGGACGCCACCCCGGTGGCCGGTGAACTGGTCACCACCGAAGGCGTGGTCACCGCGGTGTACTCCGAAGGTGGCTTCAACGGCTACTACATCCAGACCCCTGGCACCGGCGCTGAGCTGAAGTCTGCCGGCGATGCCTCAGATGGCATCTTCATCTACGTCGGCTCGGGCGCTGTCTTCCCAACGGTCGGTGACTCTGTTGTGGTTACCGGTGAGGCCGCTGAGCACTATGGCCTAACCCAGCTGAAGAACATCACCGCCACCACCCCGGACGAGGATTTTGAGGCGGTGGTTCCTGCAGCGATTGACACCATGCCTGCTGATCCAGCTGTCCGCGAGGCCTATGAGGGCATGCTGCTCCAGCCCACCGGTGCCTACACCGTAACCAACAACTATGCGCTCAATGATTTCGGTGAGATTGGTCTGGCAGCAGGCACTGCAGGCTATCTTCAGTCCACCGAAGCAGTTGCTCCAGGTGCTGAGGCCAATGCCTATGAGGCCGCCAATCAGGCTGAACTGATCACCCTGGACGATGGCCGTTCCGGCCGTTATATGCAGGGCGACAAGGATGTACCACTGCCGTGGATCGTTCAGGATGATGGCCAGACCATCAAGTCCATCCGCACCGGCGATCAGGTGGATTTCCAGAACCCAGTGATCTTTGATTACCGCTTTGATCTCTGGCGTTTCCAGCCCACCACCCCAGTGACCGGCGCAACCGCAGGGGTAGACCTCCCGATCACCTGGGAGGATTCCCGTACAGCCGAACTGGCAGCCATTGATAATGTCGACGGGGATTTCCACATCGCCAGCTTCAATGTGTTGAACTACTTCACCTCCCTGGGCAAAGACTACGACTGTGATGCCTACACCGACATCAGCGGCAACCCTATTTCCGCACGTGGTTGTGATGTTCGTGGTGCCTACAGCGAACAGGCCTTCGCTGATCAACAGGGAAAAATCGTCGCTGCCATCAACAAACTTGATGTGGATGTCCTCGGCCTTGAGGAAATTGAAAACACCTACGCTGTCACCGGCGATGTTGAGCGCCGCGATGAGGCACTGAACAAGCTTGTCGACGCCCTGAACACCGCACACGGCTCCGAGCGCTGGGCAGCAGTGGAATCACCTCTGGAATTGGGCACCGATGAGGATGTCATCCGCGTGGCCTTCATCTACGACATGACCACGGTGAAGCCAGTCGGCGAATCCCGCATCTTTGATGATGCCGCCTACACCGGCACCGCGCGTCAGCCACTGGCACAGGAATTCCAGACACTGGATGAGAGCAAGGAATCCTTCGTGGGCGTGGTCAACCACTTCAAGTCCAAGGGCTCACCAGTCAATGGTGATGAGGACATGAATGATGGCCAGGGCCATTCCGCCAATGTCCGCCTGGCGCAGGCCCAGGCACTGATTGATCACCTGGATAACCAGGATGACTGGGCTGACAAGCCGGTGTTCATCCTCGGTGATCTGAATGCCTATTCCAAGGAAACTGTTCTCTCCACGCTCGCCGGTGCCGGATACCGCAACATCGCCGAAGCCCACGATGCTGGTCTGAGCTACCAGTTCTCCGGACGTCTGGGGTCCCTGGACCATGCCCTGGGTAATGCGCAGGCCATGGACCGCACCGTGGACGCTGAGGTCTGGGACATCAACGCCGATGAGCCACTCGCTTTCGAGTATTCCCGCCGCAATTACAACGTGGTGGATGTCTTTGAAGCTGATAATGTCTTCCGCTCCTCAGACCATGATCCGATCAAGGTTGGTTTCAACCTGAAGTCCACCGACGCCCCGGTGGAAACCCCGGATGAGGATGATCCCGCCGAAGCACCGGCTGAGCCAACTGGAAGTGCTGCGGGCAGCTCAACCGGTACCACCGTCGGTATTCTGGCAGCCCTGGTTGGTCTGCTTGGCCTGGCAATGCCCTGGGTCATGGAACTGCCCTCCATGAAGGCCATCTTCAAATAGTCCCTAAGCCGACAATAAGAGCCCCTTTCTTGTGGAAAGGGGCTCTTGCTGTTTCTTGGATTCCGGGCCTGACTAGATGGCTGTCATGTAGGTACGGGGCTGCGCACCCAGTTCCAAGGCTGCGATCGCGGTATTGCGGAAGTCACGCGCCACCTTGGGGTTGACCAGGTTTCTAGCCGACACTGACAACCTCACCGTGTTGCCCTTGGAGGCCCCACGCATAGCTGCGTTGAGCACACTTTTTCTCCACCACTTTGCCGCACCAAAGCCTTCCCCCACAGACAGGTTGCGGCATTGGAGGAACTCCCCGGTGCGCAGATCATGCAGCCCCTTCCCGGAGGCTGCCACCTTGAAATCAAATTCAGGCAGTACCTCAGAGGTTCCTTCGGACATCCGCCAGCGGGGTGGGGCGAAGACATCGAAGGTGAAACCGATCTGTTCCATCTGCCGAAAGGCACCGGTGAGCCGGAGGCGGGCTTCATGCTGTTCCAAGGTGGCGAATTCTGAACGGCGTCCCTGGACCGGCTGGTCAAAGCCATTGAGAATGAGTTCGCGGCCCTGACCACGTTGCTTCTCCAGCCAGGTGCGGGTCTGTTTATCCTTGGATAGCTTCCAGTCACCATCAATGCGTGGGGCAACCAGAAGGGAGACCTCAATGCCCTCAGATTTCAGGTCAGTGACCAGAACATCCGCGGCCTTTCGGGTCTGATCAAAAATGCTGGATACGGAAACAAGTAAACGGCCGGACATGAGAGTATTGTCGCACGTCCAGCCGTTTTCCTCTCTTCGAAGGAGACTATTCAGTCACGCCTGAGGCCTGGTTCACAAGCCAGGCGTATTCGAAGGCAGTCTGGCGCCACTTTTCATAACGCCCGGATACTCCGCCGTGGCCTGCTGACATCTCAGTTTTGAGCAGGAAGTCGCCACCGGTGGCAGTGACCCGGAGCTGGGCGATCCACTTGGCTGGTTCCACGTAGAGCACACGGGTGTCATTGAGTGAGGTCACCGCCAGGATATTCGGGTATTTCTTGGCTTCGATATTCTCATAGGGCGCGTAGGAGGCCATGTAGTCATAGACCTCACGGTCATGGAGTGGATCACCCCACTCATCCCATTCGATGACGGTGAGCGGAAGCTCAGGCATGAGCATGGAGGTCAGCGGATCGACGAAGGGAACCACCGCTTCAATGGCTTTGAAGCGGTCCGGTGCCATGTTGGCGATGGCACCCATGAGCATGCCGCCGGCTGATCCACCTTCTGCCACCAGGTGTTCTGGTGAGGTGATGCCCTGTTCGATGAGGGCATCTGCCACGTCGATGAAGTCGGTGAAGGTGTTCTTCTTGGTTTCCATCTTGCCGTTGTCGTACCAGCCACGGCCCATTTCTCCACCGCCACGGACGTGCGCGATGGCAAAGACCATGCCGCGGTCCAGCAGGGACAGGCGTGCCACGGAGAATCCTGGGTCGATGGAGGTTTCATAGGAACCGTATCCATAGAGCAGGGTGGGGGCGTTCTTCAGTTCCAGGTCTGCACGGTGCACCAGGGACACCGGGATCTGTGCGCCATCGCCCGCGGTGACCCAGAGGCGGGAGGCGGTGTACTCCTCACGGTTGTAGCCACCGAGGACCTCCTGCTGCTTGAGCAGGACACGTTCACCTGATTCGATCCAGTAGTCGAAGAGCTGGCCCGGGGTGGTGAAGGAACCGTAACTGACGCGGATGACGGGGGCATCCCATTCCGGGTTGCCGGAGGAGGCGACGGTGTAGAGCTCCTCGTCGAATTCCAGTTCCTGGAAGGTGGTGAATCCGGCGTCATCAAGCTTCATCACCGCAATGCGTCCGATCGCCCCTGAGCGGTACCCGATGGTCAGGTGGTCGCGGAAGCAGTCAACGCCCTCGATGCGCACCTCATCATGGTGAGTGACCAGTGGTTCCAGGTCTGCAAGGGAACCAAGCGTGCCGACGGGTGCATGGCCGACCTCGAAGTTCGGGCCGGTCTTGTTGTGCACAACCAACCAGGTATCTGTGCCCGCGATGATCGCATGGTCGACGTCATATTCCACGCCTTCCTCACGAGGAATGAGTACCTCAGGCATAGCTTCTGGATCATCATAGGGAATGTACTGGACCTCGGAGGTCACCTTGGAGGCTGAACCGAGCAGGATGAACTTATCGGAACGGGTGGTGCCGATCCAGGCGGAGTAGCGCTCATCAGTCTCGTGATAGACCAGCACATCCTCTTCCACCGGGGTGCCGATCTTGTGGCGCCAGATGGTGTCCGGACGCCAGGCATCATCAACACGCTGGTAGAAGAGGTAATCCTCCCCCACCCAGGTGGAGCCGTAGAAGATCCCGGTGAGTTCATCTGCCAGCAGCTCACCGGACTCGAGATCCTTGAAACGCAGGGTGAAGCGTTCCTCACCGGTGGTGTCCACGGAATAGGCCAGGTAACGGCCGGAGGGGGACACGGTGGAGGTGCCCATGGAGAAGAATTCGTGGCCTTCTGCAAGCTCATTGGCATCGAGGAACACCTGCTCATCGGGTGCTGGTTCCTCCGGGATCTCCGGTGCCACCCAGGGTTCCTCACCCACAGGCATGCGGCAGTAGATGCCGTAGCTCTTTCCTTCTTCTGTGCGGCCGAAGTACCAGTACTGTCCATTGCGGACCGGAACCGACATGTCGGTTTCCTTCACACGCGACTTGATCTCCTCATAAATATTATCGCGTAGCGCCTTCAGGTGTTCGGTCTGCTCATCGGTATAGGCATTTTCTGCCTCCAGGTAGTCGATGGTTTCCTGGGATTCCTTGTCACGGAGCCATTCATAATTATCAACAAAGTCAATTCCATGATGGGTTCGGGTGATGGGGCGGACAGCGGCAACGGGAGGATTCAGACGTTCAGAAGACATAGCCCACGATCCTAGTCCCGCCAAGGAAATCTGACAGACTCAGGCTGGGTGGAAGAGATCAGGCAAGCTTGATCAACGACATGGTGCGCCGCATGTACGTATCAAAGTGGGGAACTGTAAAGGCCCCATAGCCAAAGTTGGGCTGATACAACATGCCACTGTCAATCAATTCCGACTTTATGGAAGCTACCTGGGAAGGCTTCCGTTCAAGAACCCTTGCGACATCTTCCGCCTTCCGGTGCCCGGTACCAAGCTCTGCCATCGCCCGCACATAGATGCTCTGTCGCTCATTCAACCGGTCAAACCTGACCCCAGAAAAATGACTGATCAAGCTTGGCTTCATAGAGTGTCTCGGCGGTAAATACATCCTGTTGCGTCATGAGAGTTTCCGGTGCACAGTTCCACACTGTATACCCCAACTCCTGGATGAAATACCGATAACCTCCGGTTATACGCCAAGCTTCTTCCCATGCTCCGTCAGTAAAACTGGCGTCCTCTACTCTCGCAGTTTCCTGGAAAACCTTTTTGGTGCTCTCCTCATCGAGATTCTTCATCTGGGGAAAAGTGAACGCTCTCTCTGAGTATGACTGGGCATCACCAGTCAGCTCTGCGATCTGAGGTAGTCCTGCACCCACAAGTGTGATTGGCCGCCCTCTCTGAATCACCTTGTGAAGGGCGGCGATCACAGCCTCAAGTTGCTCCACCCTGAGAAATTGCAATTCATCAAACAGGAAAACAAGCCCTCTTTCACGCTTCTTCGCGACCTCCCCCACTGCCAAGAAGAGATCTGTGAGATCTTGCTGTAATTCCCCGGTGTCACTTTCCCCGAGAGCACGTTCGATGTTTAACTCAGCGTTCAGGTTCCCCACCAGATCAACACCAACCTTCATCGAGGTGGCAAAAGACCGGAGCACTGCCAAAGCTTTACGTGCCTGTTCACTCAGCTTTTCTACCGGTGAAAATTCTAGAATTGCCCGTTTGTTCTGAGCACTCAGATCCGCGGAAAATACAATTATCCCGCTTGCTCAGTTCCATTTCGACTACAACCCAGTCTTGGCCCAGCGCTGGTTGGCGAAAGCGATTGAGCAGCACAGTCTTCCCAACGCCCCTCAGCCCCGTGATGATCATCGACTGGGTGGGACGCTCCCGTTCAGTCCTGGCAAGCAGAGCTTGGGAAAGAATCTAGAAAGTCTTCTCGCCCACTGAGAACTTCTGGATCTCTACCAGCACCCAGGAGCAAAAGGATGAAAGGCAAGTTTCATATGCCCAGGATAGCTAGGCGTTAAGGAGTTTAGGAAGGTTTAGGGAAATCTCTTAAAGTTCACTGAAGTCCATAAACTTCCCAGAACCCCGCCCTCCCCTGGCTTCTTTGAAGCAAAAGGCGGCCTGAGGTGAAATAGCTTCCACCTCAGGCCGCTCTGAGAAAAATGATGGCAGAGACTAGACGCAGGAACCGATCCAGTCCGCGAACTTCTTACCCGAGATCAACTCATAGGCCTCGATATAGCGTTCGCGGGTGGCCTCCACCACGGAACCGGGCAGGGCTGGTGGCTGTGCACCACTGTTCTTATCCCAGCCGGATTTGGTGCCGGTGAGCCAGTTGCGGACAAACTGCTTGTCAAAGGATGGTTGGACATGGCCTGCCCCATAGCCTTCGGCTGGCCAGTAGCGGGAGGAATCCGGGGTGAGAACCTCATCACCAATGACCAGTTCTCCCTGCTCATCAATACCAAATTCAAACTTGGTGTCTGCCAGGATCACACCGCGCTCCAGGGCGATTTCCGCAGCACGGGTGTAGATGGCGATGGAAGCATCACGGAGCTGGTTGGCGCGGGCTGCACCGAGGCGCTCCTCCACCACCTCAAAGGAGACGTTGATGTCATGGTCGCCCACATCAGCCTTGGTGGCCGGGGTGAAGATCGGCTCCGGCAGACGGGAGGACTCCACGAGCCCCTCGGGCAGCTTGATGCCACACACAGCGCCGGATTCCTTGTACTCCTCCAGCCCGGAACCGGTGAGGTAACCGCGCACGACGCATTCAAAGGGCATCATGCTGAGCTTCTTGCACACCATGGCCCGTCCCAGAACCTCTTCCGGGATGCGGGGATCATCGATTGATCCTGCGAGGTGGTTCGGGAAGTCGATGGCGTCAAAGAAGAACTGACTCATCGCAGTGAGAACCCGGCCCTTATCCGGGATTTCGGTGTCCAAGATGAAGTCATAGGCTGAGATCCGGTCGGAGGCAACCATGAGGATGTGGTTCTCATCAATCTCATAGATTTCACGGACCTTACCTGCGGAAAGGTGCTTGTACTGGGAGAGTTCAGGACGCATGCTATGGAAGTCTAGACCCCCATGGGTGGTTGGGAAAATTCTGGCGGAATGCACCGATCAGCCCGGTGTAAGGAACAATGGAAATGTTTCTGACACTCATAGAGGAAGGACCTCGTTGCACCCCCACTTTGATACAACCTCCACCGTCGTTGTGATCGGGCTCGGTTACATCGGTCTTCCCACTGCCGCCTTCCTCGCTGATGCCGGGGTACAGGTGGTCGGAGTGGATATCAATCAAACAACGGTGGACAAGGTCAATTCAGGAATTGTCCCCTTTGTGGAGAAGGGCTTTGATGAACTGCTCAAGAAAGTCGTCTCCTCAGGCAGGCTGACCGCCACCACAGAGGTGCCGGAAGGTGATGCCTTCATCATCACCGTACCCACCCCCTTCCAGGAGGATCACTCCGTTGATGATTCCTATGTGATGGCCGCTGCCGACAACATCATTCCGGTGTTGCGCGGGGGCGAGCTGGTGGTGCTGGAATCAACCTC
>NZ_CALZFS010000026.1 GCF_945649885.1 uncultured Corynebacterium sp. | reverse complement strand
CCGCCGAAGACGAAGGACACGAGAAGTTGCCAGTATTGGAAGAAGGCGAAACGCCTGCGTAGAAGCAGCACCTGGGCAAGGACGAAGATGAAGCTCATCAGGATCGTGATCACGCCGAAGGACAGCGGTGTGGCCGCCGCAATGGCTGCCGGGACAGTGGAGATAGGCGTGGTTCCTAGTTCGGCGTGAACGGTGAAGGCAATACCGATGGTCATGATCCAGATGCCGGAGAAAAACATCACCCACCGCGTCAACGCACCGTATCTTCTGGCAGGGTCCCGTGAAGTTTTATCTACAGCCATGAGTAGCCAGTCTTGGACAGTGTGCAGGAGTGATAAGAAAACCCACCCCTTCTCCTCTGCTGGGCAGGGGTGAAGAGGTGGGCGTCCTCAAGCAAGGTGTTAGCCGCGCTGAATCTTCTCGGCAACACCTTCGCGGAGCTTCTGGCCACGGAAGACCTGACGTGCCTCGTCCTCATCAGGCTCACCGAGGTAACGCTCCAGGCTGTCATCGAGCTCCAGCATCCACGGGGTGTGGTGCTCAGCAGCCTTGGTGCCGGTAATCACGGAGGTATAGGTGACATCACGGAAATTCATGATGTCATCCTGCTTGGACTGCAGCCACTGACGCTGGATATTGGCCACCTCATCCAGATCAAACATCGGATAATCGGTCTGTTCGATGAGATCCTTGACATAATCACACTGGAAATCGATCTGTCCGTTCTCATCCTCCAGGGACTTGAAGCGCTTGAGCCACTGATCCATATGCTCACGCTGCTTCTTCGCATTGGGCAGCTCAATACGCTCGAGGATGACATCACGGGTGTACCAGGCCTGGGCATCAAACATGTTGAAGGTCAGCCACTGGTCCTGGGCCCCCAGCCAGAACAGCTGGTTGTTCTTCTCCGAAACAACACCGCGGTACAGGGTATCCGGGTAGATGTTGTTAGCAGACTGCAGAGACAGGCTCGATGGCAGGAACGGGTAGTGGTGCTTATAACCGGTGCACAGGATCACGGCGTCGAATTTACGCTTCTGCCCATTCTTGAAATGTGCGGTGGAGCCATCAAAGCGACGCACTAATGGCAGCTCCTCCATCTCCTGTGGCCAACCATGTCCCATCGGCTTGCTGCGGTAGCTGTAGGTGATGGAACGCGCGCCCATTTTATAAGCCTGGGAACCGATATCCTCCGCGGAATAGGAAGCACCGATCAGCAGAACATCCTTATCCGCAAGAGTCTCAGCGCCACGGAACTCGTGGGCATGCATGACCTGTCCCGGGAAAGTCTCAATGCCTTCAAAGTGGGGAACGTTCGGGAAGCTGAAGTGGCCAGCGGCAACAATGACATTGTCATAGGTATCACTGCTGGTGATACCGGTCTTCAGGTCCTCAACATGGACGGTGAACATCTTGGTGTCCTCGTCGAAGTCAACCCAACGCACAGCGTGAGCGAACTTGACGTACTTCTTCACATCAGACTGCTCTGCGCGACCGTTGATGTAATCCCACAGCACCTCGCGAGGTGGGTAGGAGGAGATTGGCTTTCCGAAATGCTCATCGAAGGTGTATTCCGCGAACTCGAGGATTTCCTTCGGGCCGTTTGACCAGAGGTTTCGGTACATGGAGGAGTGAACAGGCTCGCCATAATGATCGGTTCCGGTACGCCAGGTGTAGTTCCACTGTCCGCCCCACTGGTCCTGCTTTTCAAAGCACACCAACTCAGGGATCTCCTGGCCCTTCTTCTCTGCTGACTCAAAAGCCCTCAGCTGGGCCATCCCGCTTGGACCGGCTCCGATAATTGCTACGCGTTTCTTGCTCAAACTTGCCTTCCCGACCACCCCTGTTAGCAGGCGGTCTTACTCATCACGCATGCAGGGGGCGGGGGCGAAGGCTGGTCCAGGTCTCCCCCGCTACCACTCCGGGGATTCAGGCTCACTAGACAACTCGCCGCCGGCCACTCTTGGGCCGCATGCTTAAAAATGGACTGATATGCACTGTCCGTGCAGAGGTATCACTAAGCAAAAAACAAACCTCGCCCATATGCCACATTCATCGACCCAGGGCCTACCTAGAGCGTCAGGGCGAAGGTTCTTTTCTGCTTAGGTCCGTATTACACCTTAACAAAATAGATATGAATTGCAAGTTTTTTCTATTTATCTTTCTGAATGAATGTATATACCAGCTGGCAGAAGAGTTATTTAAATTTGAAAAAGGTCGGACTTGTTGCCGCACGATAGTTAAAAAGAATGAATAGGGAATTCCCATAGGAGCCCTCGGGTCATCTCACACACATTCGGAAAGGCCTGCCCGGACATGCGCCTAGAGAACTTCGGGCCCAAAATCCCCATCCAATCGCCGGTTATGATCGCGTGTGAACCACAGGGCCGGCACCGCCCCCAGAAGCATCAGGACCATCCCCCACATGTTGATCGGCAGATAAAGAACCGAGCCGCCCAACATCAAAAATAAGAACCCCAGTGCCCTGCCCGTGTACAGACCAAAGGGGTAGTCCTCCGGATTCCCGATCAACAGCGGTAAGCGCACGAAGGGATTCCACCGCGCCAGCTGAAATGTCATCATAATGGCCAGCAGCGAACCGACAGTCAAAATCGCAATTCCGGGGATAAGGTCCATTAATTGATTTCAACATCATGTGTTGCAGAACACAATATGCTGAGTGGGGAAACCTTTGATTTCATGCAGATTGGATGGTTACTGACAGGGAAAGCGCATGCGCTTCAAGCTCCGCCGGTGTAATCGCCTGAACATTCAACTGTGGCCATTCCGCTGTTGCCCGAGCATAAATTTCCCTCTGCTCATCCGTTTCAGGAGGGGAAAACAACCGCCACAACCGGTGTTGTCTCATCAATGTTGATTGTTTTCCCCTCAGCTAAACGAAGCTGTGCCCCCGGAAGATCGAAGCGTATCCACTCCCCACCTCCAGGAATCCACCTTTGTGATGAGGGATCGGGGATTGGATGTAGCCACGAAGGAAAAAGCATCGCTGATCTCATAAACATCAGATGAGTCATCTTCCAGAACAGCAAAATCCACCAGATTATCGCGATGTCCCACAATCAGGTCAGGGCTTTCCACCAAACGCTCGGAAACAAGAGGACGTGCACTATGAGCTGCTCTCATTTCACGCAGGATCTGATACCGCTCTCGACGGACTGCAGGTTTGGGATCCCCAGCAATCATCTGGGTGAAAAGAAGGCAGGTAATCGCAGCCGATGACTCACCACTGGCGGTGCGTGACTTATCTATCCGAATGACATTGTGCATTTGGTGGACAAGCCGATCGATCATGGTTTCCGCAGAATGCCGGTGATCCAGCTCCAGCTGTGGTGCACTCTCAAAATCATTGAGCTCTTTCTCCAAGGCTCGAAGCCATTCGATCACCGGCTTCCCTGCTTTCAAACTTCTCGGCAAACCATCAAGACTGGAAATAATTCTCATCTTCGACATGGCCGAGCCTGGCGTGCTCATCCTCTGTTTTAACGAATCGCTTTTTCCACCATCGCGGAGATGATCTTGAGTACTCCCCCATTCACCACGAGCAGGACCTTGTTGGCCACCAGTTCATCATTGAGGGTGGGTGCGAGGTTTTCGATGAGGTTGGCGATCAGTGCCAGTTTGGGGAATCGTCTGGGGGTTCCCAGGTTTTTCAGCAGGGCTGCGGTGATTGTCCGCTGGGCTGCGTTGATACCGTTGAGGATGAGCTTATTGCCCGGCAGTTCCTGCAGTTTTCCGTAGCCGGAGATCGCCAGTCCGAGCTGTTTGGCCTGGCGTTGTCTCTTGGCGGGTTTGTCCACGGGGACTTCACGCAGTACCGCCAGGGTCATGGCGTAGAGGGCGACGGACTCCTCCAGTTCCAGGTAGCCGTGTTCGGTGTCGACGGTTTTCCTGGCGGCCAGGTCTATGAAGCGTCGCTGGGCACGGCTTTCCAGTTCTTCCTTGCTATCGCGTGGGTGGTCATGGAGGAGTTTTTCGGCATAGTTCTGGGCTGCGGGGAGCATCTGTCCGAAGAGTTCACCGAAGGCGTCGGCAAGTTCCCCGGCATCGAACTCTTCGATCAGTTCGGCATCAACCACCTCCTCACCCGCATCAACAGGAACCCCAGCCTCCTCGCCATCCGAGGCAGCCGCACCGCTCTTCCCCGGTATCAGTTCCAGGGTGGGGAAGGTGTCCTGGTTTTTCTTGCGCAGTTCGGCAAAGGGCCTGATGGTGTGCACTGCCCCGTCGAGCATCTTGATGGTGGATCTGCTGATGATCTTCTTCACCAGGTTCGCCTGGCGCAGCTGTGGATCCCGGAGGGAGTCCACCACACTGCCCAGCTGGATGGCCAGGGCGATGTCCTCAGCGCGGTTGGCCAAGATGAAATTGCAGTCCTCTGCCAGCACACCGTTCGCGGCAGCAGCGCCCCGTCGGATCCGTGCCAACAGTACTGTGGCCAGGCATTCCTCTGCAGCAACCAGGAGGGAGAGTTTGTGCATCCAGCCATCAGGTGCCAGCGCCTTCTGGGTGGTGGCTTTCAGTTCATCGGGTTCAGCAGTCATGAAACCGGCGGCACCGAACACCACCGCCTGGCGCAGTTCATGGACCAGGGCTTTCAATGTATCCATCTCGGATGCGTCATCAGCCACAGGCACACGCCTGCGTTGTGCCAGCAGTTCATTCAGGTGGGGTTTCCCGGAGATGTCCAGGCGCCCGAGTTCCTCCACCGCATCCTGGTAGAGAGGGGCGGAAGCATCAGCGATGTCCTGAATCCGGGTGCGCCACACAGAGGCCATGGCCTCGGCGATCAGGATGCGTCGGGCGGGAATTTCTGGCAGCCCGGCGTCGAAAAGCAACGGCTCATCCCCCACGAAGACGGACACCACGGCAGCGCCTGAGAACTCACCTGTCAGATCAAGAAGGCGGAGTCCATGGGCGACAGAGTCCACGGGCAGCCTGTCAGCTGTCATGTGGCCGAGCATCTCCCAGTGGGTGATGGCTGTTTCCCCTCCGATGGCCACCGTGACGGGGCCGTCGGTGAAGAACTGTGGTCCGCGCTCAATGAGTGTCGAGTTCATACCGACAATGCTAACGGTTTTCCCGCCCAGCCAGGTCGCCATCACACTGACAAAGGTCTCTTACCAGCACTTTTCAGGGGTTTCACACCGAGGGGCTCATCCCTCCGCCCCACCTGAACGATCCCACTCTCACCCCGACTTACCCCACCCATCATGAATTTAATTACCTGTGATTCGCAGCAATCCCTTGACAGACCAAGCGGTCTAGGCTTTTGTTGAAAGCGCAATCGGTTTACCTTTAATCCTCTCCCTGGAGCCCCGGATGCTGAGGAACGTGCCACCCGAGAAGGTGCGCGTTAGGTAGGCCAGACCCCGCTGTTGGAGTAGGCGGGAAATATCCGGGGCAGTCCTCCTGCACACCTGGTGTTTCCGCGTACCCACATCGCGGTCCGGCCACCACTAGGGATTGCCGTGCGTCCTAGCCGGGATCTGCACGTTCGGCTCAAGCAGAAGGACTTAAACAAGTGACTTCTTTCTTTTCTTCCACCATTGCAGGCGTTCCACGGATCGGCGCGAACCGTGAACTGAAATTTGCCCTCGAGGGTTTTTGGTCCGGTCAGACCTCCGGTCGGGATCTCAGCCACACCGCGACTCTGCTCACCAACGCTTATGCTGATCAGCTGGTTGCGGCAGGCATTGACTCTGTGCCCACCTCGGGGCGTTCCTATTATGATGCGATGCTGGACACCACTGCCCTGTTGGGTGTGTTCCCAGAGCGCGTCCAGGACATCAGCGATCATGAAAATGATGGTCTGCCCAGCTTCATCGATCGTTATTTCGCCACGGCCCGCGGTACCGCTGAGGCTCCGGCGAGTGCGATGACCAAGTGGTTCGACACCAACTACCACTACCTGGTGCCGGAGCTCTCGGCTGAAACCCGCTTCATCCTGGATGATGCAGCACTACTCACCGACATCAAGAACCAGCTCACCCGCGGCATCAATGCGCGTCCGGTACTGATCGGTCCATTCACCTATCTTTCCCTGGCACGCACCACCGATGGTTCCGATGCGCTGGATCATCTGGAGACCCTCTTCACCGTCTATGAGCGCCTCCTGGCCAAGTTGCCCACCCAGTGGGTCCAGCTGGATGAACCATCATTGGTCACGGATGTGTCCCCTGAGCTCCTGGCCCGTGTCCGTGCTGGTTATGCCGCATTGGCTGCACGTGGTGGGGTGTTTGTGAACACCTTCTTCGGTGCTGGTGATCAGGCATTGGACACCTTGGCCGGTATCGGTCTGGGTGCGATCGGTGTGGATCTGGTTTCTGATGGCGTCACCGACCTGGATGCCTGGACCGGTGAGGAACTGCTGGTCGCGGGCATCGTTGACGGCCGCAATATCTGGCGCACGGACCTGTGCACCGCCCTGGCAACTTTGCGACGCCTGCAGGCACGGGGCCCGGTCGCGGTCAGCACCTCCTGTTCCCTGCTGCACGTTCCTTATTCTTTGGCGCCGGAGAATATCAATCCGGAGGTGCGTAGTTGGTTGGCCTTCGGTGAGGAGAAGATCACCGAGGTTGCCGCGCTGGCACGCGCCCTTGCTGGCGAGGTTGATGAAGCGCTTTTCGACGCCTCTGCCGCTGCCCTCGCAGACCGCCGCCACTCTGGGCTCACCCGCGCACAGAACCAGCAGGTCAGCCCAGCTGACCGCGAACGTGGAGAATTCGGGCGCAGGCAGGCAGCCCAGGACAAGGCACTCAACCTCCCACCGCTGCCGACCACCACGATCGGCTCCTTCCCACAGACCGCTGAAATCCGTTCGGCACGTGCGAAGTTCCGCAAGGGTTCTCTCACCCAGGCGGAGTATGACGAGGCCATGCGCGCCGAGGTCGCCGATGTCATCGCCCGCCAGGAAGCACTCGGCCTGGATGTGCTCGTGCACGGTGAACCAGAGCGCAATGACATGGTCCAGTACTTCGCGGAGCTTCTCGACGGCTTCCTCACCACCGCCAACGGCTGGGTGCAAAGTTATGGTTCCCGCTGTGTACGCCCACCGGTGCTCTATGGCAATGTCTCCCGCCCCACCGCGATGACGGTGCCGTGGTTCACCTATGCCCAGAGCCTGACCCAGCGCCCCGTCAAGGGCATGCTGACGGGACCTGTGACCATGCTCGCGTGGTCATT
This sequence comes from uncultured Corynebacterium sp., assembly GCF_945649885.1. Taxonomy (GTDB): domain Bacteria; phylum Actinomycetota; class Actinomycetes; order Mycobacteriales; family Mycobacteriaceae; genus Corynebacterium. The sequence continues at coordinate 19,175 of NZ_CALZFS010000026.1, read as the reverse complement.
TGTGCGTGATGATCAGCCACTGTCTGTCAGCGCCGACCAGATTGCCCTGGCTCTGCGTGATGAGATTGCGGATCTGGTGGACAGTGGTGCGCAGCTCATCCAGGTGGATGAACCTGCCATCCGTGAACTGCTCCCCCTGCGCCGCGCCGACCAGGAGGCCTACACCCAGTGGGCTGTGGGGTCCTTCCGTCTGGCTACGGCACAAGCACCGGATCACATCCAGATCCACACCCACATGTGCTATTCAGAGTTCAATGAACTGATCAAGTCCATCATTGACCTGGATGCCGATGTCACCACCATCGAGGCCGCCCGTTCTGACATGCAGGTGCTTGCCGCCCTGAAGTCCTCCGGCTTCGATCTCGGCGTGGGGCCGGGTGTGTGGGATATCCACTCCCCACGTGTGCCCGACCTGGATGAGGTGACAGCCCTGCTGGATGCCGCACTGGAATCCGTGGATCCCCGCCACCTGTGGGTCAACCCGGACTGTGGACTCAAGACCCGCTCCTGGGATGAGACCACTGCCTCATTGAAGGTGCTGGTGGAGGCAGCTGCCAAGGCCCGGGCCGGACTGCTGCAACGGGTTTAGTTCCATAAAAACATTGAGCCTCCTCCACATTTCCTGTGGAGGAGGCTCAAATAGTTCCAGCGTCATCTGGACAGCATCACTTAAACCGTGACACCGCGAACAGTCCTGCCGCCAATGGCAGCAGTGTCAGCATGATGGCGGCACCCATGGCGGTGCCGAAGCTGAAGGAATCGGTGGCAATCTGCATGGTGGCACCCAGTGCAGCGGCACCCACCACTGCCCCGACCTGTCTGGAGGTGTTGTACACACCGGAGGCGGAACCCACCAGATCAGAAGGAACATCACGCAGGGAGATCGTGGAGTTCGGAGCCCAGCACATGGCGTTGGCCACGCCGAAGATCAGGACCGGGATCAACAGCATCAGCGGTGAGGCATCAGAGATCATGAAGATGGCAAACAGTGCCATGGTGCTGAGCATGGCTATGAAACCGATACGCGAGATCATGCCGGGAGCCAACCTGTCGGTGAGACCTCCGATCACAGGTGACATGAAAACTGAGATCACACCCATCGGTACCAGCATCAGTCCGGCAGTTTCCGGGGACATGTTCTGAGCGCTCTGGAGATAGAGCATGATGGGCAGGTTCACGGAATAGACGGTGAAGCCCAGCATGAAGACGGCAAAGGCCCCGATGGTGAAGTTGTGGGTCTGGAAGAGCCGCAAGGGCATCAACGGTGCAGATGAACGCGTCTGCATCCAGACAAACAGCACCAGGGCTGCGATGCCGAACACCAGCACCATCCAGACCACCGGGCCATAACCCAGTTCCGGTCCCTGTTGGAGGGCGACAACAATCGCCAGCACCGCCACCAGGCTGACCAGGCCTGAGAGGTAATCAATGCGGCTGGCACCCGTGGGCAGTTTGGGCACATAGAGAGCCACCATGATCAGTGAGACAAATCCGAGTGGGACATAGACCAGGAAAACTGCCTGCCAGCCGATCATGCCCACCAGCAGACCACCGATGACAGGGCCGAAGAGGCCGGCGCTGGAGGCCACGGCACTCCAGATGCCGGTCGCAGCACCGCGACGGTGATGGGCGAAGATCCGGTGGATGATGCTCAGCGGTTGTGGGTTGAGCAGGCTTCCGCCCAGGCCCTGGAAGGCACGGGCCAGGATGAGCATTTCAATGGTGGGTGCGAAGGCACAGGCCAGGGCTGCGATGGTGAACACGGCCATGCCGGCCAGGTAGACATTGCGTTGTCCGAAGCGGTCCCCCAAACGCCCTGTGATCAGCAGTGGGACGGCGAAGGTGAGCAGGTAGATCGCCGACACCCACACCGCCTGGTTCAGTGATGCACCCAGTTCCTCGCGGATGCGGGGCAGGGCGACTGCCACGAGAGACTGGTCAAGGAGGGTGAGGAAGAGGCCGACACTCAAGGCACCGAGTGCCTTCCAGGCGCGGCCTTCAGGAATCGGTGGGGTCTGCTGAGTCTGAGGAGTCTGTGCGGTCATCAGTCAAGCGTCTCCACTTTTGTCTTCGGCAGGGTTTCGCGCCCAAACATCCAGGCCACCGCAGCCAGCAGGCCGATCACGCCACAGACCATGAAACCATATTGGAATCCGATGGCGCTGGCGATCGCGCCGACCAGGATCGGGCCGGTGATGGCTCCGAAATCCTGGGCCATCTGGAAATTGGCCAGCACCTTGCCCCCGGCCCGTTCGGAGCCGATGACATCCGCCAGCACGGCCTGCTGTGCGGGGTTGACCAAGCCAGCGCCGGCACCCGCGAGTGCAGAGAGGATACACAGGGCCCAGATATTGGTGCCGAATCCGATGGCGGCGGTGAAGATCGCGTTGACCACCAGGCCGGTGACGATCAGTGGTTTACGTCCGATCTTATCCGCCAGATCACCGGAGACCTGCAGGCAGAGTGCGTTTCCGGCGGCGAAGGCGGCCATGGCGAAACCAGCGGCCACACCACCGTTGGTGAATACGGCTGCGGCGAACAGTGGCAGGGTGGCCACGCGGACACCGAAGTTGGACCAGCCGTTGGCAAAGGCACCGATCAGTGCAGAGCGGTAGGCAGAATCCCTGATGGCCTCAGCAAAACGGAGCGGAGGGTTGTTGGGGTCATCCTTCTTACGCAGTGAAGCATCAACCTTGGGCATCTTCGCCCACACCACAAACGCCGCCAGGGCCACGGTGGCACCGTAGATGGCAAAGGGTGGGCGCATGCCCAGGGTGGACAGGGCCGCTCCGACCACAGGGCCGATGATATTGCCGAAGAGGAAGGCGGAGGCATAGGTGGAGGAACACCTGCCGCGGATCTCAATGGGCGCCATCCGCACGATCAGGCCCATGGCGGAGACCGTGAACATCGTGGAGCCGATGCCGGCGATGCCACGCAGTGCCAGGATCTGCCAGTATTCCTGGGCGAAGGCCACCAGGCCGGTGGTGATCGCAACGATCATCAGGCCGGACAGGTAGACCTTGCGGGAGCCGATTCTGTCGATCAGGGCACCGGACATGGGTGCAAATAGTAGCCGTGCGCCGGCGAAGATCGAGACAACTGCTGAGGCTGCCGCCAGGCTGACATCGAAAGTCACCACGAACTGGGGCAGGATCGGGGCGATCAGTCCGTAGCCGAGTGCAATGATAAATGCCGCCGCCACCAGGACCCAGATCTCTGTGGGGATCTTGGGTTTTTCACCCACAGGAATATTTTCAGAATTTTGTTGAGTATTCACCATTTCGTGATCAAGGCTAGCCCGCTTTGGGCAAAATATCCATGTGAGCTGCAGTTAACACATGAGATTCGAACATGCATTCGTTAATTATTCGAACGCGTGTCCAGTGTCTGTTCTATTCTCAGACCCATCATCAAGAGCCGAAACCGATTCACATCCATCACTTCCCGCACAGCTTCACCGACCCGCTACGCCAAGCATCTCCGCAGCGTCCACCCTGGTCATCTCACGCAGATCATCTCCTTGATGCGCCATCCGCGTTCACTGGCCCGCCCGCTTGCCAGTTGGCGGCCACCCAGCCTGCCATTACCAGCCCTGGCCAGACATGACTCCCTCACGTTGACGCTCTCGCGGATGCGTGTAGGTGACACTGCCCGCGAAGTCATCCGTGACACCGGTGAAATCCGCTCCCCCGCGTACCTGATCACCGTGCGCCTGAGCAGTCCTGAAGGTCACCGGGTGCCCCGGGCGTTGGCGGAGGGCTGGGTGAGAGCACTGCTTGACGACGATAAAATCATCGCCGTTCATGAACTCCCCGATGAACCGACACCCACCTTCTGTTGGTTGGCGGATTCCCGGTTCATCCCCGTGCCCTCCCCCGCGTCACTGTTCCAACGCCCGGCACATGCGGCCTAACTACTTCTGATCCGACTTCTCGTCGTCGTCCTCATCATCCTCATCATCCTCATCATCCTCATCATCCTCATCATCCTCATCATCCTCATCATCCTCGTCATCCTCATCATCCTCATCATCCTCGTCATCCTCATCCTCGTCATCCTCGTCATCGTCCTCATCATCAAGGTCGTCGAGGTCATCTTCGTCGGCATCATCGACAAAGAGGTCATAGACATCCGGCTCATCAAATTCCTCATCATCAAAAGGAACCAGCTGGGCCTCCCAGTCCTCCGCATGGTCATCAGCCAGGGAGAGGATGTCGAAGAGTCGATCAAAGTCGGTGAAGGTGCCCAGGTCCAGGACTTCATCAGTGGCGAATTCCAACTCGGTGGTCAGATCCGCGAACATGCGCTGGCGGTCCTCCTCCGATAGAACAGCATCGCCATCGGCCTCCCACAGTTCCTCAATCGCCTGATCGACAAGATCCTCGAAGGACTCGCCGATGGCAACAAAACTGACGGCCGCTGTCGGGACACCATCCTCAACCTCAACCACCACCTGGAGTTCAGAGTTCTGACCCACTTCAGCGCGGACGAGGTTGGCATTGGCTGCATCCTGATAGAACTCAAGGTCCTGGATGCGTTCATCCGTACCTTCCAGCAGGTCTCTCAACACCGTCACCACCTGGTCGGTGGCCACATGCCTGGCTACTGCCGCCACGGCATCCTCAATGGAGAACACAACCGAGACCAAAACAGCCTCGAAATCCTCATCATCTTCATCAACGTTGGCGGCAGCGATATACACATTGGCTGCCGGCAGGAGGGAGTCGATCTCCACGAACTGGATTTCCAGGTCAGAGGTGATCGGAACGAACATTGTGTCGCCGTTTACACGCGACTCGATACCATCACTATCGAGCGCAGCTGCGATGTCCTCGAAAAAGCTCATGTTCGGATGACCTTCCATCTGGGTTGTGCTGGGGAGGGCCCCTCAGACACTGCCGACCAGCTTAGTGCCGGAGCCGCCCCGATGCCCACCAAATCACGGCAAGTGTGGGCACGAGGTACACATATCGGCTCTTGGCGAGTGGTAAATCATGCAACAGCTGGCACGACGCAACTTACCTCCCTCCGTGAAGCGTGGTGTCGGGACAGAAGCGGCAGTGGATAGGCCACTGATAAGCGCTATGGCCACCTCCTGGGCCAGCTCCTCTTCGAAGGCTTCCTCACCTGCCTGCATCGCGGCGATCGCCATGCAGTCACCGGCCACCGCCCACAGCGGTGCCGGACGCAGATCAGTCACCTCGCACAGGGTCGCGATGATCGGTGCCACGGCTGCCCCATATTGTTCACCGGCGGTGCGGTAATCACCTTCCTCCAGGAAGGTGTCCGGGGAGTGGCCGAACCAGAAATCATCAACCGCATGGAGACTACCCTTGCTTAAATCAAGGCTGGGGACCTTATCGAATTCCACCATCGCATAGACAGAGGGTGCGACCATCGCATTGCAGAAGGTGTAGAACCACAGCTGTCCGGCAAACTTGCCCTGTTCGATGGAGAAGATCTTCTGGCCTTCAGCAATGGCTGCGCGCACGAACTCCGGGGTGGAGACATCCTCCAGGGTGACCGGTGTGGCTCCAGGTCCCGGAACCAGGGTGTCAGCAAATAGCGGGTACTGGGCGACAACCCGGCTCCAGAAACTCGACTCATTCATATCAACGAACTCCAAACATCTGCATCAGGCCCATCCAGCGTAATTCTGGTTCAGGCTCCTCGAATTCTTCCTGTTCGATGAGGTAGTCCAGTTCCGCGGCGAGACCGGGGCGGCCGGTGCCCCATTCGAGCATGTCGTAATTCTCCCATGCCATACGTTTGGCCTGACGAGGGTCCCATGCCATACGACTGTCAACATCAATGATGAAGGTGCCACGGCCCGGTTCATCATCAGTGCGGTCCCGGTAGGGACGCCACTGCTCACCCGGTCTGGCGTTGTGGATGAACTCCGCCCAGTGATGCTGCACCAGGTCCGTGATCTGCTGGAGATCCTCCATTCCACCGCCCAATTTGCTCAACCCCATGGAGCGGGATGATTCATGGTCACCGAAGACCGCGTTGAGTTCAAAGGAATGGATGGCACCCAGTCCGATCTTGCGTAGGGACTGCGGTGCGTAATCAAAGCGGTACATCCAGGTTGGCTCATGGCGGGCATGCAGGTGGGCCAGGCGGACGGAAGGGGCCCAGAAGATGGCGTCGGCAAGCAGCTCGGCGAATTCTGAGCGGGACTCTCCCCCGCCATAGGCCTCCATCACCAGATCAGTGTTATCTGGATCGAAGACATTGAGCATGCGCAGCGCAGATTTCCGGCGTGCTGAGTTACGCAGGTAGAAGGCCTTGGAAAAGGAGGTCTCATCCGAGTTGGTACCGATGATGAGCGGGATCCGCGCCTGGCGGCCCTGCTCAAACATGATCAGGGGATGATCCGGCAGCAGTGTGCCATCCACGGTGGGCCCATAACAGGAATTCAGGTACAGCAACTCGCCGGAACGCCACAGCATCGACTGCCCGGCGCGGATGAGGTCATCGGCTGATTCTTTGCGGAGTTCATCCAGGGTGGTTTCGCGTGACATGGCCATGCGGTAGACCAGTTCGCGTGCCCAGAGTTTGGATTGGGTGGGGGAATGCACGGTGGCCATGGGGGCGGATTGGACGATGGCGCGGTGGAAGAGCCCCTGGGCGGCGGGCACGCACATCAAGGAGATGACGCCAGCAGCGCCGGCGGATTCGCCCATGAGGGTGATGTTGTTGGCGTCGCCGCCAAAATATTCAATGTTCTGGCGGATCCATTTCAGGGCTAAGAGCTGATCATGCAGGGCCGGGTTGGCCACGCAGTCCTCCCCCACTGATCGCAGGTCCAGGTAGCCCAAGGCCCCCAGGCGGAAGTTGATGGCCACATAGACCACGTTCATGTCCTTGACCAGGTTGTAGCCGCGCAGGGCCTTCTCACTGGAGGCGCCCATGATGTAGGAGCCGCCGTGGAGGTAGACCACAACCGGCAGAGGTTCCTCGGTATCGGGGCGGACGATGTCGAGGTTGAGGCAGTCTTCTGAGCCGCGGATCTTGTCGGTCCAGGAATAGGTGGGTTGGGGTGCGACCTCACCGAAGGTGGAGCAGTCCCGTACGCCCTGCCATTTCTTCATCGGTCGTGGTGCACGGAAGCGGTACTTGCCGCCGGTGTTTTTGCCGTAGGGGATCCCACGCCAGGTCATCAACCCGGGCCCGCGCACCCCTTTCACAAAACCTGAGTGTGTGGGGACCACGAGATCTTCCGCCAACACCAAACCGGCAGCACTGTTAGCCATGTGACCTGATGCCTGTGGAGTCCACGTCGAACCATTCATAGTCCCAGGCTAGGCCCGATCCCATGACCCGGCAATGAATGTCGGGTGTGAGGTGCACTTTCTGCACAGGGGTTTGATGGGCTGAGGGGTGGCGCGTATATCTGTGAAACTTTGCACAGGCCGTCCTGGGGTTATGCAGATGTGGAGCTCTTGAAGTTCCAGAAATGTGGGGCGCACATGCTTTACACACCAGCTCAGCTCCCACGCACCGCCACCATTTACTTCGCCAAGCTCTCCACGAGATCTTCGATGCCATCGTCATGAGTGAAGGATGCGGTATTCAGGCGGAAAGTCAGGAGTTGGCCTGTGATGTCCTTGAGTGTCAGTGGCAGGGGGCAGGCTATTCCGGAATGCTGCTGATCTCCCCACCAGCAGGTACTCCCTGATCAGCAAGGTTTCTGAGCAGCCTGCCCTGAGTGGGTGAAAGTTCACGGATGTATATAGCTGGGCCCCCTGGTCCACTAGCTGTAGTCGCAGGAAATTTTCCCCCTTGAATGCTCCCCCTGTCTCCCACTCCGGCACAGAATGTGATCCAACCACGTACCATCGGCATCCATGAACATCAACCTCATTGATAACGGCCCCATCAAGGTCGGCGACACCCACGAGTTCCGCTATACCGTCCCGGCTAACAAGTCGGTGCCGGATCTCTATCCGGAGTCTGAGGACTTCGCTGCCATGCCCCGGGTGTTTGCCACCGGTTTCTTTGTGGGTCTGATGGAGTGGGCCTGCATGGATCATCTCAAGGCCAGCTTGCCCGAGGGTGCCATTTCCCTCGGGGTCGGTGTGGACATCACCCACGATGCCCCGGCCACCGAAGGAGCGGAGCTGATGGTCCGAGTCAAGGTGGAGAATCTGGGCAAGCGTTCCGCGGAGTGGTCCGTGGAGGTCACGGCCAGTGGGACGGTTCAGGGTCAGGGCACGCACAAGCGTGTGCTGGTGGATCGTGGCCAGTTCACGGACACGGTGAACAGTCTGGCCACGGATTTCGGGGCCCGCCAGATCTAGCGGATCGGGTCTTATGTGGCATGAGGGTATAAAATCCCATTCATGGTCAATCACGTAGACAGGGAAACCACCCTGTGCATTTCACTCGCTGCACGCCCCTCCAATCACGGTGTGCGTTTCCACAACTGGCTTTACGCTGAGCTCGGCTTGAATTACCTGTACAAGGCCATCGCCCCGGCTGATATCACCGCGGCTGTCGCAGGTATCCGGGGTTTGAATATCCGGGGTGCTGGTGTGTCCATGCCCTATAAGGGTGATGTGATCCCATTGATCGATGTCCTTGACCCCAGTGCGGAGCGGATCCGGTCGGTCAACACCATCGTCAATGATGATGGGCACCTGACCGGTTATAACACTGATTACACCGCTGTGGCCAAGCTGCTGCAGACCCACAAGGTCAATCCTGATCTGCCTGTGTCCATCCGTGGGTCTGGTGGCATGGCCAATGCGGTCATCGCAGCCCTGGCTGATCATGGCCTGGCTGGCACCGTGGTTGCCCGCAACCACACCACCGGCGCTGCTCTGGCACAGCGTTATGGCTGGGATTACTCGGCGGAAGTGCCGGAAACAGCTAAAATTCTGGTCAATGTGACTCCTTTGGGAATGAATGGACCCGATGAAGACGTTGTATCTTTTACACGGGATGAAATTGACCGTGCTGATGTCATCTTCGATTGTGTGGCTATGCCCGTGGAGACCCCTCTGATCAAGATCGCGAGGTCCCTGGGCAAGGAAACCATCGACGGTGGCGAGGTTGCCGCACTTCAGGCAGCTGAACAGTTCCACCTCTACACAGGTGTCCGTCCCACGGATGAGCAGATCATCGCTGCGGAAGAATTCTCCAAGCCTTAACCAACCCAGGAGGCAAGCATGGCTAAAAACACCACTATCACTGATGCTGTCAATTCAGATCCGCAGACGCTGGAGGACAGTGCAGGCCTGGGCGGCAAATTGTTGATCCCGGCGCTGGATAAGGCCGTGCACATGCAGACCAGTGCGATTGAGGGTTATGTCGCCTGGCTCAAGCGTAAAAATCCTGATCACAACCCTCAACAGCTGCAGAGGCTGATGAATAAGCATCTCAAGACCATTGCCACCGGTTCCGGTGCGTCGGTGGGGCTGACCGCTGCCGTGCCAGGGATCGGTTTCATCACCGGTGCCCTGGCCGTGGGTGCGGAATCCCTGGTGTTTCTTGATGCTGTGGCGTTCTACACCATGGCCTCGGCTCATCTACGTGGTGTGGATATCGCCCATCCCGAGCGTCGTCGCGCACTGATCCTGGTGGTGCTGCTCGGCGCCCGGGGCAGCGCCCTGGTGGATGCCGCCGTGGGTGACATAGGTACCAGGAAGGCACCGGCCGCCAGTATCTCGCGTATCAGCATCGCTGGTCTTGGTGATGTGAATAACCGTCTGATGAAGATGGCCATCAAGCGTCTGGGTAAGCGTTTCCGTGGCGCGTGGCTGGGCAGGATCCTGCCACTGGGTGTGGGTGCCGTGATCGGTACCATCACCAACCGCAAGCTGGCGTCCAAAGCGATCAGCAATGCCCAGGAATCCCTCGGCCCCCTGCCGCAGAGTTTTTAATTAACAGTCCCTGACTTTCAACGAAAGGATTTCCCCCGCCACTTTTTACTTCACTGAAAGGCGCTTTCATGCCATCCACGAAAACAACCAACCCTAAACCCAATAGAATCCGCCAGCTGATCGCTGTCGCGTGGGAACGCCCGGCGCTGACCACCCTGACCTTGATCGCGGCAATTCTCGGCACACTCTTCGAGCTGGCGCTTCCGCTGCTCACCGGCGGTGCCATCGACATCGCCCTGGGCAATATCGGCGACACCCTCACCACCACTCTGTTAGACCGTGCCAAACCTGATGGCACCACCATGTTGACCGCGGTGATCACCTTGATCGTGCTGGTGGCCCTGGCACGCTATGCCACCCAATTTGGCCGCCGTTATACCGCCGGTCGGCTCAGCATCGGTGTCCAGCACGATATCCGCGTCAAGGTCCTGCACTCACTGCAGAGACTTGACGGTCCAGGTCAGGATGAGATCCGCACCGGTCAGGTGGTTTCCCGCTCAATTTCTGATATCAACCAGGTCCAGGGTCTGCTGGCGATGTTGCCGATGATCGTGGGCAACATCATCAAGCTGGTGCTCACCCTGGTGATCATGATGATGATCTCCCCTCCCCTGACCATCATCGCCTTTGTGCTGGTGCCACTGTTGCTGTTTGCCGTGGCCTATTCCCGACGCGCCCTGTTCGCCTCCACGTGGTCGGCGCAGCAGAAGGCTGCTGACCTGGCCACCCATGTGGAGGAGACCGTCAGTGGTATCCGTGTGGTGAAGGCTTTTGTGCAGGAGGAGCGGGAGGCCACCACCTTGCAGAACAATGCGAGGGATCTCTACTCCCAGCGCATGCGTACCGCGCGCCTGACGGCCCGGTTCATTCCGATGGTGGAGCAGCTGCCGCAGATCGCTTTGGTGGTCAACATTGTCGGTGGTGGTTATCTGGCCATGACCGGTCAGATCACCGTGGGTACTTTCGTGGCGTTTTCTGCCTACCTGACCAGTTTGTCGGGTGTGGCCCGGTCACTGTCGGGCATGCTCATGCGCATCCAGTTGGCACTGTCTTCTGTGGAGCGTGTCTTTGAGGTCATTGATCTCACCCCTGCTCACACCGATCCGGCCAACCCTGCCCAGCTGCCCGCGGATACTTCCCTGGGTTTGCGTTTCACCAACGTGCATTTCCAGGGCATTCTCAATGGCCTGACCCTGGATATCAATCCGGGTGAGACCACCGTTCTGGTGGGCCCTCCAGGGGCGGGTAAGACCATGGCTGTGCAACTCACCGGTGGGTTCTACCAACCAGATGAGGGCAGCCTGGAATTCCTGGACGCCCAGCAACAACCCATCGCCTTCACTGACCTTACCGCCGCTGATATCCGCAGCAACCTCATCGCGGTGTTTGATGATCCCTTCCTGTACTCCACCACCATCCGCGACAATATCGCGATGGGCCTGGATGTCACCGACGAAGAAATCCACCATGCGGCAACCATGGCGCAGGCACATGAATTCATCACCAAACTGCCCCAGGGCTACCAGGAGGTGGTCGGTGAACGCGGGCTGACCTTATCCGGTGGTCAGCGCCAACGCATTGCACTGGCCCGGGCCTTCCTGGCACGCCCCCGGGTGTTGGTGCTCGATGACGCCACCTCCGCCATCGACGCAACCACGGAGGACCTGATCTTCCGCGCCATCCGCGAGGAGCTGGCGGATGTGACCATCCTGATGATCGCGCACCGTCATTCCTCATTGGAATTGGCTGACCGCGTTGGTCTGGTGGAACAGGGCAAGGTCACCGACTACGCCACCCTGGATCAGATGAACCACAACCCACGGTTCGCCCACCTGATGGCCATTGATTTCCACGAGTCGCAAAATCCAGAGTTCAAACTCGACGGCGCCCGCGAACCCACCCGCGAGGAGCTCTGGCCCCTCGTGGAACAGCGGGAAGACAACTACCGCATCCTCACCGGCAAGCAACAGGGACGTGGCGCAAACATGGCTGCCACCCCGGAACTGATCGCCCAGGTCAAAGCACTGCCACCGGCCACGGAACAACCCCGGGTCAATGTGGACAAGCTCAAAAACGAACACCGCCCCTTTGAACTGGGCCGGATGTTCAAGGAAGTCCGCTTCCTGATCGCCGCCGTCATCGGACTGCTGCTGGTGGGTGTCCTGGCAGACCTGGCCTTCCCCACACTCATGCGCATGGCCATTGACAACGGCGTGCAGGCACGCGACACCAACACCCTCTGGATCATCGCAGGCGTGGGCACCGTGGTGGTGCTGACCGGTTGGGCAGCCGCCACCATCAACACCATCCTCACAGCACGCACCGGCGAACGCCTGCTCTTCGGCCTACGCCTACGCTCCTTCGTGCACCTGTTGCGCCTGAGCATGAACTTCTTCGAACGCACCATGTCCGGCCGCATCATGACCCGCATGACCACCGACATCGACAACCTCTCAGCCTTCCTGCAGACCGGCCTGGCACAGACAGTGGTGTCCGTGGGCACCCTGATCGGTGTGATCACCATGCTCACCATCACCGACGCCACCCTGGCAGCCGCAGCACTCGCGGTGGTACCACTCATCGTGATCATCACCGTGATCTTCCGCCGCATCTCCTCACGGCTCTACACCCAGGCCCGCGAACAGGTTAGCCAGGTCAACGCCACCTTCCAGGAATCCATCGCCGGCCTGCGCACCGCACAGATGCACGGCATGGAAAACCACGTGGCCACCAACTTCGAAAAAGAAGCCGAAGAATACCGCCGCCTGCGCGTGAACTCACACACCGCCATCTCCATCTACTTCCCCGGCCTCTCAGCACTCTCCGAAATCGCCCAGGCACTCGTCCTCGGCTTCGGCGCCTGGCAGGTCGCACGCGGAGAGTTAAGCCCCGGCATCCTCGTGGCCTTTGTGCTCTACATGGGCCTGATGTTCGGACCCATCCAGCAACTCAGCCAGGTCTTCGACAGCTACCAACAAGCCGCCGTCGGCTTCCGACGCATCCGCGAGCTGCTGGCCACCACCCCGAGCGTGGCCGACACCGGCACCCACCCAGGCGCCCGCCAGGCCGCCACAGGCCCCCTGGAACTTAGCAACCTCACCTTCTCCTACACCGAACCCACCACAGACACCGACGACACCCCACCGATCCTGGACCAGGTCAACCTGAGCATCGAACCCGGCACCACCGTCGCCGTCGTCGGTCCCACCGGCGCTGGCAAATCCACCATCATCAAACTGCTCTCCCGCCTCTACGACCCCGACCACGGCACCATCACAGCCACCAACACCGACATCCGCGACTTCCCCACCGACAACTGGCGTCGCGCCATCGGCCACGTACCCCAGGAAGCACACCTGTTCAGCGGCACCGTCGCCGACAACATCGGCTACGGACTCCCCCAGGCACAACAAAGCGACATCGAAGCAGCAGCGCGCCGGGTGGGTGCGTTGACCGCGATCGCTGCGATCCCTGGTGGTTTCCACCACCCTGTCGGGGAACGCGGACGTGGGCTATCCTCGGGGCAACGCCAACTGATCGCCTTGGCACGCGCGGAACTGATCGAACCTGAGATCATGCTCCTGGATGAAGCCACCTCCACTCTGGATCCGGCCACGGAGGCTGTCATCCTCAACGCCGCTGATCGCGTCACCTCACACCGCACGAGTGTGATCGTGGCCCACCGTCTGGCTACCGCAAGTAGGGCTGACCGGATCATTGTTGTCGCCGATGGACGTATCATCGAGGACGGATCTCACGATGAACTATTGGGAACGCATGGAACCTACGCCCGGATGTGGCATTTAGTCGGCTAAAAGGATATTTTTAGAAAGACTGTCACAAAAGAGTGCTATTACTGGGGTGCTAGGCATCCGTGCCAACAACCAGCGTTACAGTGGATAAAATAAAGCTAAGCAAAACCCTCAAGAAGCAAGGAAAAGAGGCGAGTACCTGCCGTGAGCAGCGCTAGTACTTTCGGCCAGAATGCATGGCTGGTGGATGAGATGTTCCAGCAGTTCCAAAAGGACCCCAAGTCTGTGGACAAGGAATGGAGAGAACTCTTCGAGTCTCAGGGGGCTCCCAGCACCGCACAGGACACCCCCTCCACCCCCGAAGCCAAGAAGGCTTCATCTGCCAAGCCTTCCACTTCGGATAAGCCAGCAGCCAAGGCTGCCCCTGCCGCAAAGGCTGCCCAGCCACAGGCAGCCAAGCCAGCACCCTCCAAGCAAAATACGCAGGCAGCAAAGCCTGCCAAGAAGGCCAAGGAGTCTCCACTGTCCAAGCAGCCTGCCCTTCCAGAACCGGGAACCACTCCGATTCGGGGCATCTTCAAGTCCATCGCCAAGAACATGGACATCTCCCTTGAGGTTCCCACCGCGACTTCTGTCCGCGACATGCCGGCACGCCTCATGTTTGAGAACCGCACCATGGTCAACGACCAGCTGAAGCGCACCCGCGGCGGCAAGATCTCCTTCACCCACATCATCGGCTACGCCATGGTGAAGGCAGTCATGGCCCACCCGGACATGAACAACTCCTATGACATCGTTGACGGCAAGCCCTCCCTCGTTGTCCCAGAGCACATCAACCTCGGCCTGGCCATCGACCTTCCACAGCGCGACGGCTCCCGTGCCCTGGTGGTTGCCGCCATCAAGGAAACCGAGAAGATGTCCTTCTCCGAGTTCCTGGCAGCCTACGAGGACATCGTGTCCCGCTCCCGTGTGGGCAAGCTGACCATGGATGACTACACCGGTGTCACGGTCTCCCTGACCAACCCGGGTGGCATCGGTACCCGCCACTCCGTCCCACGTCTGACCAAGGGCCAGGGCACCATCATCGGTGTCGGCTCCATGGATTACCCGGCTGAGTTCCAGGGTGCTTCCGAGGACCGCCTGGCAGACCTGGGTGTGGGCAAGCTCGTCACCATCACCTCCACCTATGACCACCGCGTCATCCAGGGTGCCGTGTCCGGCGAGTTCCTGCGCACCATGTCCCAGCTGCTTGTCGACGACGCCTTCTGGGACCACATCTTCGACGAGATGCATGTCCCTTACACCCCGATCCGTTGGGCACAGGACCTGCCCAACACCGGCGTGGACAAGAACACCCGCGTCATGCAGCTCATCGAGGCCTACCGTTCACGCGGCCACCTCATCGCTGACACCAACCCACTTCCCTGGGTTCAGCCGGGCATGCCGGTTCCAGACCACCGTGACCTCGAGATCGAGACCCACGGCCTGACCCTCTGGGACCTGGACCGCACCTTCCACGTCGGTGGATTCGGTGGCAAAGAAACCATGACCCTGCGCGAGGTCCTCAACCGCCTCCGTGCCGCGTACACCCTCAAGATCGGTTCCGAGTACACCCACATCCTCGACCGCGACGAGCGCACCTGGCTCCAGGACCGCCTCGAAGCCGGTATGCCGAAGCCAACCCAGGCTGAGCAGAAGTACATCCTGCAGAAGCTCAACGCCGCAGAAGCGTTTGAGAACTTCCTGCAGACCAAGTACGTCGGCCAGAAGCGCTTCTCGCTGGAAGGTGCAGAAGCACTCATCCCGCTGATGGACTCCGCCATCGACACCGCTGCAGGCCAGGGCCTGGACGAGGTTGTCATCGGCATGCCACACCGTGGACGCCTCAACGTTCTCTTCAACATCGTGGGCAAGCCACTGGCTTCCATCTTCAACGAGTTTGAAGGACAGATGGAACAGGGCCAGATCGGTGGCTCCGGTGACGTGAAGTACCACCTCGGCTCCGAGGGCACCCACCTCCAGATGTTCGGCGACGGCGAGATCAAGGTCTCCCTTACCGCCAACCCATCCCACCTCGAGGCCGTCAACCCGGTCATGGAGGGCATCGTCCGCTCCAAGCAGGACATGCTGGACAAGGGCGAAGACGGCTACACCGTCGTCCCACTGCTCCTCCACGGCGACGCAGCATTCGCCGGCCTGGGCATCGTCCCAGAAACCATCAACCTGGCCGCACTGCGCGGCTATGACGTGGGCGGCACCATCCACATCGTGGTGAACAACCAGATCGGCTTCACCACCACCCCGGACTCCAGCCGTTCCATGCACTATGCAACCGACTACGCCAAGGCGTTCGGCTGCCCGGTCTTCCACGTCAACGGTGACGATCCAGAGGCAGTTGTCTGGGTTGGCCAGCTGGCCACCGAGTACCGCCGCCGCTTCGGCAAGGACGTCTTCATCGACCTCGTCTGCTACCGCCTCCGCGGCCACAACGAAGCCGATGACCCATCCATGACCCAGCCGAAGATGTACGAGCTCATCACCGGCCGCGACTCCGTCCGTGCCTCCTACACCGAGGATCTGCTTGGCCGTGGCGACCTCTCCGAGGGCGACGCAGAAGCAGTTGTCCGCGACTTCCACGACCAGATGGAATCTGTGTTCAACGAAGTCAAGGAAGCCGGTAAGAAGCAGCCTGAAGAGCAGATCGGTATCACCGCCTCCCAGGAACTCACCCGCGGACTCGACACCAACATCACCCGCGAAGAGCTCATCGAACTGGGCCAGGCATTCGCCAACACCCCAGAAGGCTTCACCTACCACCCACGTGTGGCACCAGTGGCCAAGAAGCGCACCGCTTCTGTCACTGAAGGTGGCATCGACTGGGGCTGGGGCGAACTGCTCGCCTTCGGTTCCCTGGCCAATGAAGGCAAGCTCGTGCGCCTGGCCGGTGAGGACTCCCGCCGTGGAACCTTCACCCAGCGCCACGCCATCGCCATTGATCCGAACACCGCTGAGGAATTCAACCCCCTCAACGAACTGGCTCAGACCAAGGGTGACGGCAAGTTCCTTGTCTACAACTCCGCACTGACCGAGTACGCAGGCATGGGCTTCGAATACGGCTACTCCGTGGGCAACGAAGACGCCGTCGTAGCCTGGGAAGCACAGTTCGGTGACTTCGCCAACGGTGCCCAGACCATCATCGATGAGTACGTCGCATCCGGTGAAGCCAAGTGGGGCCAGACCTCATCCGTCATCCTGCTGCTGCCACACGGCTACGAAGGCCAGGGCCCGGACCACTCCTCAGGACGCATCGAGCGCTTCCTGCAGCTGTGTGCCGAAGGTTCCATGACCATCGCCCAGCCGACCACCCCGGCGAACTACTTCCACCTGCTGCGCCGCCATGCACTGGGCAAGATGAAGCGACCACTGGTTGTCTTCACCCCGAAGTCGATGCTGCGCAACAAGGCTGCAGCCTCTGCACCGGAAGACTTCACCGAGATCCCCCGCTTCCAGTCCGTCATCGACGACCCCAACGTGGCAGACGCCAAGAAGGTCAAGAAGATCATGCTGGTCTCCGGCAAGATCTACTATGAACTGGCAAAGCGCAAGGAAAAAGACAACCGCGACGACGTTGCCATCGTCCGCGTGGAAATGCTCCACCCGATCCCATTCAACCGGATCAGCGAAGCATTCGACTCCTACCCGAACGCTGAGGAAATCCTCTTCGTTCAGGATGAGCCAGCCAACCAGGGTGCATGGCCGTTCTACCAGGAACACCTGCCGAACTACATCGAGAACATGCTCCCGATGCGCCGTGTTTCCCGCCGCTCCCAGTCCTCCACCGCAACCGGCATCTCCAAGGTCCACACCATCGAACAGCAGAAGCTGATCGATGATGCCTTCAAGGCCTAAGTTGTAGTGCTGGGCGCCCAACCTGCGGTAACACTGCAGATTGTAGGTGGCAGCTAGTAGCAAAGAGCCCGCCGTACCAATTGGTACGGCGGGTTCCTGCGTTGCTGGATGCTTTGCGACGATCGACTTGCCACCTCAACAATCGCTCTCGTGATAGCGAAAGAATCCTAGACTTCCGAATGTATTCGGAATAAGGTGTGCGTATGACCAGTGCAGCATTCTCCCCCACCTCAGTTCGGCGCTCTTCTGATTTGAGCAAGCACTCAGCTGAAGTATTCGCTGAAGCAGAAAAGCATCCAGTGACCGTCACCCGTCGCGATGGCGAATCCCTGGTACTCATGTCATTGCACGAAGCCAACAGTCGCGCCGGCCTCCTGGAGCTGGCGGCACAGCTTGTCACCGCTTCCCTCGGCGACAGTGAAAGCTTCACTGAGCGTATGACTCAGGCTTTCCCCTGGATGTTCGCACTCTCCCCAGCAGACCGTATAACCTGCGCACACGACCTGGCCAATGCCGCACGTGCTTCTTTCGCCACCGAACAACCCCACCTGGCACTCGCAGAACTGACCTCCTGGAGAGAAACTGCAATCGCTATTGCTGCAGGATTTAATGACTCTGAAATCGAGTGGCTAGACATTGACGAACCCGTTGGACGTCCATGACAATGGGAGCCGCTAAAAAGCAGGAACCCGTCCCCCGCCCCACAAAGAAGGCAGAGTACGAGATCCGTTTTGCCACCACCAACGCCCGAAAAGGATGGCAGGATCTTGTGGCTACCTTTCGGAACCCGATGGCAGACACGTGGGACTTCCTAACACGAACCCCGCTCACCACGACCCCGACCAACTACCGGCTAAAAGTCGCTCTTGGAATCATTCAACGACATGGAGTGAACCATGAGCGTTGGCAGCATAAACCCACTGCGAAAGGCACAGCTCGCATCTGGTTCTTCGTTGTTCAGCGCACTGTCTTCCTCGAGCAGGTACATACGAGCCACCCAAACGAGACGAAGTAGCAGCCTTAATCTCATTGCCAAGGCTGGTATCTCAGAGAATTACAGACTCTCTGCTTGGCACTCATCACTAGGAGCACTGTCCTCGAGTGGCGATTCTTCTCCCCTAAACTTCTTTTTCCGATGTTCTCTCACCCCGGAGATCACACTCCAGAACGCATAGAGCAGGAGCAAACCAGCGACCACCGGAATCACGATCTGGCGGGCCTGACCACTGAACCAATTATTGATCCAACCAAGCAGAGGAATTCTGTACCAGACGGTGCCGTGGACCTGCACACCACGCACGGGATCCTCATCCGCGGAAGGATTCGCATCCCCCTTGGTGATGAAGATGGTCTCCCCTGAGGTACTAGAGGAACGCTCAATCACACGGTGGGTCACCAACTCCGGTTCACCAGAACGGAGCTGGTAGGTGATGACATCACCGATCCCGATCTCATGTGACTCTGCTGGCTTGATCACGATGAGATCCCCGGGCTCATAAATTGGCCGCATAGACCCAGACAGAACCGTGAGGGGCATTCCCCCGACTGCTGCAGGAACCCCCACGATGAGAATTGCGATAGCCACGACCAACAAACTAAGGCCAGTGGTGAAGCCACTCCAGAT